>JBIKWL010000217.1:0-6686 GCA_044356335.1 Candidatus Sericytochromatia bacterium
GACTCTTCGAGGGTGCTGGGTTTGCCATAACGCAGGGTTTCAGCGACCATGGGACGAATTTGCTGTGAGTGGCAGACATAACAGCCCTCACGCACATACAGATCGCGTCCAGTCAATTCCAGCGGAGAATAGGCACGCATCGCGCTTTTGACAGGAATGAATTCCTGTACAGTCAGAGCCGGTACCAATTCGATCACGGAGCCGACCAAAATGGCGATCACCGTCAGAACTGTAAAAACTGCAGGCAAACCTTCGAGCAGACGGTGATTTTTTCCAATCAATTGGGCATTGATCTTGGTGAAAGAGGGCAGTTTGGCTGCACTGCTTGTGACCACGTGATCTTTTTCGCCACCCTGAATGGTTTTGACCAGGTTGTACAAGAGCAGACAATAGCCGATCAAGAAGAGCAAACCGGCCACACCGCGCACCCAGTAGAGGGGCACAATCCGGGTCACGGTTTCGATAAAGTCGGGATAGGTCAATTTGCCTTCGGCATTAATCGCACGCCACATCAAGCCTTGGGTAATCCCTGCAGCCCACATGGAGATCATATAGACTCCGGTGGCGGTCACGCCCAGCCAGAAGTGGGCATTGGCGAGTTTTTCGCTGTAGAGTTTGGTGTTCCAGAGTTTCGGAACCAAATAATACAACAGCCCAAAGGTCATGAGGCCATTCCAACCCAAGGTGCCACCGTGAACGTGACCAATGGTCCAGTCTGTGTAGTGACTCAGGGAGTTGACCGCTTTGATCGAGAGCAAGGGGCCTTCAAAGGTCGACATGCCGTAGAAGGTCACACCAGCCACCAAAAATTTGAGAATCGGGTCGGTGCGCAGACGGTCCCAGGCCCCACGCAGGGTCAGCAAACCGTTGATCATCCCGCCCCAGCTCGGCGCCCAGAGCATCAAGCTAAAGACCATGCCAACGGTCTGAGACCATTCAGGCAATGCGGTGTTCAACAGATGGTGAGGACCGGCCCAGATATACAGAAAGACCAAAGCCCAGAAGTGAACAATCGAGAGACGATAGCTGTAGACCGGACGGCCCACGGCTTTGGGCATATAATAATACATCAGGCCCAAGAAGGGGGTGGTCAGGAAGAAGGCCACAGCATTGTGACCATACCACCACTGGATCAACCCATCTTGCACCCCTGCAAAGACCGGGTAGCTTTTGAGAAAGCTGACAGGGAATTCAAGGGAGTTGACGATGTGCAAAATAGCCACAGTCACGATCGTGGCGATATAGAACCAGATTGCCACGTAGATATGGCGCTCCCGGCGCTTAAACAACGTGCCAAAGAAGTTGACAGCAAAAATGACCCAGACAACCGTGATGGCAATGTCGATGGGCCATTCAAGCTCAGCATATTCCTTGCCCATGGTTATGCCCAAAGGCAAGGTCACCGCTGCGGCGACAATAATCAGCTGCCAGCCCCAAAAGTGAGCCCGGCTCAGCAGGTCATTAAAGAGCCTTGTTTTTAACAATCGTTGCGAGGAATGGTAAACTCCCGCAAATATAGCATTGCCCGCAAAGGCAAAAATCGCTGCGTTGGTGTGCAGCGGACGTAGGCGACCATAAGTCAGCCAGGGCAGATTAAAATTCAGGCGCCAATCGGCAAGCTGAAAAGCAATCACGATCCCGAGCAGAAACGCCACAAAGGCCCAGACCATTGTGGCCACTACAAAATATTTGACTACCTTATCATCGTACTCAAAGGATTCAACCTGTCCGGTTGAATCAACTTCGAACAGCGAGGCGTTCGGTAAGCCAGAATGCGATTCCGATTTCATTTTCGTTCGCTCGTCCATACCTTTCTATCTAAATACTCAATATCATTTCTCATCGTAAAGAGCCCGATGAGACGGAGTTTCCAAATCTTCAAACTGTCCCGATTTGACCGCCCAGAGAAAAGCGCCTGCAAAAGCAGCAGATATCAGGATAGCCATCGGCACAGTCAGGATTAAGATGTTCATAATTTTTTGCCTCCAAGCACGGCCAGGGTCACAATAGTCAACGAACTAACGGGCATGAGAATGGCCGCGTATAAAGGGGTTACCCAACCCATCACGGCTGCCGTGAGGCTGATCAGGTTATAAAAGAGGGAAAAACTGAGGCAAAGCTTGACCAGCTTGCCAGTTTTTGTTGCGTGTTCTATCAGGGCGGGAATTTGTGCCACCCCTGCTTCGGCGAGGTGGACGTCAGCGGTTTGTAAATTTTCTTCGACCCCACCCTGGACCGAGATACCCAAGCGGGCCGCTGAGAGGGCCAGGATATCGTTGACGCCATCGCCAATCATGGCCGGGGCTTCGAATTGTTTCAGAATCTGTTCTTTTTCCTCGGGAGTGACCCGGGAATAAACCCGGTCGATGCCCACGGCTTCGGCCACCTGTTCACAGGCTTCCCGCTGGTCGCCCGAAAGCAAGACCAGGGTATAGCCTTTTTCACGCAATTGGTCCAGAGTTTCGCGGGCCCCCACACGAATGCGGTCTCCCAGCCAGATTTGGGCCTGTAATTGACTGTCTTTAAATACTTCTAACTGGGTCAGGGGCTGCGCCGATACCTGAAACTCACTTTGGGCCTGTGAGGGGATAATCTGCCAGAGTTGGCCAGCGATGCGGCCTTGTACACCGCCGGTATTGAGGGACTCAAACTCGGTCACCTCAGGCAAGGCCGTGTTAGAGGCAAAATGCCTTACCAGGGCCTGGGCCACTGGGTGGGCGGCTTGGCTTTCCAGAGCCACAATGGCCAAACGGGATTGGGGGCTGAGTTCATCACTTTTTAAAACCTGAAACCGGCCCTCAGTCAGGGTGCCTGTTTTATCAAAAATCAGGGTTTTGAGTTTGGGCAAGACTTCCAAACTGGCGGCATTTTTAATTAAAAAGCCCCGAGCAAAGGCCCGTTTAATCGCGATATTCATCACCAAGGGCGTGGCCAAGGCCAGGGCACAGGGGCAAGAAATAATAATCAGGGCCAAGGCGCGGGTCAGGGCATCATGGCTCAAACCTTGCCAAACAAAAATGCCCGTTGCAGCCAGCAGCACGCCGATCACAAAACGCCGAGAAAGCCTGTCGGTCAGAGCCACAATCGGGGTGCGGTTGAGCAAATTGCTGTGGGTTTTGCGCAAAATGCCTGCCATTTTGGTGTCTTCGCCACTGGCGCTGACATGAATCTCCAAGAGACCTGACTCATTGCGGGTGCCGGCATAGACCAAACTGCCAACGTTGACGGTCTGGGGATAGGTTTCACCGGTTAAAAGCGACATATCCACAGCCGACTCGCCCGCCACCACCTCGCCATCGGCAGGCAGGCGCTCGCCGGGTTGAACCTGGATCCGCATGCCCGCTTGCAAACGCGAAACGGGCAGGGCATAAAACTGGGCCTGTTCTTCAGACCAGACTTGAATGACCTGGTGTTCAAAGAAAGAGAGCAGTGGATGGGTTGCCGCCACACGTTGCTGCACCCGGTTGAGGGCATAGCGGCTGAGCAGCAATAAAAAGACCAACATGGCCAGAGAATCGTAATAGGTCTCTTGCTGTGTCAAGGTTTGCCAAACCCCTGCGCCCAGACCCACAAGCAGTGAAAAGGCGATCGGTACATCGATGGATATCTGCCGCAGCTTGAGTCGGTGCCAAGCGGCTTTGTAAAAAGGCTGTGCGCTGTAGGTCAACGCTGGCAGTACCAGCAGCAACGCCAGCCAGGAAAAATAGCGGGCCAAGCCCCCTTCCAAGCCAGAGTAGAGAGCCACAGAGAGTATCATCAGGTTTCCGGCCGAAAAAGCCGCGACACCGATGCGCATCAAGAGGGATTGGTTCTCCCGTTGGCGATGGGCCTCGGCTTCGCGGTGATTTTTGACAGCATAGGGTTTGTAGCCAAATTCTTCAATTGCAGCTGCCACAGGGGCAAAGTTGCCCGAGGCGGGCACCGTGATGGTGGCCATGGCATTGCCCAAATTCAAGCGGGCCGATTTGACGTCTGGCAGCAATTCCGGCAGTTTTTCGATCAGCCAGACGCAGGCGGCGCAATGGACGCCTTCGATATAAAACTCCAGGGTTTTGCTGCCATCACAATTAAAATCAGGGGTCGTAAAGGCGGAATCGTCGAGATAGGTATAACTTTGCGTGCGGGCAGGGGCAGAAAGCGGTTGGCGAATACTCACGGCCTGGCTGCGGATACGGTAATAGTCCCCGAGACCTGCGGCCTGCAAAATCCCATACACCTGTTGACAACCATTGCAACAAAACAGCTCTCCCTTTGCCAAAAGATCCGAGGGGATCGGCAGGGAACAGTGCTGACAGCTGGTTTTGGGCTGGGACGGACTCGGTACCAATGCAGGTTGAATGGACATGGATTTTTCCTCTTTACACCTTGAGTTTATGGGAAAAATCAGAAAGAGTCTCTGCCCTGCATCAAAGCCATTTTTGATCTGTGTCAAACTTTGTATTTCAGAACTATAACAGGTTTACAACATTGTGCTGATTTTTGCTATGCAAGCGGGGGCAGTTCATTAAATCCAAGCAAAAGGCCAAAAGCAGCTGTTATGCTGAATTTAATCTCAGCACCTGAAAGGATCATCAACCGTGTTTAGACCTGCACCGCTCATTCTTGGGGCTTCTCGCCGCCACTACTGGCTGGCTGGGGTTTGTGCATTGCAAGTGCTCTCGGCCTGCCAACCCTTTTCACCGGTTGTTTCTCCCAATCCGCTGCAGACACTGGCTCAAAACAATCCCCCACCGCCAGGCCGCTTGCACTGTCCCCCAGGCAACCCCGCCTGCCGCCCCCAGCAATTTAATTTGCCCCAGCAAAACCGTTTTTATTTGCCGCCAGAATACATGCCCACCCAGGCTGTGATTGTCTCCGACCGCGTGATGGCAGACAGCAATGGTTTGCCACTTTTACAAGCCCTGATCCAGGCCCAGAGTGATATTTGGATGTTGGGGACCGATGCCAATCTGGCCAAACAGACCGAACAGGCTTTGCAATTTACGCTCTCACCCTTGGGAATTTTCCCACTGGCGCAAAAATTTGTCGCCCTGCCTTTGGCGACCGATAGCATTTGGAGCCGAGATTATGGGCCTTTGGCCACCTTGCCCACTTCAGATTATTCGGGGCCCAAACTCGATTACAAACTGCTCAACAGCTATTATTATCCCGATCGGCGCCAAGACGATCGTGTTCCCGCTTCGCTTTCACGCATTTTGAACTCCCCATTGGGCCCCTTGACCGAAAAAACGGTGTTCACCAGTCAGCTTTCTTTGGCCCTCGAAGGCGGAAATCTGATGTGCACCCAAGCGCTTTGTTTTTCCTCTCGCAGCGTGGTTGAGCGAAATTTGGGCCAGGTTTTTCGCAACAGCCGCCCTTTAAACACTGAGAGCGATATATTAAATGAATTTGCCAGCCAACTCAGTCAGCAGAGCTTTTTTGTCAATGCGTTGCCAGGAGAGGGCACAGGGCATATCGATATGTGGGCCAAATTTTTAGACGAAAAAACCCTCTTGGTGCACCAACTCAGTGATGCCACGATCGAACAACTTCCCGTCTTAGAGCAAACCCAGGCCAGAGTGATCCAAACTTTTCTTGATGAACAGGCCACAGGCCGCGATGCCTCGGGTCAAGAAATACCCGAGAGTCTGGCTCAGAAAGCCAATACGGCCATTCCCGAGCTTAAGATCTTGCGCCTACCGATGCCTGCGCCCATGCTTTATCAGGGCAATTTACTGGTGAGAAGTTATACAAACTCCCTTTTGGTCAATGGCACAGCCCTTTTACCCCAATATAAAAATCTGCCGACAAACGGCAACTACCCAGATGCACATCTGCACAGTGGGTATGAACAAGTGGTGGCAAAGATTTATCAATCAGCCGGGTATCAGGTCAAATGGATTCCCTCTGACAGTTGGATTGTCAGTGGGGGAGCCGTTCACTGCGTGACGATGCAGATACCCAAAACCGCACTTTAGCAGCGGTTTTGAGAATTTTAGGCGGGGCGCTCCATATTTTTGGTTTCGTAGATTTTGTGTTTGGGGCGGTTGAGCAACATATCACGGGTCATGTTTTGCACCCCTTTAAAGGCATCCGACTTCATAAATGCGCGAAAGGCTGAATCGTTTTCCCATTCTGAATAGATCATAAACGAATTGGGACTATTGACGTCTGAATAAAGCGCGGTTTTCACATGCCCTTCCAGGCTGGGCATCATCTCCAAAACCTGATTGGCGACACTCAAAAATTGGGGAATAAATTCATCTTTCACATCATAGTTCAGGCCAAAGGTAATCATATTTTTCCTTAGAAGTTTAATTGTATTTTTTGTTTACACTTAAAGTTTATTCGATATGAGGTCTCAACTCAACGTCTGAAAGAATATATTTTTTTTCAAGATTCCAATTTTGTCTTAAATCCCCAACCACTTGAACCACCTCTTGATTGCTCATTTGTAAGGCTTCGATAATTTCGGCGGCAGCTTGGTTGTATTGTTCAATCTCTTGCATTTTATGGGTAATTTCACCGCTATCTGAAGCCCTATCGCGGGTGTGAGAACTGATTTCGTGTGAAACATTGGCCTGCTCTTCAACAGAAGATGCGTGTGCCCTAGCTCATCATTAGGCCACCTCTCTGTGTAAGAAGTAGTGCGAGATAGGCGGTTTCTGATCGCCATACATGACATCTGACCTCATTTCATAGATTGT
>JBIKWL010000090.1:0-22479 GCA_044356335.1 Candidatus Sericytochromatia bacterium
CATGGGGGCGGGCGCTGTTTTCAACGGTTCTCAATCCGCAGGTGCCGTTATTGGTGGACTCATGGGGGGGCTTATTGGGCAGCAAATCGCTTTGCCCAATAACAAGGTCTATACCATTCAACCCGGTGACAATCTGACCTCGATTGCCAAATCCCAATTGGGAGACAATGTGAACGGCAACGACTTAGAAAAGTACATGAACAAAATCTTGGACATGAACGAAGACGTGATCCAGAATCCCCACATGCTCTACAAGGGTGATACCATTGCCCTTCCCGCTGCCCCTGCTCAGGGTCAGGCCAAACAAGTCCAGCAATTCCTGGATTAGAGGTTTATTATGGTACAAGGTGCATCCTCTCGGACCGGCTCACTGGCCCCGATTACTTCTCCCAGACCCCTCAGCCGCCCCCCGCAATTGGGTGGGCAAGTAGGTGGTCAAGTAGGTGGCCAAGGTGGCGTCAACACGCCAGCCACCCAAGGTGGTGATGCCAATCTCACTGGAAAATTTGCCGCCCATGGCTCTGCAGCCACAGCCCTGTCTTTCCCCGACAAACCCAGTGCTGGGCCTGTCACCAAAGACACCCTGATGGGTGCGATTGAATCTGACAATGGCCCCGGTGGTTTGGCCGCCAAGCTCACAGGCAAAGGTGGCGCCGCCAACCGTGCCAAATTTGAAAAAATTGCCGAAACCTGTATCAAAGTCGGGCAAAAAGAGGGCGTCGATCCCCGCATTCTCTTTGCGATGGCGATGCAAGAATCCGATTGTGGCCTGAACACCAAACACAGCAGCAGCGCCATGGGCGTGACAGGTATGAAACCCACTTCTGCCCCCGATCGTTCGGCCCGCACCAAGCTCGATGATCCCGAAGTCTGTCTGACCCAGACAGCGCGTTATCTCAAAGGCCAGCTTGTGCGCGAACTCAAAGCCAAAGGCCACGATGTCAGCGCCGCAGACGTCGCTCCTGGCGCCAATAACGCTGGAACAGCCAAGCTCTTGCTGGCCTATCGCTATGGCGCTGGCGCGCTCAATGGCAAGCTCAGTGTGATGACTGCCGCTGAGAAAAAAGCCAACCCAGGTCTCAAAAAAGCCCCTCCCGCCCTGCAGGCCGAGAAGCTGAACAAACTCGTCACCAATGGCGATTATTCAGCGGTCTTCCGCCATATGCGGGATATGGGCCGCAGCTAACTAAGCCGTTTAAATACTTAAAAACCGGCGTTGTTAATAACGCCGGTTTTTTGTTTGGGAAAACAGTAAGGCAGAGAGGGTCTTAATGCCCGTGTTGGGCGCATTTGCAGTCTTTTTTTGCACCTGAAATGCCCAGGCTCTGCAGTGCTGTAGCGGCATCGAGGCCCTTGGTTTTGGCGATCAGCCAGGCCGAGACGGCTGGGTCTTGGGCCAAGCCACGCTCAGCCTCGGGATCGAGTACCCGTCTGACAAAATCATGCAGGCGGGGGTTGGTCTCTTTGAGGTGGTCACGGGCATTAAATTTGCCTTGAGAGTCCTGTTGGAAATAGGCTTCGACGGCTTCGGCAAAGAACTCCATGTGGTTGGTGCGGGCATAGTCGGTGATAAAGCCCTGATTGGCAGATTCTGCGGATTTGGAGAGCGAATAAATGGCCCAGATCTCCAATTGCTCCTGGTTGCTGAGGAAATAGCTGTGTAAGACATGCCCCATTTCGTGAGCAAAGGTGTCTTCAGAGGAGTCGGTAAACATGCCCCCCACGTCCAGGGCGCCCACACTGGGTTTGACATCTCCCACGACTTCCATGGCGGCCCGAGAGAGGGCTTGCAGACCTCGGGACACAAATCCATCTTTTTTGATCAGGGCTGTGGGTGAAGAATAGACAATGCCCGTGTAGCTGACATCACCCCCTGTTCCGCGCACGCCACTGGGCACGTCCTGCCAGCGAGAATCATCTTTTTGGGGGATAAAAAAGAACTGAAACCCGGCCCCGTATTTGGGATTGTCTACTTTTTGCAAACGGGTGAGAAAATCTGGGTATTTGTCGATAAAGAGTTCAATTTTGCTGAGCACCCCTTTTTGGGTATTTCCTGGCAAGACATCAAAATGGCGGAAGACGTTTTGGAAGTCAGCGGAACGCTGCAATTGCCATTGGCGCGGGGTGAGATTGGCATTGCTTTTGACCCCTGAAAGCTCGTCCATGGGTTCAATCAGGCGAATGGTCGAAAGCCCAAAACTGGAACGCCTGGATAAATTCAGGTGATCTGTGCTCTGAAACGGATTGATAGCCGGATCCGGCGCTTTGGCGGGCGGCTGGGGCTTGCTCTCGCCCAGACCTGTCAAACGCTGGACCCAGCCCAGGTTTTGGACCGTTGGCATGGGTTCCTCTTTTATGAACATACTCCCAACCCCAAAGGGGCTGTTTCGATACCTGATTATCGTGAGTTTAAGCGGTAACCCTGCGGGGCTCCCCCAAATGTTAAACGATATATAACTTGTTTTTAAGTTTTTTCAGCTTTTTTGAGCTGTGTGCGCCCACTTCCAAGGCCAACTTGACCTGTTATAATCGAGGCAAGGTCTTATTGGGGAGGGTGAAAATGTCTTTGACCGAAGCCCAGCACGCCTATCAAAGGGGATTTGCCCTGCAACAGGAGCAAGATTATTTAGCCGCTTATGGGGCTTTTGAGCTGGCTTTAAAACTGGCTCCCGAATTGAGCGACGCCAGTTTCCAATTGGGGGTGCTCTGCCAGGACTTTTTGGAGCGTCCCGAGCAAGCCCGCGCTTATTTCCAGCGCAGTTTAAAGGCCACCCCCCATGTTGCTGAGATTCATTACCGGCTGGGTCAATTGGCGTATCAAGTAGGTGATCCGGTTGCCGCGCTTCAGCACTGGCAGAGTTATTTGCATTTAAAACCCGAAGATCTCAAAGCCCGCCTAGAAACAGGAGACCTGCTGGCCGAGCTGGGACGCAGTCATCAGGCCAAAGACCTGTATTTTCAAGGCACACAGCATCTGAGCAAAGACAATGAGATTGCAGACCGTTTGTTGCAGGCCGAGGTCAGCCAAAACCCGCTTTATTTCTACCGGGTGATGAAGCTCTCAGCGGAGCTTTTTCCTGAGGCGAGTCTGCAATTGGCTCACAAACTGGGTTATTTTCTCGAAAACAGGGGTTATCTCAAAGAGGCGCGGGACTGTTACGAACAGACCCTCACCCAAACGGATTTGCCGGATCGCTTGGCCTGGGAATTAAAACGGGACTTATTGGTGTCTGTTTTTCCACCGGATCGTGATTATCAGCTGCATTATCTGCAGCAAGCGCGGGAATGTCTGCAAACTTTGGCTGGGGCAGCGTTGCCCGCTGATGCCCGCATTCAGCCAGACTTAAGCAATCTGGGGCTCTATTTGCTGAATTGGATCCCGCTTGAAAACATGGCCTATACGGCCTACAATCCCCATTCCGAAAGGCAGCGCTTGGGGAGTCTCCTGCAGCGGCTTTTGCCTGAATTGCCGGGTTCCTCACGCAAGGCCTTGCGTGCCTCGCGCCGGCGGGTGGGTTTTGTTTTGGGGCCCTCGGGGGCGGTGCTCAAATTTATGTTGGGCCTGCTGCGCCATTTGCCCGCTGAGGATTTGGAGATTCACATCATCCACACCTATCCCATCAGCGCACATCATTTTTCGCCAGAGCTATTTCAGCGCAACTTCAGTTATCATTTGCTTGATGGGGATTTGCTCACAGCCCATGAGCAGATTTTAAAGCTGGAGCTGGATATTCTCTATCTGACCGAGCCCAATGCCCAGCAGACGATGCAAACATTTTTGGCCAGTTTTCGACTGGCGCCGGTCCAATGTACTTCTTGGTTGAGTTCTGGCAGTACTGGCCAGCCCGAAATGGATTATTTTCTCTCCTCGGGGCTGCTTGAACCCCCCGGCGATCCCCAGCAGTTTTACAGCGAGTCCCTCTGGCTGAACCCCACGCTGCCCACTTATTTCTACCGGCCTGAGCGCGTTCAAAAATGGGGGCGGTCCGACTATGGTTTGCCTGAAACAGGCAATCTCTATATCTGTCCGCACCTGATGCACAAAATTCAGCCTGATTTTGAAAACCTGCTGGCAGATCTGCTGCGCCAAGATCCGTCGGGGCATTTGGTTTTGTTGACCAATCCCAACCATCCCTATTTACGCGGGCTTTTATTGGCACGCTTTGAGCGCAATTTGCCCGAACTCATGTCACGGATCTGGTTTTTGCCCTATCTCAAAGTCGAGGAGTATCTCAATCTGCTTGAAATTGGGGATGTCAGTCTCGATCCCCTCTATTTTGGCGGTGGCACCACTGCCTATGAGGCGCTGGCCTGTGGCATTCCGACGATTACTTGGCCAGACCCCGAACGTTTACATGGCCGTGTGACTTTGGGCTGTTATCGCAAAATGGGATTCTTGGACTGTGTGGTAGACAGCCGCCAAGCATATATTGCCCGTGCGATTGAAGTGGCCTCCGACAAAAGCCTGAATGCCCGGTTGCGTGCTGACATTTTAGAGCGGTCTTCGCTTTTGTTTGAAGATCAGGCTGCGCTGGCTGATTTGGCACACTTTCTGCTTACAGTGCCTGTGCGCGGGTGAAAGCAGTCAAACATTCAAGCAGATTAAGCCGCGGCCGTAATTTCATCTAAGGCGTCTTGCAGGGCGTCGGTTTTTTTGACCAAGCGCTCGTAGAGGGCCAGCAAGGTGTTGATTTCAATCCCTTCGGCTTCCAGGGCATCGAGCCGGTCAGCGAGGCGATCACAGCGATCAAAGAGGGCATCCAGCTCTTTTTCTGATCGGGGTCTGCCTTGGCGGGTCTGCTCGGTCCATTGTCGCACAGTCTGAATTTCAGCTTGCATCTGTTCTTCGAGTGCCAACATTTGCTCGGAGAGCCGCAGCCAATTTTGCCATTGTTTTAAACGCATTTGCAGCGGGCGCATGCCATTTTCCAATTCGGAGAGGTCAAATTCTGCTTCGAGGGTATTTAATGCTGCCTCTGTGCGCTGGATAAATTGCCCCAGGGCCCTGTGAATATGTTCCAATTGGCGTTTTATTTCGGGATCCAGGCTCGGCTTGAGGTGATGGTAATGCACGGAGAGAATGTGTTGGGATTTTTCCTGAATTTGGCTTTTGACCTGATCATAAAGGGCATCGAAATCGAGACCTCTGTGATGGCTGCTGGCCTGTACGGCAAAGACCTGGGGCTGAGCCGTGGGCGTCAGCAAGGCCAATAATTGCCGGGTGTGTTGATCTTGCGGCTGCAGGGCTTGGGCCTGATGGGCGTAGACCGCTGCTTCTGTGTTGTGATCCATCAGGTAGAGGATATAGCCCAAAACCAAATGGGGGCGGTGATCTTCGCGGTTTAAATGCAGGGTTTTGTGCAAAAGCTGCATGCTCTGTTTTAAGGCCTCTTTGTCTTGAAATTCACTGTTGATCACCTGTTGAAAATAGACCAAGGCCTGTTGATACACATCCTGACCTTGCTTGTGGCGAGAGGTTTGGGCTTGGCGGGCCTGTGCTTGAAGCACTTCAAATTGTTTCATCTGCATGTGTCTGTCTCCTTGGTTCGGCATCTTGCTCCAGAGTGAGCTCTGGCTCTTTTGATATTTAGTTTAAACTTGCCAACTTGTGAGACGCCCCAGATAGCCTTGGGAGAGACCCAAGAGAGGCTTAAAATTTGCTGAAAACCACTGGGGTTGAAATGCTAGAATGATACGCAGACGTGTTCGTTTCTTGAGGAAGGTCTGTTTTTATGTCTGGCTATATCCTGATTGTTGACGATAATCCCAATAATTTGCGACTGTTGATCGCCATTTTGCAAGAGCGTGGTTACCAAATTCGGCCAGCCAATAATGGGGTGCGGGCTTTGAGTACCGCCAAAAAACAGAAGCCCGACCTGATTCTCTTGGATATTAATATGCCCGAGATGGACAGTTATGAAGTCTGTCGCCAGCTCAAAGCCGACCCGGACACAGCGGACATTCCCGTGCTTTTTATCAGCGCCAACGACGAATTGCACGACAAAGTCAAAGGCTTTGATGTCGGTGCTGTCGACTATATCTCCAAGCCCTTTCAAGAGGCCGAGGTGTTGGCCCGGATTGAGGCTCAATTGACCATTCTCAGGCAGCGCAGGCAATTGGCGGGTATTCTCAACAGCTCACTCGATGGCATTATGGCCTATCAGGCGGTGCGCGATCCCGAAGGGCATTTGCTCGATTTTCGCTGGCTTGAACTCAACCCTGCTGCCGCTGAGATGGTGGGCAAAAAACGCGAAGACCTCCTGGGTGAACACCTTTTAACCCAATTCCCCTTTCTCCAGAGTGAAGGCATTTTTGCAGAATATGTCCAGGTCGTTGAGACCGGCGAGAGCCTCAACAGAGAGCATTATTTTTCCCAATTTGAAAGCTGGATTCAAATGTTTGCGGTCAAATTGGAAGATGGTCTGGCTGTGACTTTTCGCAATACCACCGAGCGCAAAAATTTAGAACTGACCTTGGCCCGGCAGGCTGAACAAGATGGGCTGACGGGCATTGCCAATCGCCGGGTTTTTGCACTGCAATTGACCCAAGAATGGCGACGCAGTATTCGCTCGCAAAAACCCCTGTCTTTGATCATGTGTGATATCGACTTTTTTAAGTTGTACAACGATCTGTTTGGGCATATTCAGGGAGACACTTGCCTGATTCAGGTGGCCCAAACCCTGATGAATCAGGCGCGCCGCTCGGGAGATCTGGTCTCCCGTTATGGGGGCGAAGAGTTTGCGGTGATATTGCCCGAAACCGATGCTGCTGGGGCAAAAGAGGTGGCTGAACACCTCGCTCAGGCCATTCGCGATTTGGCATTGCCCCACCCGCACAATGCCCATCAGGGCATTGTCACTCTCAGTCTGGGGGTGGCAACCCTGGTCCCGCGCCGGGGCGAGGAAGAAACAGAACTCTTGTTGGCAGCGGATCAGGCCCTGTATGCGGCCAAAGAAAAAGGCCGCAACCAGGTTCAGGTCTTTGCCCCAAACGATCAGCGCGAGAGCTGAACCTGCGGAAAACGGCGCTTTTGCGATTCCCACTCGCTTTGTAATTGGCTGACAAATTTGATCAAGCGCTCGTAGCCTTTTTCCAAGGTGATGACTGCCGGATTCTGGTTGCCGAGACTGTCGACGAGATCGGCAAAATGATCACATTGATCGTAGATTTTTTCGAGTGTCACTTCAAAATGTTCAAAGTCTTTTGGGCTGCGCAGCGAACGCACTTTTTTTAATTCTTCACTGATGGTTTTGGTGGCCTGACCCAGCTCTTTTTTCAGATGGATCAGCTGTTCGGATTGGTCATAGGCGCTGCTCAGTTGTCGTTGCTGGCTGCGCAGGGGGGCGACTAAGTTTGCAAGGGCCTCTGGATCACGATGGGAGGCCAGAAAATCCAAGACCGGTTGGACAATTTCCCAAAAGCGTTCCAGTCCCAGCAGGCGATTTTTGAGGGTTGCCAGCTCTGCTGGATCGAGAGCGGAACTGCATGGGGCTGCCGAAACGGTTTTAAAACGCTGCTGAATCAAAGCCTCACATTCGCTGTAGAGCAGATCAAGATCTGGATTTTGTCTGTCGAGGGGCAGAGAGAGGTCGATGTGTTTAAACTGAGGCAATTCTTTTTGTTCAGCCAGGGTTTTGAGCAATTGCGGGATTGCTTTTGTTTCTGTATTGAGGGCCTGGGCCCGTTTGAGAAAGGCCTCGGATTGCTCATAATCGTCCATCAGCATTAAAAAATAGCCCAGGAATAAATGGGGACGGTAGTCTTCTTCGTCTTGTTGTAACATGCGAAAAAAGGCGTCACCACTTTCTTTTAGGGCAAGTTTGTCTTCAAAACCACTTT
Source organism: Candidatus Sericytochromatia bacterium (assembly GCA_044356335.1). Lineage (GTDB taxonomy): Bacteria > Cyanobacteriota > Sericytochromatia > UBA7694 > UBA7694. The sequence goes on from JBIKWL010000090.1 coordinate 7,840, forward strand.
CAAGGGCTCTTTGAAAAGCCCTTTTGCCTTGTTGATAGAGAATTTCCAGCAGATCTTCGCGCTCAGCGGCAAGAGATTGGGCCTCTTGGGCCAGTTGATTGAAGTGTTGGCTTTGCATTGTTTTGCTCCTGTATTTTTGAATCACTCAAGCGACAGCAATCCAGTGTCTGTCGAGGGTTCCTTGCAATTCTCCGACCTGGATGATCAGATCGACATAGCGGTTTTCCAAAGCTTGAATTTTGATCCCAGAACGCTCCAAACGGTCCAATTGATTGGCCACATGATCACAGCGCCGGTACCAGTTTTCCAATTCCACCTGAGAGGTGACCACCCTTTCTGCCAAGGGACTGAAGCGCAAATGTGCGGTCAAGGCTTTGACCTGTAAGATCATCTCAGGCAGATCTTGTTGCAGCCGAGCAAAGAGTGAATGAACTTCTTCTGCTTGTGTCAGCAGCTCTAAACGTTGGTAGAGCGGTTGACAGAGGCGCGTCAGGGCTGCCGTGTTTTCCTGCTTGCTGAGCAGATCGATCGGTGCAGCCAACAGGCTTAAATGCGTTTCTAGCAGTGTTTTCTCGGCTCCGATTTGCTGGAGAGCGCCTTTACTTGCCAGATTGGGCAAGGGTTCTGAAGACAGAACTTCGGCCAAGATATAGAGCAGGTATTTTTGCAGTTTTGAGCCAAAATCTGGGGCCAAAGCGGTTTTAGATGGAGGCCGTAGGATCAGGGTGTTTTTCATGTGCATTCGTCCATTCTGTCCTGCAGGCGCTCAACCTGAGCGACCAAAGCCTCATAATGGCTTTCAATCGGTTGGATTGAAAGGGTTTCTGAGAGTTGATCCATCTGGTCTGCCAATTCATCACAGAGATCCAACAAACTGTCGAGCTGGGTTTGCCATTCCTGTGGGTGTGCGCCCTGCTCCAAGGCTTCTTTGAGCCTCTCGACCTGTTCTTGGGCCTCTTCAATGCCAGATAGCAGCATCTGATACAGGGCGTACCCTTCCAGGGCCTGTGCAAAGCGGGCCTGCATCTGGTGCAGGGGTTTGAGCAGGGATTCAAAGGTCTGGATATCCATTTCATGATCGAGCATCTGCAATTTCTGGTTGACCATCTCTTCGAGGGCAATCAGCTGCTCGTAGACCTGCTCTTGTTCGAGCATCTGTTCAAAATCCAGACTGGGCAGGGGAGAGACCATGGTCTGCATCATGAGCTTGACCTCTTGGTTGAGAAAAAATTCAACCGCGTCATAGAGATCGTCAAAGTCTTCGCTGGCAGTGGGTTGGGGCAAGCCCTGAAAGGTGTGCCAACTGGCCAGACGTTTGCGCTCGGGAGAGGCCTGTTGCAGTTCTTTAAGGTTCGCTTGCAGGAGCAGGGCGCGCTCATTGGTGGGGTCCAGCCGCAGGGCTTCGGCAATGTGCTGCAGGGCCCGTGAGGGGTTTTCAATCAAGATCAGCAGATAGGCCAATGCCGTGTGGTAACGCGGCTCATTGCGGTTTTTTTGAACGGCTGTTGCCAGGTGCCGGTAGGCTGCGAGTAAGGCTTTTTTATCGCGGTAGGCCTGTAGTTCGGCCTCTTTGAGCTTGCCCAAACCGGTCAGATAGTCCTGTTCGGCCTGTTGGCGGCGTTCACTTAGATCTGTCACTGCGGCGATCTCTCCGAGACTGTTGGGGCTGGCTTTGGCCAGGGCTTGCGGGCGGGTGTAGTTGGCGAGGGTGTTTAAATGTTTGAACATCATTACCAAGATTTCCAGGGACGAACAAAGGTATTGTAGAGGCCGAATTTGAGGGTGCCAGGGCGTGCACCACTCTCACGAATAATGTTTTGTGTAACTTTGTCTCTGCGCCTTTGTGCAATTCTGGCATTTTCTTCCCAATTGGGATCTTTCAGTGATTTTTTGTAATTGTCATAGAGCTTGAGATTTTTTTTCATTTGATCTCCGCGCATTTTGGCCATGTTTTCTTTCCTGTATTCATGGGCGCTGATGCTGACGATTGATTTGTTGTGGAGCTTGTGGGTGTCGGCTGAAACGGGTTCAAAACGTCGGAAGGTATCACGCATCAAGCCGTTGATTTCTTTGACTGATTCAGAGAACCCTGTCAGCATCTGAGCACGGGCCAGAGACATGGCCTGCTTATTTGCCGGACTTGGATCCATTTCGAGATTTTTTTGGGCGGTTTGAAATTGGCGATAGCTGGTGGCCAAATATTCTCGCGTACCCCATTCAATATTGACCTGTTCTGTGGAACCCAATGCTTTCAGGTGGTGATTATAAAGGTGGGAAATTTGGGTATCAAAATCCTCTGACTTGGGATCCGTGTTGCTGAGGGCGTGGGCTTTGTCGAAGAAATTTGTGTTTTCAGTAGAGAACTCCGATTTGCAGAAGAAACGAAAGAACTCAGCTTCTTTTTTTGCAGCAGAAGAGGCCAATGGATTGTGGGTCGCCATCAGCAATTTGGCTGGGGTAATATCCGGGCAGCCATCAGCTGTGCGTCTGAGTTCTACCATACTGCTGTCAAAACGGCTTTTTAAGGAGGCCATGCTCTGCTCAAGGGTTGGGGCAGTGGGAGCACTTGTGCTGGGGGTGATGCTATCGGTGGCGCTGACTGCGGGAGCGTCTTGCATAATTGCATCACGGCTGGCTTGCATCAGTTGCTGATTCTGACCCACGGTGCTGCTGGGGATACTTTCAATTTTGCTTTGGGCTTCGCTGCCGGGATCCGCTGTGCTCTGAGGGGCTTTAAAGAGCTGGGGCTGAGAGGCGGATCTTTGGACTTCGGGTTGGTTCTCCGTTTTGCTGGGAGCCCCCACAGAGGTCAGAGAACGTGAGCGCGTGGGAGCCGCCGTGGTCGGCAAAGATGTGGGGGCCGCTGGTCGGCTAACGTTCATATCACTCATGTTAAAAACCTCGTTGTATTCTCTTCTGTTTTTAACTTTAAAGCCCGAAACTTGAGACTTCCTCCAGACAGGCTTGAGTCTGTTTGAAGGCTGGCTTAAAATTCACTTAAAACCATCAGCGAAAAAGCAGGTCAGCTGTGAAAGAACCCTATTTTAAGTCTCTGCGTGTGCTCGAATTGGCCTCTGTTCTGGCGGGCCCTGCTGTGGGAGCCTTCTTTGCCGAACTTGGTGCAGAGGTGATCAAAGTCGAAAACCTGCTCACGGGCGGCGATGTGACGCGCTCTTGGCGACTCAGACAGGAGGCGCCCGACTCGGATATCTCGGCTTATTTCTCCTGTGTCAATTGGGGCAAACGTTCGCTGGTCTTGGATTTGCGCCAGCCAGAAGCCCTGCAGATTGTCAGCCAACTGGCCGCTCGGGCAGATATTGTGATTGCCAATTACAAGCCTGGGGACGCAGAAAAACTCGGGGTGGACTATGCCTCCCTATCTGCGCTCAATCCCGGCCTGATCTATGCCCATTTAACCGGCTATGGGCCCGATAACCCACGCTCGGGCTTTGATGCTTTGATTCAAGCCGAAACGGGCTTTGTGATGCTCAATGGTGAGGCCAATGGGCCTGGCCTCAAAATGCCGGTGGCTTTGATGGACTTGCTTGCGGCCCACCAAATCAAAGAGGCGCTGCTGGTAGCCCTGCTGGAAAAACAATTCAGTGGTCAGGGTGCTTATCTTCCCGTGGGGCTCTTTCAAAGTGGTTTGGTCTCGCTGGCCAATCAGGCGGCGTCTTGGCTGGTAGCCAAACAAGACCCCCGGCGCATGGGTTCTGAGCACCCCAGTATTGTGCCCTATGGCACCGTTTACACCACAGCTGATCAGGGTCAGATCATGTTGGCCATTGGCAACGACCGGCAATTTCAACAGCTCTGCCAGTTTTTGAATTGCCCCGAATTCAGTGTAGATCCCCGTTTTGCCACCAATCCCGAACGGGTCAAATTTAGACAGGTGTTGCACCCGCTGTTGCAGGCCCAAATAGAGAGACTTCAGCGCGAAGAACTGCTAACAGGGCTCTGTGGCCTTGGCGTGCCTGCAGGGGCCCTGCACAGCGTCTCTGAGGCCCTGGCCCTGCCCGAGGCCCAAGCGCTTTTGCTGGAATCACCTCTTGCTGCAGGAGATGCTTCTGGGTGCATCAGGGGGCTGCGCACCCTGGCCTTTGAGCCTCCGGGCGGCAAGGTGGCACTTTTGCCGCCTCCCCATTTGGGCGAACACAGTTTGGCCATTTTGACTGAATTGGGTTTAGCGGCGCAGGCCCACGAATGGCAGGCCAGGGGTTTGCTTTCTTGGCCGGATATGCTTGAATGAAAACATGGCATTAGAAGTACATACCATTAGCTACCCCAAAGAGTACCTCCAAGCGTACCGCTCCCCCGAGCCTGAATTTTGGCATATTGGCGCCGAGCAGCACAGCGTTTTTTTGCTGGTGACCGGGTTCTTGCTGACAGCCTTTGCGGGCAATGTCTGGGGACTGATCGACATGCAAAGCCAAATTTCTGCGCTGCAATTGCTTTGGCAGGGTCTTTTTTGTTTGTTTTATCTGGGTTTGGCCTTTGCGCTCTGGTATTTGCAAAAACCGCTGTTTTTTTTATTGCTCGCAGGGCTGCTCAGTTTGAGTTTCTTGGCGGCAGGATTTCCGCTTTTGCAGCCAGCTCTGTTTGAGGTGACACCGCTGCGGGCCATTTCGGGTCTCTTGCCTTTATTGGGTGAACGGGCGCTGGCGCCTTGGCAATTGGCTTTGCACTATGGCGTTTTGCCACTCACTGCGCTCTGGCTCTTTTTCCACCGCTCTTTGGAATCGCTGTTTAAACCCGAAGCAGAAGCGCTGGAATAAGAACTCCTTCGCTCAATTGCCCAATAAAAGACGGGCTCCCTGTTTAAAGCCTGTTTGCAAGGGTTTAAAGTAGCGCGGATTGCCTGGGTGCAGGCTGGAAACCAAAAACTGTCCCTGTTCGGGCAGAGCATGTAAGACATCATCGTTGCCCAGGTAGAGTCCTACCTGTTGGCCATAAAAATACAGATCGCCGGGTTTGAGTTGGTTGCTGTCCCGAATTGCCAGTGTCAGGGGCAATAATTGGCTGCTTTTGCGGGGCAAAAGCACGCCAATTTGACGGTAGAGATGTTGGATGCAAGCGGAATCATCCCAGCCTTTGATCGTGTTTCCACCCGCCAGATAGGGCACCTTGAGCCAGCGTTTGGCTTCGGCGGCCAGGGCTTCGGCAATCAACGGCTGGCCGGGAATAAACAGACGCAGATCTGCTTTGTTGACAAAGGCCGAATTGGCCCCCGTGGCTCCAGGCACCAGCACCTGATAGCCCGAATCAAGCACTTTTTGCAAGGGCAAACGTGTACCCGCTACGAGTTTGAGCAGGGGCTGGGTTTGGGCTTCGTCTTGAAAGAGCTCGGTTTCGGCAGTGTGAACGAGGACCGAATCAAAGGCGATCCACTCATTAAATTTTGCTTCGGCCACAGGCAGAATTTCGGGATAAGGCACCCAAGCAATAAAGCGATCCGAGACCGATTGGACCAAGGCCCAATCTCCCTGGGTTTTGAGCACCTTTAAAAAATTACCAAACAAAAATTGGGTCTTGAGCGGGGCTTCTGCTTTTGGCTCTGTGCGGCCATCCAACCAAGGTGTGCGAACCCAGGCATAAGGCATGCTGACCTGGCGAAAGGGGAAAATCTCCACTTGATCGACCACGGGCAAACTAAACTGCTGAAAACCCGCGAGGATCAACAATTTCTGTTCGACATCTCCGACTTTTCCGCGCAGCACCAATTTGTTTTTCTCTAAGTTCACATCCAATTCAAAAAAGGCCATGTCGGCATCCCGGCTGCTGCGTTGACGCACCAGTTCTAAGGCCTCTTGAAGTTGAGCCCGGGTCGGCACGCCACTGTAATAGCCACCCCCTTGGAGTAGCAGGGACAGCAATAGCAGCGTGCCGATCAGCCAGAGGGGCTTAATACGCTTTGGCAAAAAGAACCTCATACATGGCCGGTTCTCCCGAATAAACACAGGTGCCGAGGTTTTCGGGCTGTTCAAAGGGAATACAGCGAATCGTGGCTTTGGTCTCTTCCTTGATTTTGGCTTCCACTTCCGCGCTGCCGTTCCAACCTGCGCGTACCCAGCCTTGATCGGCATTGATAATTGCTTTCAGCTCGTCGTAAGTGCTGGCATTGAAGATATGTGCATCGCGGAAGGCTTTGGCTTTGTCGTAGATGCCCTGTTGAATACTATCCAGCAGAGCGGGTATTTGCGCACTTAATTCAGCCATGGCGATACTGGCTTTTTCGCCGGTATCGCGGCGGGCCACCATCACCTGTTTGCTCTCCACGTCGCGGGGGCCAATTTCCATGCGCAGGGGAATGCCCAGCAATTCGTATTCTGCGAATTTCCAGCCTGGTTTTTGTTTTTGATCGTCGTCGAGTTTGACGCCCACACCCAGCGCTGCCAGCTCTTTGCGGATACCATCAGCCACTTCACAGACACTGTTCCACTCTTCTTCGCTGCGGCCAATTGGCACAATCACAACTTGCACAGTGGCCAGACGCGGAGGCAGAATCAAGCCTTTGTCGTCGCTGTGGGCCATGATCAGAGCGCCGATCAGGCGGGTGCTCACACCCCAACTGGTGGAGTGGGGATGTTTGAGTTGGCCATCGCGGTCTTGAAAGGTCACTTCGAATGCTTTGGAGAAGTTTTGGCCCAAATTGTGTGATGTACCAGCCTGCAGGGCTTTGGTATCCTGCATCATGGCTTCAATACAATAGGTGGTCACTGCGCCTGCAAATTTTTCAGATTCACTTTTGCGGCCTTTGATCACGGGCACAGCCATATGTTCTTCGGCGAAGGTGGCATAGACGTTGAGCATTTTCATGGTCTCTTCTTCGGCCTCTTCGGGGGTGGCGTGTGCTGTATGCCCTTCTTGCCAAAGAAATTCAGTCGTGCGCAAAAACAGACGGGTGCGCATTTCCCAGCGCACCACGTTGGCCCATTGGTTGATCAGCAGAGGCAAATCGCGGTAGGACTGAATCCAGTTTTTGTACATGCTCCAGATAATGGTCTCAGAGGTGGGGCGAATCACCAGCGGTTCGTCGAGTTTTTTACCACCCCCGTGAGTGACCACGGCGACTTCAGGAGCAAAACCTTCGACGTGTTCGGCCTCTTTTTGCATAAAATGTTCGGGAATAAACATCGGGAAATAGGCATTGACGTGGCCTGTATCTTTGAACATTTTATCGAGAGCGGCCTGCATTTTTTCCCAGATGGCGTAGCCGTTGGGGCGAATCACCATGCAGCCTTTAACAGGAGCGTAATCTGCCAGCTTGGCGTGGTTGATAATGTCCAGGTACCACTTGGAGTAATCCTGGGCACGGGGGGTAATTTTGGCCATGGTTTTCGTCCTTCATCTTGCGAGAATTGAGCTTTTAGTTCTGCTTCATCATAACCTGAAACAGGTCTCAGATTTTAGGGGATGCTCAGCAAATCGATTTCAAAGATCAGGGTGGAGTTGGGGGGGATGAGGCCTACCTGGCTTGAGCCATAACCCAAATGAGGCGGCACGGTCAATTTGCGTTTGCCGCCAACTTTCATGCCGATCAGGCCTTGCTCCCAAGCGGGAATGACCTGATTGGTACCAATTGTAAAGCTGAAGGGTGTGTTGTTGGTGTAAGAGCTGTCAAATTGCGTTGTGTCGGTGAGGGTGCCGATATAGTGAACGGTCACCGTATTGCCTGATGCGACGGTATTGCCTGTGCCCACCACCAAATCTTCGATCACGAGCGGGGCCAAGAGTGGGGCAAAACTGCCCTGGTAGGCGCCGAGATCGGGCGGCGACGTGCGGGCGACACCCAGCGCGTCTGTGGCCGGCATGCCGGCAGCGACACCGGCTCCCAAAGCGGGACTGCCTGTTGCCAGACGCAGGCCGTCATCGCCCGTTAACGGCGCATCATCAATCCCATCTATATCGAGGTAATTGACAAAGAGCGGGTCTGAGGTGCTATTGCCGGAGCCATTGATACTCGTCAGATCGCTGGCGATTGAGTTGGTCATGGTGACTTGGCTGCCCGAATGTGAATCTACGTGTTTGGCGCGGCCAGGATTCCAAATAATGCTGCTGAAAAAGCTGGCATTGGCAAAGATATATGAAAAGACATCTGCGCCTTGAGGAGCCACATTTTTGTACATGCTGATATGTCTAAAAACCGGCGCTGCCTGGGTCGTGACATGCACCCCACCGCCGGTGGCTGAGGCGGCATTATTGGCAAAGACAGCATTGCTAATCACGGGTGAACTATTGCTGCGAATGGCCATCCCAGCGCCATCGCGGGCGGTATTGTTGATAAAAGCCACGCGGTTCAATTGGGCCAGACCTGCAGAGGCCTTGTAAAGATAGATTCCGCCCCCATAATAGGTGGCTGAATTGCCATTAAATGTGGACTGGCTGATATTGACCATTGAATTGTTGTAGGCAAAAATACCGCCGCCATTGTCGGCTTTGTTGATTAAAAAATAAAAACCGGTAATGGTGGGTGAAGAGCCGTCCACGTTGTACATGCCCGCTCCCAAACTGGCGCGGTTGTTTTGAAAAATGCCCGTGTTCAAAACCGGCGAAGAGCCATTGCGATTGCACATGCCCCCCCCAAAATAGGTGGCAGTATTGGAGACAAACTGAACTGTATTGAAGGTGGGAGAGGTGCTGTCGTTGAAGACTCCGCCGCCGTGTTTGGCTGAGTTATAACCCAGAGAACCATTGCTGAAGCTGGGGGTCGAGCCCGGTGTATTGTAAACAGCACCCCCGGCATGTTGGGCAAAACAGCTGTTAAAGGAAAAATTACTCAATTGCGGCGAGCTGCCATTGCCGTTGTAAATCCCCCCCCCGGCATAATTGGCGCGGTTTTCCAAGAAACGCACATTGTTTAAGATCGGGGATGCGCTCATATTGTAGAGCCCGCCGCCCCGATCGTGGGGGACTTTGCCTGTTGCATTGCCGCCAGCAATCGTGACTCCGTCAATCGTGGCGTTATTTGCGCCAATCAGAACATGGTAACTGTTGTCGGCCACATCACTGAAATCGGCATCGCTATAACTGTCGTTGCCGGTCAGATCTGCGCTCAGGATGGTTTCATTTAACTCGACATTGCGCTGGCTGATATCCGTTTCTGAACCATCAAAACCGCCATAGAGTGCCACTCCCTGCTGCAAGATAAACGATTTGCTGCGGTCGGCGGTATTGGTGGGTTTATAGGTGCCTTTAGCAACCCAGACCTGTTCTCCCGCCTGAGCCATATACATGGCCATGTCAAGGCGGTTCATGGCTGTGCCCCAACTGCTGCCGGATCCGCCTGCGGCAGCGGCTTGATCGACGTGCAAAATGCGCGGAGGGCCGCTGTAAGCCTGAAAGGTAAATGTTTCCGTTGAACTGGCAACGCCACCGGGGGTGGTTACTTTGACCGTGCCCGAGGTAAATCCACTGGGCACCTGGGCCGTAATTTGTGTATCGCTGTCGATCGAAAAAGAAAAGGCCTCTTGATTGCCAAATTTGACGGAGCTGGCATTGGTAAAGTTGAGCCCTGTAATCACAACTGAATCAAAGATGGCGCCGGTGGTCGCACTCAAAGTACTGACATTGGGCGGGGGAACTGCGGGGGTGGGGGTGGCTGAAGGGATCGGCGGTGGCGTGGGGGTGGCCGCAGCGATATCTCCGCCAGTCCCGGTTAAGGTCGCGCCCGTAACCTGAGCGGCTACTTTGGGGCAGGGACTCAGGGCTGCTGATTCCCCATTGGACTTCAATTGTACAGTCACGTCAGCCCCGGTCAAATCTGTGACATTGACCGAGTAGTCGATATACCCCAATTCGCCACCTTGAGCGTCTTTAAACACGGTTTGTCCAACCGATGTGCCCACGGGCAAATCTGCCAAGGTATAATCCAGCCCCAAGGTGTCTTGGGCCAATTGTTGCAGGGTGTTTGAAAATGTTAAAAGGGTTTCGGGGCCCGTGTCTTGAACCTGCACCCCGGCTGCGATCAAATTATTGGTGGCTTCGGTTGTGAGATCGCCGGGAACGGTCAGGGTGGTTTGTACGGCTGTCAGTGCCGCTTGACAGGGGCCCACATCCGTCACTTGTTTAATGCCAAAGCCCTTTAAAAGACTTGCGTCGGCCAAAAACTTGAGCCGAATGGTGCGGGCCGGAGCGGGTGTTTGGTTGGGCGCTGAAATAGGTGCAGGGGAGGGGGGGAGCACCACCGGTGTTGGTGCGCTTCCGGGACTGCTCACAGTTGGGGCCTGAGAGGGAGAGCACGCCACCAGCGTCAAACTCAAAAGCGTGGTGCCCACCATCAGGCGTTGGGGCCAAAGATCTTTTTTCTGGGTAAATTCCTGCATATTTAACTCCGGGCAGCGCAAGGTCTATTCAGCATTGTAACAGGATTAAGCAAAAAAAAGGGGGAAAAACGATCAGAGTCTCTCTTTCTGGGGTCTTCTGTTAACAATCCCTTGAAGCCCTGTTCGGCCTGAGTGATAATTAACTATCTAACCTTTAGCAAAGAAAACAGGTCCAAACGAGACACAATGACAGAGCATGTAGCTGCCGAGGCAGAAACCCACACCCATTTTATTCACGAAATTATCAACGGCGATTTGGCCAGTGGCAAACATACCACTGTGATCACCCGCTTTCCACCTGAGCCCAACGGCTATTTGCATATTGGCCATGCCAAGTCGATTTGTCTGAATTTTGGCACGGCCGTTAAATACGGTGGGCGTTGTCATCTGCGTTTTGACGATACCAATCCAGCCAAAGAAGAAGTGGAATACGTCGAGTCGATCCAGGAAGACATTCGCTGGTTGGGTTTTGATTGGGGCGATCACCTGTATTTTGCCTCTGATTATTTTCAGCAGCTCTACGATTATGCTCTCTCTCTGATCAAACAGGGCAAAGCCTATGTCGACGATCTGACCCCTGAGCAAATTCGCGAATACCGGGGCAATCTCAAACAGCCCGGCAAAAACAGTCCCTTTCGTGAGCGCCCAATTGCAGAAAATCTGGATCTCTTTGAGCGCATGAAAAACGGTGAGTTTGATGAAGGCAGCCGGATTTTGCGCGCCAAAATCGACATGGCCTCGCCGAATATGAATCTGCGTGACCCGGCCATTTACCGCATTAAAAAAGCCCACCACCACCGCACGGGGGATGCCTGGAATATCTACCCCATGTACGACTATGCCCACGGGCTCTCCGATGCCATCGAAGGCATTACCCACTCGATCTGCACCCTGGAGTTTGAAGATCACCGCCCGCTCTATGACTGGTTCTTGGACAACCTCGATGTGCCCTGCCACCCCCAACAGATTGAATTTGCCCGTTTGAACCTGACCCAGACGATCATGAGCAAGCGCTATTTTCTGCGCTTGGTCAATGAGGGCCATGTCAGTGGCTGGGATGACCCGCGTATGCCCACCCTGCGTGGGATGCGCCGCCGCGGCTATCCCGCTGCTGCCCTGCGCACGCTTTGCGAAAAAGTCGGCGTGGCCAAGAGCAACAGCATTGTTGAATTGGCTTTTCTGGAGTCCTGCGTGCGCGATCAGCTCAACCAGACGGCGCAACGCCGCATGGCTGTGCTCGATCCGATCAAATTGGTGATCACCAATTATCCCGAAGGTCAATTTGAGACCTTTGAGGCCGATAACAATCCCGAAGATCCCGAAGCGGGTACCCGCCCCGTGTTATTTGGGCGTGAGCTGTATATTGAGCGTTCGGACTTTATGGAAATCCCCCCCAAGAAGTTTTTCCGCTTGGCTCCCGGTCAAGAGGTGCGCCTTAAACACACCTATTACGTGACGTGCCAGGAAGTGGTCAAAGACGAAAATGGCGAGATTGTCGAATTGCGCTGTAGCTATGACCCGCTCAGCCGGGGTGGCTGGACCGAGGATGGCCGCAAGGTCAGAGGCACCCTGCACTGGGTCTCAGCAGCCCATGCCCAGCCCGCCGAAGTGCGTCTTTATGAGCCGCTCTTCCCTGAAAACCCCGACTCTGAAAAAGACTTTGCTGAGCAGCTCAACCCGAATTCCCTGAAAACCATTCAGGCTTGGGTTGAACCGGCTTTGACGGAGGGCCAGCCGGGAGATCTGTTTCAGTTCTTGCGCAATGGCTATTTTTGCATGGATGCCGACTCAGAGCCCGGCAAGCCGGTCTTTAACCGCACGATTGGGCTGGTCGATAGCTGGGCCAAAATGCAGAAGAATCAGGCTTCTCAGGCTTAGACGCAACAATCAGGGATTTGAAAAGCCACTGACATCGGTAAATTTGAGCAATTGTTCGCCTAAAGTTGAGCGATCAAAGGTTCCAGCCACCGATTTGCCCTCTGCTGCAAAAACCGCTTGGTTGGCAATGCGGCTAAAACGTTGCTTATGCACCTCTGTTTGGGTTGCCGTTTCGTAGACAAAGAGATAAATATAACTTGTAACAGCCACATATTTGCCATCCGGGCTGATATCCAGGTGGTAAGGGAAATAACCGCCACTTTCCAGGCTGCCTTTGGCTTTAAAGTCTGAAGTATCCACAACCTGAACGTAGCTGTTGGCGATATTGGACATCAAATATAAACGGGTTCCATCGGGACTGAGCGCCATATCTTTTAAGGTGTAACCCAGTTTATTTGCTTCACTCGTCAAGGCGACGGTTGGTGTTCCCCCCAAAGCGACTTTATACAAGAAAACAGAGTAACTGGTGTTGCCAACATATAAGAAATTATCTGCGCTCAACTGCAGATAAGCTTTGCCTTTTGTTGTGGTTGGCAAAGAGGCTGTTTTTGTTTTACTTGTGAGATCGTAGATCTCTTGAACCTCATTTGCACCTTCATAAGAAACATACAATTGGGAGTTATCCACTTCAAGATCAAAAACGGGGGATGCCACAGAAATGGTTTCGATCTTTTCCATGCTGTTGAGATCAATCACATCCACATTGTTGCTGGTTTTGCTGCCTACATAAAGGCGGGTGCCATTTGGATTGATTTCTGTGGCTTGGGGATCGGGTGAAACCCCAATTTTTTTGGTGATTTTACCTGTGGAGGTATCCAGTATATTGATTTGATTCTTGGTTTGGTCAGGCACAAATAGATACTTTCCGTAGCTGGAGATCTCTCCCATTTTAGTGACCAGAGATTCATACTGAACACTTGAATTGGAGCCACTGGCAGGGGTCGCATCTGTCAGGGGTACTTCTAACGTTCCGACGCGAATAAAGAAGACGCGCCAGAGATCAGGATCTTTGCTAGAGGATGCTTTGAGGGTGATTTGACCGTCTTTGAGAGGGAAGAGTTTGCCTTCTTTGATTTCAGCAATACTGCTGTCACTGACTGTCCAGACGGCTTGTTCTAAGACCTTTCCGTCAGCAGACAAAACCTCCCCACTCAAGGCCAGCGGCTCGCTTTTTAACTCCAATGCTTGAGAGAGCTTTGTCTGTAATTCAGCTGCCACACGGATTTCTTTTTGCCCACTTTCTGTCGAATTGGCAGAAGGGGCTGTTGAGGGAGACGCAGATGGAGATACAGATGGGCTGCTTCCTGGGTTGGCTGAAGCTTGGGGAGACGCTGAAGTTTGAGGAATTGGTGTCATCATGGGTCTTGGTTCAGGGGTCTTGTTGGGTTTTGGAATAAAGAAGCCAGAATCAGTCACTTTTGCCCCGGTACAGCCGTTGGCCAAAATCAAGCTCAAGCACAGCAAACCCGCATATAGTTTAGAATTTCTCATTTTTGAATAAAGACCCCCATCATTTTCATTGGCTGATGTATTTGATAGCAATACCATACAATACTTTTATTGGATTATAAATAAAGTGTATATCATACATTTAAAAAAATCAAGCTTTCAGAAATGCGGCTCAATTTGTTGTCTGTTGCGGCACTTGGAAATATGTTATGAGGCTTTATACTGGCTCAGCGCCAGTTCCAACGCCCGCCGATTTTCATAAAGGCCGGCACCAGCACCATGCGGATCAGGGTGGCATCAATCAAAATGGCGGTGGCCAGACCAAAGCCCAGCTGTTTGATAATGCTGATCTCGACCTGGGTAAAGGCCCCAAAGACCAGACCCATGATCAAAGCGGCATAGGTGATCACGTCACCTGTGGCGCGAATACCCGTGGCCGTGGCCTCTTCGTTGCTCTCTCCACTTTCGTAGGCCTCGCGGATGCGGGTCATCAGAAAGACCTCGTAGTCAATTGAGAGGCCGAAGATCAGGCAAAAGAGCAAAAGTGGCACATAGGCCATGATCGCCTGGGGCGCAATCGCGGGAATGAGTCCTTCTTGAAAGATCAGTGTGATCACGCCATAACTCACAGCCACCGAGCAGAGATTGAGCACAATCGCCTTGAGCGCGATAAACCAAGACCTCAGCGAAATCAGCAAGACAATCCAGGTCAAAACCACCACCCCGAGCAAGATCTGCGGGCTGTGGCTGAACGTCGCCTCGTTATAGTCCAGGGTGAGTGCGGCAGGGCCGCCAATATGCAGGGTCAGACCCTGTCTCTTGAGTTCGGGGGCCAGGGTTTTGCGCAGCTCGGCGCAGAGATTGACCATTTCGTCAAAGTCAAACAGGCGCTTGGGCACGACCTGCATCAGGGTCAATTGCTGATCGCGGCTGAGCAGCATTTGAAAGAGATCCGGGGCGATCAGGCGCATCAGGGGGAATTGCCCGGCCA
>JBIKWL010000218.1:0-6666 GCA_044356335.1 Candidatus Sericytochromatia bacterium
TGATGAACTTTATCTCTTTTTGGGGGCTTTTGTCTGCCCTTAAACCTTGATAACATTGCCTCTTGGGCTTTTGAAATTTATTTTCTGGATGACTCTAGTACTTGCCCTAAGAGCGCTCCTTTCATATCGGGCAGGTCCAGCGAAATCAATGTAGCAAAACAACTCTCTTGATTAGATGTGGCTTGAACAATGGCCTCGAGAGCGTTGTTGGCAATCATGACCTGATAGCCATGATGACTCAAGGTCTGCTTCAGTACGTTTGCCAATGTTGGCGGATATTCAACAATCTGAATCCACTCATCCTGTCCCCGCAAAGAAGCAATATCAACGGGCGTTTCTTTGGGATTCAACTCACTTACCAGTAAGGCTGGAAGATAAATTTGAAAACAAGAGCCTTCTCCCTGCTTGCTGTGAAAGTGAATAAAACCACCATGGTCACGGGCTATTCCCAAACATGATGACAAACCAAGTCCAGAGCCGAGTCCCAATCGCTTGGTTGTAAAAAAGGGATCAAAAATCTGTTCGTAATGTTCACTTGCAATACCCATTCCTGTATCTTGTACTGAAAATAAGACAAAAGGTCCAGAGGGAACATCTGCAGGTTTTTGCGGCGCATTTTCATTCAGAAAGATATTTTGGGATAAAAGGATTAATTCTCCGTCTTCAGGCATTGCATCTCTGGCATTGACACAAAGGTTTAATAAAGACTGTTCGATCTGGGGAGCATCAGCATGCAGGTACCAGAGATCATTTTCTATCTGGGTCTGAATGCGAATATGCGAGGGAAAAGTGCGTTGGATAATGCGCTGAATTTTTGAAAGAATATCCAACGGGTTGACGGGTTCTTTGGGGCGAACAGAGCGGCGTGCAAATGTCAAAATCTGTTGCAGGATATCCAGGGTTTGTTCTGAACATTGTTTAATTGTCAGCAATTGCTGCTGCTGAATCGAAGATAAAGTCGGATCTTGAAACATGAGTTCTGAGGTCAAGAGAATCGGGGTGAGTAAATTACTCAGATCATGAGAAATACCTGCTGCCAGTGTACCAATACTTTCCATTCGCTGAGATCTCAATAACTGAGCTTCAAGCTCTTTTTTAGCGGTAATATCAGTATGAACTGAAAGAATGCTCTCTGCTTGACCTTGCTGATCTGTCATCAGAATATAGCGACTATTCACCAAACGCTTTTTACCTGTTTTAGTAAAACTTAAGCTTTCAGCGCTAAAATAACCATTTTGTAGAATTTGAGTGTATTTGTCGTCTTTGGATTGCTTGTTGTCCAGAATAAACGCATCATGTTGGACCTGCTGAAAAACAAGTTCTGAGATGGACTCTCCTAAGACCTCATCTCGTTTATAACCATATGTTTTTTCGGCTCCTTTATTCCAAAAAAGTATATGTTGTTCCAAATCTTCAACAATAATAGCATCTTCAATCAGATCGATCAGTTGAGCTTGAGCTTTGAGATTCTGCTCTGTCTGTAAACGTTTTGAGATATCTCGGATAATGGCACCCAAATGTAAGTGCCCATCTAAGTCGAAGCGCAGAAGCGAAACTTCAATTGGAAATTCTTTACCGTCAGAACGCAGTCCCCAAACATACTCATCCATACCCATTTTTCGTGTGCTTAAACTTGTTTTCGAGAATTCATCGATTTTATCATTGTGTTTAGAACGAAATCTGGGTGGAATGAGTAAATTAAGTGGCTTTTTTTTAATCTCACTTTCTGAAATTAAAAACATCTTTTCTCCAGCAGGGTTTAGGCGTTCAATACAATGATGGCTATCAACAATGACAATTGCGTCCATGGCAGAATCTATCAAAACATTCAGCCCTTGATATTGATCCAAATTTAACGGGGAGTCATGCCTGAATACTTTGGCTATCTGCTCAGCCAATTCAGTGAGTTGATGGGGTGGCAGACAGGCCAGAATTCGCTTTTGATAAGGAGATGCCTCAGGCAGGAAATCTCGATCTGCACACAAGAGAATCACTTTTTCGGGAACGGGATGTTGTTCCAGCCAACTGAGGTTATCAACAGACGCTAAAGGGTGTTCAAGCACCACAAGAGCGGGTGATGACCTATCTGGAGAATTTGGGGAAAGTCCTTCAAAAATAGACAGATTGGGAAATTGCTCGTTTAAGTATGCTTTGACTTGCTGACCAAGGAGAGGTGAACTGATTTCTAAACAAATGGAATGAGAGAGCGCTTTTGACATTTTTTGTGATTCAACCAAAGAGTATTGGGTTTTGAAACAATTGCTAATTGTAACAGGAAAATAACATTTGACACAGGATTATGTCAAATGTTAAGTGCATTATCGAAACCTGCGTGTTTTTGCCCTGTAAACAGCACCCGCATTCTGCTGGTGAAAGTCTATCTTTCAGTGGTAAACTCGGGATGCTGCATGTCAACAATACGTTTTAAATTTTATGCATATGATTACCCTTATCTTTAAATATAAATTTGGTTAAGTTAAATTTGTCTTCTATTAATCAAAATTACGGTTTCTCTCATTTTCTTTCAATTGTTCGTGTTCTATTGGTGGATGATCACCCCATGATTCAACATGGTTTGGATGATTATCTGACGTTCTGTAAAATGGAAGGTGAGAGCATTGAATTGGTCGGTTTTGCCACTTCTATTGAAGAGGCTCGCATCAAAAAACAGGATTTGCAGCCAGATATTCTCCTCTTGGACGTATGGCTGACGTCTCCCAGAGAACGTTATCTTAGTTTACCGCTGCTGAAGCCAGCGTCTGATATTCCTGTCATTATTTATACTGGGGAAACTCAAAATCTAGAGGTCCTGAATAAATTCTGGGAGGCAGGTATCCAAGGTATGGTTTTTAAAATTGAAAGCCCCAAGATTCTGCTCGAAGCGATTTACTCTGTGTATACAGGTGCAACCTTCTTTTCTCCTGAGGTTCGCAAAATCACGGGCTGGTCTGCGGATACATTGAGTGAGTATCACCATCAGCTACGTTTGCCGAAACTTTCGCATCAAGAAGCACATTACCTCTGGTGGGTTTTACATGATGCAGGAAGGGCCCAGATTGCCCAAAAAATGAATGTTGCCGTTTCGACGGTCAGCGAATACCGCGAGCGGGCTTTTGCCAAGTTGAATATCTCCCGTTTGAGTGAATTGAATCGGCTTTACACCCTCAAGCTTTTGGCTGAAATTTTTGCTGATTTACACTGAACGCCAACCCTCTTTGGGGGGCTGTCCTTAAGCTATTTTTGATTGTTAATTTTTGTAACAGATTGCCGGTTGATAGAACGTGATACAAAAGTGATTAATTGCTTTCTCAGCTTTCAAAATCTGGATTTCAATGCCCCTGATCTGTCTTATTTTTGCGAATCAATTCCTGCTATATTTCTGAAGGGTTCCAACTTGGGACATCTGATTTTCAACGCCAGTGTTAATCTGAGAACAAGACGAAACTTGGGAATAACAGAGTCAACTGAGTGATTACAAAAAAAACTTTGGTCTCAGATATAGCTGAGGGCTGCTTATGAAGAAAGAGCCAATTCACCTCTCTGATGTCTTGGAAATGGCTGAATTAATCAGCCATGAAGAACAAAAACTGCTCACAATCTACTTGCAAGAGAACAATAAAGAATTGCAAGCATTTTTGCTTGAGCATGAAATCATCAATGCCAAGTCTTTAATGGGTCTCAAGGTGCTAGAGCAGGGGTTTGGAAGTCTCAACAAAGACAATTCACGCCGTATTTTTTCACGTCCAGAGACGCTTCTCAAGCTTATCCAACAATGGTCGGCAGATAAGGCCGCGGCAGAGCAGGCAGCAGCAGAGCGGGCCGCAGCAGAGCAGGCAGCAGCAGAGCGGGCTGCTGCACGCAAGCGTCGCTTACAGTATCCAGAACCGGGTGATATGGTTGGGAAGTGTCAGTTAACTTCGGTTTTGGGCAGTGGGGCTACTTCGCGGGTTTATTTGGGATTCCATTCTTTTTTGCGTAAAAATGTGGCCATCAAAATTCTTTCTCCCCGTTTGGTCGAAAAATCGTCAGACGCTGAAGCCCGATTTTTGCATGAAGCGATTAATACCGCTAAACTCGATCACACCAATCTGGTACGTGTGCTGGATGCAGATCGCAATGAAAACTACACTTATATGATTATGGAATATATTGATGGTCCAACGCTCAAAGAATTACTTGAGCGCAGTGGGGCAATTAAACCCCTGAATGCGATTCGGATCATTCAAAAAGTATTGCCCGCTCTGGACTATGCTCAAAAGTTTCACATCATACATCGGGATATAAAGCCTGGCAATATCATGTTGAGCCGAAATGGGGATGTTAAACTCGCCGACCTCGGACTGGCTAAAATTGTTGATTCTCCCGATCTTTATCAAACAACGGAAATGGGTACCATTCATGGAACCCCTTATTATATGCCTCCCGAACAGGACTCTGAAAACCTCGATTTTCGTGGAGATATGTATTCTTTGGGGGCAACACTCTACCACCTTGTCACAGGGGAGTTGCCTTTAAATGGAGACACCATTCCCCAGATTATTTATAAACATTTATATGAGCAGCCTATTCCACCTCAGGAGAGAAACCCTGAAGTTGGCGAAGCCCTTGGCGAAGTCATTTTGCGTTTAATCGCAAAAAAACCTGAGGATCGTTATCCTGATTATCAAAGTCTGATTAACCTATTTAATCGCTTGGAAGTACTTTATGAGGGAGGTGAAAGTGTTTGGCCTGAAAAACAACAAACATCGACCCAGTCAATTCCTCCCCCTGTTGTTGATGTATCTCAGCCTCTGACGGCCACGCCAGAAAAAAAGGGGAAAGGTTTTCTGAAAAATCTGTTTGGGGGTTAAAAGATGGCACTTATTCACTATCAAGGTCAAAGCATTCAGACCCGCCCCAATGAAAACGTACTGGATGCCTTTCTTCGCCAAGGTATAGCCTTTCCTTTCTCTTGCCGTGCAGGTGTTTGCCAAGTCTGTACATTGCGCTGCCAGCAGGGAACCGTTTCAGAGCCTGCACAAAAAGGTTTGCGTTCGGCTTTGATCGACAAAAATTACCTTTTGGCTTGTCAGTGTGTGCCTGAATCAGAGATGTCTTTTCTGCCTGCAGACCCTCACGATCTGTTCAGTCGGGCCACTGTGATTGGCAAAGAAATGCTAAGTCAAGATGTCTGTCGGGTTTTGTTAGAAACAGCAACACCCCTGTATTATCATCCGGGACAGTATATCAACCTGCGTCGCTGGGATGGATTGATCAGAAGCTATTCTTTGGCCAGTGTTCCACGCCATCAGCCATATCTTGAATTGCATATTAAAATTTTGCCTCAGGGACAAATGAGCTCTTGGATTCAGGGCCAAATGCAGGTAGGATTAAATCTCGAGTTTCAAGGCCCCCAAGGTCATTGCTATTATCGTGAAGAATATCGAGACTCTCCTTTGCTTTTGATTGCAACGGGCACAGGTCTCGCCCCGATCTGGGCGATTCTTCAAGATGCGCTCGACAGTGGGCATGCTGCCCCTATCTGGCTTTATCATGGCAGTCATACGGTAGACGGGCTTTATTTAGACCCTAAATTGCGTGACTTAGTCAACCAATGCTCTTTTTTTCATTATGTGCCCTGTGTTTCTGGTCCCGATACTCCGGCTCATTGTTCCGCAGGTAGAGCCCATGACTTGGCTCTAAGAGCCCATACAGATTTAAGCCATTGGGTGGTATTTGCCTGCGGTCATCCAGAAATGGTTCATTCTTTAAGGGTCGGGGCTTTGCAAGCGGGTACCGCTTTAGAACGGCTGTTCTCAGATGCCTTTGAAACCCCCGGTGCTCACCTGGGTTCAAAATCTGAGTCTATGCAATATCTGGAAGAAAGCCATGTTTTTCCTGAACCCGATTTTGAAATGTGGCATGCGTTGGGAGAAGGGGTATTGTTGGCCGAGATCCTGAGTGACTTCTACGATTTGGTCTATGCAGATCCCGAATTGGCCCCCTATTTTAAAGTCACAAAAGAACATGTTGCGGGCAAACAATATGCTTTTCTTTATCAGGCTTTTACCGGTGAAGATGTCTATTTTGGTGAGTTGCCCCGCAATGCCCATCATTGGATGGTGATTTCTGACGAACTCTTTGATCATCGCGAACGACTGATGGAAAATACCCTGCACAAACATCAGTTCCCACCGCATTTGATCCAGCGCTGGTTGGCTTTAGAAGAAAGCTATCGTGCCCAGATTGTCAAAAAAGAAGCTTGGCCCAAAATTGCCTTTGGCCAAGAATTTCCGTTGGATGGATATGAGTCAATCGAGATGGAGTTTGGCGCTCTCTGTGATGGGTGTGGCAATGCGATTGATTGTGGAACACAAGCACACTATCACAAATATTTGGGAACGGTTTATTGTCAAAACTGTTCCTCCTTTTCCGAGCAAAAAACCAAACTTAGCCCTGTTTAGTTGCGCTCTCGCGAGGAACCGATCACGTGATCCCTGAAAGGAAAACATCTGATCTTACTCAATGCAATTGCCCGCAAAATCTGTTATGCTCACTCCAAATGTTGAAATATATATCCAGACAAGGGGACAATCATGGCTTACCGAAACACCAAACGCATTGCAATTAATACCGGCGGCGGTGATGCGCCTGGCCTGAACGGTGTGATTCGGGCTGTGGTCTTGA
>JBIKWL010000091.1:0-22342 GCA_044356335.1 Candidatus Sericytochromatia bacterium
CCGTATTCACATCTTTGAATATATTGAGAGCTTCTACAATCGACAACGAGTTCATTCAACACTGGGTTATCTCAGCCCAGAATGCTTTGAAAGGAGATTTGCTTAACGACGCTCCCCATTCAATCGGGTAAAGGTCATCAATATTGAATCAGCGAAGCTAAATCGGCTCTTTAATTACTTAAGCTAAAAAGGGGGGATCGTCATGTTCAAGTACATCATCATTTTCCTATGTTTATTTACGCTATTCGCAAGTTCCAGTTTTGCCAGTCCATCAGAGGAACGCGCCATCTCAGATGAGAGTTTAAATGATCTGTCTCATCTTGTCGAAATCAAAAGTTTTGACAACGAAACGATAAAAGGAAAGCTTCACTTACCTCAAAACACGGCCTCCATCAAAACACTCCTCATTTATGTGCCAGGAACAGGCCCCAATACCTTTGAGAATAAAAGAAAGATCGGAGAAAATACGTTTCTCTACTATGACCTTTTTGCCAAAGAACTAACAAAGCGTGGTATTGCATTTTTTTCGTACAATACACGAGGGACAAGTATTGGCAACGCGCCTCCGTATTTTGACGATGTGGATCAAGAAAAATTCAAAAACTATTTGCCCTCTTACGAAGTTAAAGATCTCGAATCGATCATTCAAGCATTAAAGCAAGATAAACGCTTAAGTAAGAGCAATATTATCTTGCTTGGTTGGAGTTCTGGTTCGATTATTGCCCCAATTGTTGCTGAAAGAAATAAAGTTTCTATCTCAGCCTTGTTTTTAGCTGGATACTGTCATGATAACTTAAAAAATATTATGGAATGGCAACTCTCTGGGGGTTCTTCCATGGTTTTTTATAATCGTCATTTTGATAGAAACAACGACCAACAAGTCTCCCGGGAAGAATTTCTGAATGACCCCAATAAAATCGTCAAGTCAGTCTTAAAAAATGAATCATTTGAAAGCCTCGATCCGGATCAAGATGGTTTTATCAGTCAAAAAGATATCGCCTTATTATTAAAAGACAAACGCAAGGATGTGTTTGACGCTATTGATAGAAATGATGACGCCTGGATATGGAAAAATTATTTTCGAATTACCTCAAAGTGGGCCAAAGACTACTTTAAGCTTGAAGCAAACAAGACGAAACTGCTAAAGCTGAATCTGCCAATTTATGTTTTTCATGGGCAGTATGATGCCAATGTTCCGGCTAAAGGTGTTCTGGAATTAAAGCAAGATTTTGAATTGGCAAACAAAACCAATCTAAAAGCCTATTTTTTTGAGAATCATGACCATGATCTCAATTATATTATCTATCCGCTGTACAACAAAATTCCTGAAGGATTAAAAGTTATCTTTAATGCGGCTGAAGAAATCCACCTTCAACCCTGAGAATATTGGTTTTTTAGAGAGGAATCCATGAAATGGAAACACAACATTTTCATCAGCAGCTTCAGTTAGGCATACCGGCGATTATCAGCCATCTGCAAAAGGTTGCAGAGAGCTTCGAACTGAAGTTTGAGGCTCAGGACTACCATTATTTTCCTGTGACAGCCCATCAAAAGGTGCTGCTGGATTATCTGGGCGGATGCCCAGGATTGCCGCATAGCAATTGGGGGCAGGATGATGCCGTGCGTCGTAAAAATGTAGGGGCGTTTCTGAAAAGCGATGATTTTATCGAATACGGCGACAAGCACAAAAGTGGCGGTTCAGTGCTAGGCAGCATCGTCGCCCAATACCTGAGCGAATGTTGCCACAACGATGATCTGCCTGAATGGGTGTCGGAGCTTTCAGAAACCGTCAATCAACATGCCGTGTTGCGACACGATTTTTTTGTGGTGCTCACTCTCCAAGAGCCTTCCGATGTGGTGTTGCAAAGATTGCACAGCCTGCTGGCACATGAATGGTCGCATCTGCTCTATTTTTCAAATGGGATCAAGTTTCAAACCACGGCCCCAGACCATCCGGATTGCTGGCTCTATGACGAAGGCCTGGCCACATGGAGCGAATATGCCTATAAAGCGGGCCAATGGGACTGCGAACCCTTTCTGGAAAATGTGCTCACGTTCTTGCAGGACCGGGGAGATCCCCGATCCGTCACGGGGTATTTTGAAAAAGGGCTCTGGTACAATGCGCATTTTAGAAACTTGCCGATGGCTGCCTGGCCGGACGAACTGAAAACCTTGAATACCAGACTGCCAGCATAATCACTGAGCTCCAGGGCAGAACGTGTTATTTCTTTTGATTGGTAATGAGATACAACAGGGGTCCGATTGATCCAGCCAGTAGAGTCAGTATAAACCACGGCGTAAATCTGCGTTTTTTTGCTTTTGTATCTCTGTACATCCAGACAGAAAAAAGGCTACACATAATCACGAGATCCAGAAAAACTTGAATTCCACCAGCTGTCTTAAATTGGTTTTCAAAGACAGAAATAACACCTTGCTGAATAACCACGAACAAGGTAAATGCTGAAAATAATCCAAACACCCCTATAAGCAGTATTTTTACAGCATTGGGTGATAGGCGACCGAGTCCATTCTCATCAATACGATTGTTCTGTTGCATGGCATCCTCTCACAGGGCTTGTTGTGTACTTGTTGTGTAGCAGTCGCTACATACTATACAATGTAGCGACTGCTACAATTATTGTCAAGAGGGATAAATGGATCATCGCGAAGAAAAAAGAAATCTCCTGATAGAAAAAACAGCTAAATATATACTCAAAAACGGTTTGTATAATTTGAGTCTGAGACCGCTTGCTGTTTACTTAGAAACAAGTGACCGTATGATTTTGCATTATTTTACCAACAAAGAAGAGCTGATACTCTCTGCCCTAGAACAAATTTTGAAAGATTCAATCCAACTTGTAAAATCTCAGACGGGTCAGAGGATGTCGGTTCAGGATTTTATCCAACAGCTTCCGGACCTCATCAGCAATGAAAACTACAAGCAATTGTTTAATGTTTGGTTAGAGTTGGCAACGTATCAAAATTCAAATATTCAACTTGATAAAGTCTATATTGAAAGTATGGTGCAGATGATTCGTGAATGGATCACTCATTCTCTCGATTTGAAAGAAAATGATGACCGTACTGGAATGGTTGATTTCATTTTTGTCATGATAGAAGGAATGATTCTTCTCAATGCTTATGGATTGGGAAATGTCATCTCATCATCTCAAGATTGGATATTGAAAAATCTGAACCTAACACAGGTTTCACGCTGACTCGCTTGGGACGCAGGTTATAGCGGGGTAATGAGGTTGTCGAAAAAAGGGAGTAAACGTTTTTTTATGGATGAATTTGAGCATCTCCTTCTTGTTTTGTTCATTTGTATGCTCGTGTTTGTTCCGCTGGTTTTAATCTGGTTCCGTCAAGGTGGGAAAAGTGAGCCTGAGAATGAGTCTGAGAATCTCTCAAAGATCATGGACCGCAAAAAAAAGTTGTGGCAACAATGGGCCGCAACTAAAAAATTGACCTACCACCCGCCATTGGGCAATCCCAAACGTGAAAAAATCAACAGTGGCTTAAACAGTGATATTTTGAACCCGCAAGGTTTTAAGCAAATGGTCGAATCGTCAGTCGAGCTTTACACGACTGAGTTTGACCGCTTTGATGATAAAATTGATCAGTATTTTTCCAAACGCCAATTGAGCAATGATACCGATGAACCGATGCTGTCAGGCCAAATTGCAACTTATCCGATTGTGATTGGGCCGACGATAAATGGCTTTGGCAGGGAAGCCTATCAGGGCATCCGTTTATGTATCCAATACCCCAATCCCCCAGACCAACTGGATCAGGCCCATTGTGGGCAGACCCCTGCCAAAAAGGCACTTTTGGATGAAATTCATTCAGACATGAACACGCTCTCTGCAAAAATCAGCTTCAAGCCGGGTCTGATCAAAATCGAGTGCGTGGCCTTCTACTCGCTAAGCTACTTGGATCGCTTGCATAAAATGGCTTTAGATTTACTCGATCTTTTGGGTGAATAAACTCTTGCGCGAATAAACCCCAACCCCGTCAGGGTGATTGAATCACAGAACGGGTCAGGGGGCCCACGCCCAGCGCGGCAGCCAGTCCGTAGACTTCGCTTGCCAGTTGCTGACCCGGACACTCGGTGGCATAAGCCGGATCGGCGGGAAATTTGAAAGAATTGCGCTGCTGGTGGGTCCAGATGCCCTCGAGCGGGGCACAGGGGCAGCGCA
This sequence comes from Candidatus Sericytochromatia bacterium, assembly GCA_044356335.1. GTDB lineage: Bacteria > Cyanobacteriota > Sericytochromatia > UBA7694 > UBA7694. The sequence goes on from JBIKWL010000091.1 coordinate 4,200, forward strand.
GGGCCACCAAGAGACGGCGCAAGGCATTCAGTTGGGGCTGCCCAGGCAGACGTTCGTTGAAATCGCCATTGAGGGCAATGCCGACATTGTTGCTGTTGTCGCGCTCGCTGTGAGAACCCATGAAGCCCAGGGGACGGCCCTCGTAGATGACCCCGGCTTCGTCAATAAAAAAATGGTAGGCGATATCCGCTTTGGGATCGCTCTGGGTCTGATGAAATGCCTGCAGGGAGAGGGGTGTATACAAGCGGTGGGTATGGTGAACGGTAATGCGGGAGAGCCAGCCACAGACCGACGAGGCAGCGGGATAAGGGACCCAGGAGCGTCCTTCTGGCATCACCGGCCCTGCGCCCCAGGTGCCCCGGCCGACGATCTCTGCGCTGCCCCCACCCAAATTGAGGGTGTAATTGCCCCCTTGCTCGGCGAAAAAACGGGCCGCAGCAGGGACCGCACAAGCCGCCGAACGCTGGCCCATCTCGGGCAAAACCGTATTCAGATAGTCCAGACCCCAGTATTCGTCTGTTTCTAAGCTGCTATCCGCTTCCTGGAGGGGTTGCGCCTCTGCCAGGTGTAAGCCAGATAACAGGGGTAAGCCAGATACCAGGAGCAGGGCCACCAGCATTAAGCAATGTCGAAGACGGGGTTTAGTGTTTTTTGCCATCGGGATCTCCGGGGCCAAAGGCCGTGCTGACATCCAGGCTGATTTCAGCCTGCTCCAGGGCCAGGGGGGCCTGGTTGAGCAGGGTCTGTAACCGTTGGCCCACAGCATCATAGCAACTCAAGCGCAGGTCCCCCGCCCCATAGCGGTGGGGCTGGAATTCAGGGCCCAGTACCAGAGTGACCATGCGGCCATGGGTCTGATCCACCCGCACAGGGCGGTTGAAGGAACCATAGCCTGGCAAGAGGGGATCTTTTCTGAGCAGGGCGATTCGCAGCAATTGGCATTTGGGCCCCAAACCTGTAAAGCTCAAACGGAGGTTTTTATCTGCGAGCAAGGTCTGGAGACGGGGAATCGGCGTGGGTATTGGCGTGGCAATAGGTCTGGGATCTGGAGCTGGATTTGAAGCTGGATTGGCAAAGGCTGGCACGGCACTGAGGAGCAGAATCAGGCAAAGAAGGTGCTTCATAAAGTCGACTCCGATGGTGTGTTGTTTTCCCTTTTTTCTTTATACCAGCTCAAAGGGGAAATGTCATGGGCGCCAATAATTGCAGCTTAAAACTGTTTAAAGAAGCCAATACGTCAAACCCGTTTCCCTGAGCGAGAGAGAGCCCACTTTCAGGCTGATCGGGATCAGACAGGGCCTGAGCGGGCTCGGCATGGTCGGGTAAACATTTGCCTCGCTTGAGTTTCCAGCCAAAGACATCTGCCAAGATCTGCCAAACTTCCTTGCCACTTTGGACCCAAATCTGCTCAGAGGTCAGGTAGAGACTTGGCGGAAACAGAAATGGCCCCCCCCAGCCCCTGAAGCCGCCCATGACATGTACCACAGGGCGGTTGGCGAGCCACGGTCTCTGGGTTTGGCTCAAGCCTTCTGGGTGCCACCAGGCAGAGGCACAGAGGCCCTCACGCAATTCGCTGGCTTGGTAAGGACTCTCAAACAGTGCTTCCAGCAGGGGGTCTGGCAAATCCGGTAATTTGTTCAAGGCCTGCTCTCTGCGTTCAGGCAGCCCCGCCAACCAGGCACAGACCTCGGCCAGATCCAACAACGTCTGGGGCTGCTGACAATCAGGCCATCCCCGTTTCAGGCGCAGGAGCCATTCTTCGGGCCGGGCAGAGGGGCTCAAACTAAGATGATAGAGCGCATTGCTCAGGGCTTCTGCCAGGGGGAGTACCGCTGGGTAGCGCGGGATTAACAGCGGCAGAAACGTCTGCCAAAGTTGATTCATCAGCGGCAGGCGGCTCGCTTGGCCTAAGAGTGATTTGCGGCGGAGTTCCTCTGCCAATTCGGCCAGTTCGGCCAATTCGACAGGGATTTTTAGGTCTTCCACTGGAGCCATTTGAGGTAATTGGTATAGCGCTGGTGCAGGTATTTGAGCTTGATGGCATCTTCAAAGAGATAAGCTGAGAGAGGCCCCCCCTGACGGCTGAAGGATTCCAGCAGCACCTCAATTTCTTGTAGCCGCAGGCGAACCTCGGGTTCGGTCACGCCATCCAAACCCAGGGCAAAGGCCTCCGACAGGCGTGAAACCGGGTCATCGTGGTCGCGGTTGAGGCGATCAAAGGCGATACACGAGAGATCAAACAAGCGGCGCAGCCAGCTGATTTTATCCACACGGTAAACCGCATGGCCGGGCAATTCAAAAAAGGCCGCTTCGCTGTTTTGGCTCAGTTTATCGTGTAAGACAAAGGGCAAAATTTGCCGCACATCTTCGAGGGCCACTTCGGGATTGCCCCGGAACCAGGCCAGGGCCTTGCAAAAGAGCAGCAAGGTGAGCAAGCCACGCACCGAAATGCCATTTAAGGTCTGTTGGCCGAGGGCCAAAAGCGGGTCCATATCTGTTTGTTGGGCCATCACCAAGCGGGCGTCCAGCGGCGAGAGGCGCAGTGTGTCTTTGGTTTTGTATTCAAACTGTTCCCCGGCAGGTGCGCAGTATTCAAATTGGCTGGCAAAAAATTCAATCCGGCGCTGCACAGGCAGGGGAATGCCCACCTTGAGCACATCCTGGTAGAGTTGGTCCATTTCAACTTCGCTGAAAATAATCTCAGGGGGGACCACCTCTTCGGGGCGAATGTCCTTTTCGACCCGCGGTATTAACTCACCCAGAAAGCGGCTGCTGAAGTGCAGGGTCTTGACGACGATATCTATGCGGTCGCGCAGAGCTTCAATTACCTGGTAGGTGCCCCCGCCCTCTTCGGCATTGGCCGTCATAAACCAGGCCGACTCCGGGCATTCGTAAATCTGGTCGAAGATCTCGGCGTAATTGTCGCCCATCACGGTTAACAGCGCCGATTGGGTGCGGGTGGGAATGCGGTTGTATTCGTCGATAATTTTCACCCGCATGCCCAGCCATTTGCGCCAGGCGATCTGGATTTCGTCCATGTTTTTGGCTTCGATCAAATGCGAGGGCAGGGGATTGCCGAGCAAATCTGCGATCGTCATTTGCGGCTGACCGTGTTGGATCGCCCGGCGCACATCATTGACCGGGTACCCTGCCAAAACCCCCATCAAAATGGCACTTGCAGTTTTGCCACGGCCAGGGCCGCCGATCAGCAGGCATTTGCGCCTGACGGCGAAGTTTAACAGCGGCAACAAGACAAAACTGGAATAGCTCTGATCCGAAGGCAGGTGCAATTGTTGGTCGCCAAATTCAATGCTCTTGCGCGGACCGTCGTGGTATTCGATATCGTAATAGGGGCTGATAATCGCGTGATTGACAATCCAGAAATAGGCCTGGCGCAGTTTTTCCGCGAGCCCCAAGGCACTTTGCCCGCTTGGCAGTCCATGGACTTCGTGTTCTGCCCTTGGGGCCAAACCCGAACCCGCAGGCCCCTGAAAGAGATCGGGAACGCTGCCCTGACGCAAATCTGTCAGGGAGTGGGGGTTGGTGGGGGATTTTGAAACTTTTTGATACGAACGCAGGGTGGGATCCATGGTATTCTCCTTGCCTCAGCCCAATCCTTGAATTTGGCTTGCACTCAAATAGACCCAGCAGGGATGGGCATTGGGTGTTTTTAAGAGCGCCATTAGGGCGGGCCTTTGCAGCGCTGGAACGTATTCCAGATCGAGCAAGACCCGGTCAATACCAGGGGCCTTGAGATGGTTCAGCAAGGCCTGTTTAAAGGCTGCGAGCTGAAAAGCCTGGTTCTGTGCGACGCCGATATGGTCCAGGATCAGGCCTGTATGCGCCCCCGAAAGGGCGATAAAATCCCCTGCCATGCCGGGCAATACCGGCGCGAGCCCCCCGATTTTGGCTTCTAAAATGGCAGCAACCTGGGCCTTGCGTGAGCGTTCGGCCTGGCCTGCGAGATAGACAAAGCGTTGGGCTTGCTGGCCTTTTTCGCGCTGGTAGCGCTCCAACTCACTCACTAAATAGCGCTTGATTTGGTCCGTGTGCGCCTGATCTGTCTGGGACTCTTGCTCTGATTCACCTTCGCCTTTGTCACCAGATTCTGATTCTTCTTCCGTCTCTTCGGCTTCTGCAGCTTCAATCTCTTTGCTCTCGGCCTCTTCGACTTCTCCCTCGGCCTCTATCTCTTCACTGTCTTCGCTCTCTTCACTTTCGCTGGGGCCTTCCAGCTCAACTTCAAATTCGGGTTCGGGCATTTCATCGAGGTGGCTGGGGTCGATCAACGGGGCCTGATCGTCTGCAAAAGCTGGGGATTTTTCCAGGGCTTCGGCCACATGGGCTTCCATTTCTTCGCTAGCCAGATGCACACCGCCACCGGGTTTGGCTGTTTCGGGCCGGGGGGCACTTTCGGTCTTTGGGGTTTCGCTGGGGGGCGGGGAGACGGGGGCTGTGCGCTGTACCGTTGCAATCGGGCGCACGGCCGCGGCAGAAGAGAGATTGCTAAAATTGAGAGAGCCCGTCATGCCCGATGATTGCCTTGTTTCTGCTTTTGTTTCTGCTTTTTTTTCTGCTTTTTTTTCTGCTTTTGGAAGGGCCTGGGTTTGCTGTTTGGATTGACAAAGGCCCTGATTCACTGTTAAAAAACCAGTCTGATCGGGATCATATCAGATTCGCAGCAGGGAGACAACCGGAGCCAACCCGCATGTTTGAACATCTCAAAACCCTCAAAGCAGCCCAGAGCCAGTTGGTTCAAAGCGACGATATGCGCGTGCAAACGGCGCGCACGCAGTATTCCCAAGCCCAGGCCCTCTTGCAGGAATACAACCGCAGTCTGGACAAAGCCACACTCAAACAGGCGATGTTGCTGCTCACGGGCTGTGTGCGTATGGCGCGCAGTTATGCTGATCCCTATCTCTTATTGGCGTATATCTATCTGGCCCTGCGTTTGCCCCAGCTTTCTCTCAAATACCTGCGTGTGGCCCAACATCTGGGCAGCCAAGACCCGCTTTTGGGCAAAATTCAAGCGGCCCTGCAGAGCGGTTTTCTGGCACCCCGTGTCAAACGCCAAAATAACAAGGCCCAAGCCCACTTTGGCGCGGCAGACACAGATTATGATGCCCTCTATGAAGAGGTGCAGGGGTTGCTGGTACGCGAAGTGCGGGCCGCGATGGACATACCACTTCCTGCGGGCCCGACGGCCAACCCCGAACGTTTAAATGCCTTACACAGGGCCGGACACCATTTGTCTGAATCGATTGCCCTGATTCAGGGCCAACTCGAACTGCTCGATCAGGAAATGGACTGCAGCGAACTCTACCGCAAATTGCGCAATTTGGAGAGTCGCTTGCGGCTTCTAACCCAAATTCTCGAAGGCTCAGAGCAATGTGTGGCCCTGATGCAAACTTTAAATGGTTTGGCCCAACGGGTCCAGATCGCCCTGTTGAACCCTTCAGAAATGGATTTAGAGACCTTTCTCGATCAATGTGACAGCATCGCCGACCAGCTCGATGGCTTTACGGCCAGGGGCTGGCAAATTGCCGAACTCGAAGCGGTTTACCAAGCCCTGATCGATCAAATTACCCTGCTGCAGGACAAGCTCGACAGCTAAAGCTGAATAGCCTGTAAGTTGTGCCAATCGTGCCAATCATGTAAATACTGCCAGGGGCCGGGTGGGGTTAAACGGGCAGGGTCAAAGAGGATCCGCTGGGTATTGGCTGGAAATCCGTCTAAAATTAAGAATTCAGGCAGGTCATCGACAAAGAGATCGACAGCCAGTGACGCAATCCGATCGCATTTGGCTTCTTTGCTCAGTTCAAAATAGGCCTGTTCTGGGGGCAGGCCCCAGTCCTGCAATTCCAGCCAATGGCGCGCGGCGGAGTGTAAGTCATAAGCGGGGCCGCGAAAAGGCTGACGGGTTTTGTGGCTGACAATAAACAGTTCATGGCCCTGGTTGAGCGCGTTTAAGATAAATTCTGCCACACCCGGAAAGGCTGCTGCCCTGTGCATTTGGCCGCCATAGACCTCGCCCTGTAAATAAATCCAGGCCTCTTCTTGGTTTTGCTGGCGCAGATAATCCCTGACGGCCTGTTTGTGTTGGGAAATCTGCTCAGGCAGGCCGTGTTGTTCCCGCGCCAGTTCCCAGAAAAGTTGATCGTAGCTGACGAGGGTATTGTCGAAGTCCAGTCCGATGCGCATGTCTTGAACCACTCTTTTGTTATACTGTCTCCTATGTTAACAAATGAAGCGTCTCCACCACTGTATACCGCTTTGATTGGCTGTGGCCATTGGGGCCCCAATTATTTGCGCGTGATCCAGCAGTTGCTGGGCGTGGAAATGCGCTGGGCAGCGGATCTCAGCCCCTCGCGCCGGGAGTCTCTGAGCCGCCAATTCCCCCAGGTCAAGATGACCGACCAGGTTTCAGATATTTGGGCCGATCCCGCTGTGCAGGCCGTGATTGTCGCCACTCCCGCTGCCAGCCACCCCGAATTGGTCGAAGCAGCGCTGAGAGCCGGCAAACATGTGCTCTGTGAAAAGCCTCTGACGATTTCTCCGGCTGAAAGCGACGCTTTGGTGGCGTTGGCCGCTGAAAAACAGCGCATTCTGATGGTGGGGCATACCTTTTTGTTTAATACCGGCATTCGCCAGCTCAAAACCTATCTCAACGAAAAAAAACTGGGCCAACTCTATTACCTGCATTCAACCCGCACCAATCTCGGCCCGATTCGCAGCGATGTGGGTGCGATTGAAGACTTGGCCAGCCACGATATCGCGATTTTTAATTATTTGCTGGGAGCCTTGCCCGAAGAGGTCTCGGCCCGTGGACACAGCTGTTTGCCCCATGCCCATACCGATCTTGCTTTTATGACTTTTGCTTATCCCGGCGGGGTGTTGGCCCATGTCCATGTCTCTTGGCTCAATCCCGTCAAGGTCAGACAAATGACCCTGGTGGGCAGCGAAAAAATGGTCACCTGGGACGATATCAACGTGGTTGAGCCAATTCGGATTTTTGATGCGGGGGTGATGCAAGAGCCCTATTACCATGATTTTGGACAGTACCAGCTCTTGCCCAAACAGGGAGATACCTGGATTCCCCGCCTGCAGCTCTCAGAGCCGCTCAAAGCAGAAGTCGAAGCCTTTGTTGAAGCGATCCAAACCCAGTCTCCCCCGCTCTCGGATGGGGTTTTTGGGGCCGATGTGGTGCGCGTTTTGGAAGCCACCCGGCAGTCTTTGGCTGCCGGTGGGGCGCCTGTCAAAATCGCCTCAGCTTAAGGTCTGTTAAGGTCTGTTATGGCCTGTTTGCTTTGCTGGCAGTGGGTTTTGGCGTACAGGCCTCTGGCAAGACCAGCCCCAACCCACAGCGCGAGGTGAATAGTTCTGTCAGTGTGTCCGAATCCGGGTGGGTAATCTTAAATTTTGCCAATTTGGCAAAGTCTTTTTTCATGGCGGTGCCGAGTGAGGGCCCTTCGGGGGAGCGGCCGAGCTGGCAGAGCAACTCAAAGGCATCGGCCTCTCGGCCCTGGAAGAGCAGGGCATACGCCAAATTGAGCTGAATCCAAAAACCATCAGGTTCTTGTTCCCCGGCCTTGCGCAGCCAGCTTTCTGCCGCTTTAAAGTCTTTTTGAAAGAGTTTGAGCCAGCCCAGCCCTTCGAGCAAGAGGGCCTCTTGGGGAAAGCGCTCAAGGGCGGTGTTTAAAACCGCTTCTGCTTCGGCAAAGCGCCCGAGGTATTGGTAAGACTCGGCCATCAGACGCAGCCAATAGATGCGATCTGGTTCGGCTTGCAGGGCCTGTTCAAACAAAACCAGGGCCTCAGCGTAGTGGCCTTGGTCAAAGGCCTTTTCTGCGGCTTTGGCTTGCGCTTGGCTTGTGTTCGTTTCTACCTCTGCCCAGGCTATCTCAACATTCAAAGGCCAAGCCAGACAGACCAAAGCCATGCTGCAAGCAAACAAACGGCGCATGTTAAACAATTGAGAGAATGGGTTGAACATCTATTTAGCTTAACATTTTATCGAAAGCAAGAATTCTCTTCCCTGAGCGGATAATTGACAGTAACCCCACATTCCACTTGCTCCCTTCGCTTGAACCCGTTGTTGAATTCCAAGGAGTCTGCATGCAAATCCCCCCTTCCTCCCCTGGCCAGAAAACGCTTCCAGGTAATTTTCAGGCCCCCCCAGACTTGCGACCGGCCCGCGACAATACCTATGTCAAACCCCCGATCCACTTGCCGCTGGAAAAAGTCCAACTCGCAACTGCCAATACCACCGCCAATACCGCCGCCAATACCGCCGCCAATACTGAGGTGGCTTTTGTCGAAGGCCATGCCCCCCTGACCTTAAAACTCAACCCGACCCAATTCCAACAATTGGAAACCCTGCTCAAACGTTTTCCCGAGCTTAAGGCAGACCTGGAAAAGCTCTGTGCCAAGCCCGCTGGCAACCCCCAGATTTTGGCCCGCGACAAAAAAGGCCAGACTGTTTTGGACCATTTACACCGGCTGGCGACCGAGAAAAGCAAGGTTGCCGGGGTCAAGCCCGAAAGCGTTTTGCGCGAGTTGCTGCCCCGTTTGGCCGACCGCAACACCATTTACCAAGGGCCTCAATTTACCTGTGGTTCTGCTGCCTTGCAAAATTGGCTGGCCAAGGCCGAACCCGGTGAACTGACGCGGATCATGACGGATCTGACTCTCAAAGGCAAATGCCGTTTGCAAGACAAAACAGAGTTAACATTGCCCCCAGATCTGGACAGCTACCTGGCCAAACGCTCTGAACTCAAATTTAACAATGGCAAAGACACCGACAAGCGGGCTGTCTGCGACGTGCTCTTTCAGTCGGCGGTGATGCAAGATATTTCGCTGGTCGGTGGCAACCGTGCCTGGAAAGGCCAGCCCAACGGCGTGATCGATGCTGGATTCAAAGGCTTTGCCTGGCTGACCGACTGGGCCGGTTACGACGCCGAAGGGGATGATGTCGGCCTGATGTCACGCCTCAGCGGTGATGGCGGCGGGGATCCCTTGCTGCTGCAATCGCTGATGTCGGGAATCACAGGCCAGCCCTTTCAAATGCAAACACTTTTGTCCAGCAATTCGGCCCTTGAAAAAACCTTGAACCAATTGGCGGCCAAAAAACAGGAATGTGTGGCGCTTTACAAAAGCCCTTTGCACTATGTCTTGCTCAAAGACTATGATCCCAAAACCCGCATGGTAACCTGTCTGTCTACCGGCACCTACAATTCCAGCGAAGAAAAAATTCCCCTGGATAAATTTCTCGCCAATTGTGGGGCTTTGATTTTGCCCAAATAATCCCTGCGGTATACTGTCTTTATGTCTGGTTCAAACAAATACCTGTTTTTAGGGGCCTTGCTGCTCCTGGCTTGCCACAGGGAAAGTGCCACACTCGTGCCACCTGCACTGCCTCCGGCTACATCCGTCTCTGTGCTGCCTGCCCGTGTCGCCAAGTCAACCCAGAGGCCCTCAACAGCCCCTGCGCCCGAGAGCTTACTCTCAGCCCAAGATCAATCAGATTGGCAAGCAGAACTTCAGGAATTGACACTTTTTCCGATCACCGCCAGTTCCGGCAGCCCCGGCAGCTCAAAGCAAATGCCCACAGAAACGCCAAATGAAACCCCCGCAGACACACCAGAGGAACTCAAACAGGCCGTGGCTCAGGTACAGGCGGCTTCTCAGGCTGTAAAGCTGGCCCAGATCTCGGGCACTGTCAGCACTCAAGCTGCCGTGCCTGTGGCTGAATGTGGTTTGGCCTGCCGCACCGAAGCCGAATTGGCCAAAGAGCTGCCTTTAAACCAGCAGCAATGGCTGGGGGGCCACAACGCCTATAATTACCAAGGGATTTTTAAAAACCAATTCTGGACGATCCCACAACAGCTCACCGCCGGGGTGCGGGTGCTTGAATTGGATTTACACACCCGCCTGCTTTCGGGCAAGGTGCGGGTCTGTCACGGGGCCAGTAGCCGGGACTGTCTGCTCAATCCCTTTGGGGTCAAAGATTATGCGCCCCTGTTAAAAGAGATCAAAACCTGGTCCGATCAGCATCCCGACCAATTGCTGATTCTCGAATTGGAAAACCATGTCAAAAACGAAAAAACGGTCTTAGAGCCGATTCAGAGCCTGTTTGGCAGTTTGATCTACCGCGCCGATCAGCGACCTGAAAACTGGGCCGAAGAAACCCCCTCTCAGATTTTGGCGCGGGGCAAGCGGGTGATTGTGGCAGATTTTGGCAAAAACCGCTTTGATGGCAAGCTGGTTTGGGATCAAAATGAATTGGCCTCGAACCACCTCTCCAAAGACTTTTCGGCCGATTGTCAGGTCAAAGGCCAGCCCATGGCGGGCAAATTGTGGGGCTTTTACGACGACAAAACCTTTGCCAAAGCCAAACCCCTGACGGCTGAGAGTATTCCCAGCTATTTGGCCTGCAATGCCAATTACCTCAAGATCGATCGCTTGAATCCTGCCTTGATTGCGGCTCGGCATTTTGCTTGGGAGAGCCTGCCAGCAGGCAAGAACTGTGCCACTCTCTCTGCCTCTTCTGGCCGTTGGCAAGCCGAAATCTGTGAACGCCCCCTGCCTGTGGCCTGCCGTGTGAGCGAGCATTGGAAAATCTCAACTGAATCAGGCCTTTGGTCTGAAGGCCCTGAGATCTGTCGGCGTGAATTTGGTGAGATCGCCAGCTTTGCTCCGCCCCGGAGCTATTACCAAAACCACCAATTGGGCTTGCAATTGTCCTCGGCATCCAGCCCCGTCTGGCTGGGATACCGCGCTCCTTAACGCCGATTATTTACGTAAAATTTTATCCATGGCTTTGCCTTTGGCCAATTCATCAATGAGCTTGTCGAGATAGCGGGTCTGTTGAACCACTTTGTCTTCGATCTCCTCGACCCGGTAGCCGCAGATCAGGCCTGTGATTTTGGACGCGTTCGGGTGAATCTGGGGGGCTTGGGCAAAAAAGGTCTCAAAATTGGATTGGTTGTCGATTTGCTGCTGTAAGGTCTCTGGGGTATAGCCCGTCAGCCAAAAGATGATTTCATCCACCTCGGCCTGGGTGCGTCCCTTCTTTTCGGCTTTTTGAACGTACAGGGGATAGACTTTTGCGAAGATCATTTTGTAAATTCGCTCTTGGTGATTCATTGGCGTGCTTCCTGGTTCGTGTGTGTATGTGGCCATATTATACACTGTATGTTAAGGGCTTGCCTTTATTCAACCAGATACTGGATATGCAGCAAATTTCAGATTCTGTTATTTGATCATTCATTTCCGCAATTATGAGAAAATTAATAGATGAATTCAGTGCTTTTCAGGCGTTAAATCGGCTTTAAGCTTTGCTTCCCCCGGCTTGAATCGCAAGCGCATAAAATGTATGATTGAGGCGTTTCGCTGTGTGAATTCGGGTTGGCGGGGGCGTTTTGATCAATCTGGGTTCGCTGAGATCTCGTGAATTATGCAAAATGAAGATTATCCAGATCTGATGAATTGTTCAAAAAGGGGTGTTATGTGGAAGGATGGGTAGTACGGGGTGCGTTTGGGCGGGTGATCAATAAGGCCAACTAACTGCATCGTCTTGGCTGACGCAAGATATTTGTTGAGATAAACCCTAAATTACTCTTTTGTAAGAGGTGTTCAATGGAGAAAAACTACTTTTCTGGCTCTGAGGGAATAGAGGAATTGAATAAAAGGCCTGAAGTAGATTATGAGAGAGAAAAGATATGGTAGAATAGTAAAGCTGCCTTTGAAGAAAAAGACGCCTTAGATGAAAGAATCAATAGAGATTTGAGATGGCGTGAAATTAAGCGTCATTTGTCTAATGTTGATACCATTTTAGATATTGGAGGAGCAACAGGAGCATTCTCCGTTCCTTTAGCACGGATGGGCTACAAAGTAACTCATGTAGATCTTTCTGAAGAGATGTTAATACTTGCTCAACAAAAATCAAAAGAAATAGATAATATTAAATTTATTCAAGCTAATGCTACCAATTTACCTTTTGAAGATAATAGCTTTGATTTAGTTTTGAATCAGGATGGGGCTGTATCATTTTGTGGTACTCAGGCAGAGATAGCTATCCAGGAAGCTATTCGTGTGTCAAAAAAGTTAAATATTTTTACAGTTTCTAACCGTGCTCAAATTGCTGCGATAGGCGTTGAAGAAAACTTGGCTACTCAAGATAAAATTCTTCCAGCTGTCAATGCAATGTTTGAACTTGGGTTCTGGCACCCAGATCAGTTTCCAGATAATCATCATTTAATGCCAAATGGTCAGTATTTTGGGACATTGCAAGCATTTACTTTTCAAGACCTTAAAGAACTTCTAAGACACTACCCTGTTACAATTAAAAGACTGACTGGCTTGGGGTCACTTACAAGTCTTATCTCTTCTCAAGCTTTGAAGAGGGCTCTTGATAGCGACGAGTTATATCTTATGTTTTTAGATAAATGTGAATATTTTGATCTTCATATTTTACCTGAAGGACCAGGTACAAAACAAAGAGCGGGGATTATCATTGTCTTGGAGAAAAAAGCTTGAGAAACGCATCTGAATAAGAATGTCCAACAAAACCAGATCATGCGGACTTCGCCGCATATCTGTATCGTGGCCAGGAAAGAGGATATATGGTAATTATCGTCGCAGGAAAGCTCATTATAAAATCAGGATCGCGTGATGAATTTATTGAAAAATCCCTTGAAGCAATTTTGCAGGCCAGAAGAAATATCGCTTGCGAAGACTTTTCGGTATCACCAGATCCAATTGATATGAATAGGGTAAATATTTTTGAAAAGTGGAAATCTCGTTCTGAACTGAATTCATTCCGAGAATCAGGTCCAGAAAATGATATATTTTCTCTCGTGGAATCTTTTGATGTAAACGAATATGAAATCAACACATAACAAGGTAATTGCACTCAGACGCTTCGCTTCGCAGCACGCTGGTGAATTGTGGCGTTGCCGTCAGGCACATGGCCAACACAATCATGATCTTGGCTAAAGCAAGATATGTTTTATCCCCACTTCAAGGATAAAACATGGACCTATTCAGAATAAAATCTTTGCTTGAAAAGATGGTCTTTAACGAATCAGCCTGGAATATTACTGAGCTATTTCGACTAAGAAGCCTTAATCAACTTGATTCTGCAGATATAGTAGGACTTGCAGACAATAGTTTGAGCGAGTTGCTTAATCTTGCTGATCAATTTAGTCCTAAAGACATCAAAAAGCTTGTTAAACAATGGATGGTAAAGTCAGATGAATTTGGAATTGTTTTGGTCTATCTTGGACCAGAAAAGCTCAATCATTGCATACCTGAATTGATGGAATATCTTCAGGATATGAACTGGCCTGCAGCAGGTTATGTAGCACATGTTCTTCGGCTGATGTCGCATGAACTCCTAGTTCCAGAACTCGTTCGAATTATCAAGGCTGATTACCAAGATGATGTATGGGTTTACGGGCTTTGTTCTGCATTAATAGATGGAATGGATAGGCGGTTTTTGGAAATCCTAAAATATCCAATTCTGAACTATATTAAAAATTGCTCCTATCCAGAAGAGCCAATTAGGGCTGCAGAGACGATTATTCCAGTTCTTACAACAGAAGAGTTTCAAGAAATTTGCCACTATCATGAAACCAAATTTATTAGCTATTATCCACTTGCAGAAATGGCTGAGTTTAAGGAATCCTTTATTAATTCTCACCGGAAAGAGGAGGGAGCATAATGGCGACTTCAATCTTATGTTTGGTATAAGTGGGTTGTCGAGTCATTTGTACAAATTCCGCTCAACCGTTCTGGCTTGAACGCATGGCCAAGTTTCCGTGTCTGAATTTAGACGACCAAAACCTGAGACTAAACGCGTCCTTGTGGAGCAAATTGCATGCCGATCAAGAAGGGAGCCCAGACAATCTTGTCGAGATCAGATCTACACAGACGCTGGATACCCAGATTTGTTGAAAAATTTGCTGTTCAGCTGTTCTTTTTTTGTTTTTTCTTGATTTTATTTGGTTATTTTTTGACCTTTACAATCCTGTATCCCTATTGGGCGGAATGGATCGATAACTTTTTGATATTGATGAGTTTAACTTGGGGATTGGCCAGTTTCGTCCATTTGGCATGGCTGGTCATTCTCACCCTCTCTCATAAAACACCAGAGAGAGCCTTATTAAAGGGGGGGCTTTCGGTCTGCGGGATGGGTCTGGCATGGATTTCGATATTTATCATGGCTGCTCAGACATTTACCAGCCATAAACTGGTTAAGGTCGAGACAGTGGGTCATAAGACTTTTTATGTCTATGATGCCAGCTTTCTCGATATCGCATGTCGTGTCGATGTTCAAAACGGTATTTTTCTTAAAGAGTTTTATCCCGTCGATCCTGGCTGTGATCCACAGAATGTCAATTTTATAGTCAAAGGTCAAGACATTCAGATACAACTGGGGAATGGTCATTAAGTTCAAATTGTGGTCCAAAGAGCCCTGAGAGATTGTTTGGTGCGGCAAAGGCTGTCTTTTAAAGCACACTTTGCCAATTTATATTCTTTCAGACGGGCCCAGAATGCCAATCAGAATGTGTGCAATACTTAAATTTAGAACAACACAGCCCTGTTTCAGGGAAAGAGAAGTGAACAAATGCCACCTATCAAAGCTGAATATCAACAACGCGGCCCCGTACCTCAGGATGTCATCGCAGCCGTCACCTTTGAAGCTCCCCCCCTGCTTGAAGGTCAAGTACGCTTAGAAATGTTGGCGGCCCCCATCAACCCCTCCGACCTGCTCACCTTAACCGGACAATATGGCATCTTGCCACCCCTGCCAGCCATTGGCGGGAACGAAGGCGTTGCCAAAGTGATTGAGCATGGCCCAGGAGTGACAGCCCCTGCCCTGGGACAAACCGTCCTCTTACCTGTGGGGATTGGCACTTGGGCAACCCAAATGGTCGCTGAAGCCAAAATCTTGATGGCCTTGCCCAATGACGTGGATCCGATTCAACTCTCAATGCTCACGATTAATCCCCCGACAGCTTGGCTCATGTTAAGTGAATTTGTTGATCTAGAGCCCGGTGATTGGGTGATCCAAAATGCCGCCAACTCTGGGGTGGGTGCCTATTTGATTCGCTTAGCCAAGCTCAAAGGTTTAAAAACCGTCAATCTGGTTCGGCGCGCATCCCTGATCGAACCCTTATTGGCAGCGGGCGCAGATGTCGTGCTGGTGGATGGCGAAATCGACGGTCAAACACTTGCCGCAAGAGTAAAAGTGGCAACAGATAATGCCCCGATTAAGCTGGGCATAGATGCCGTAGGGGGCGCGGCCACGACACGTTTGGGAGAGGCCCTTGCGGATCAGGCGACCCTGGTGAATTACGGCGCCATGAGCGGCGAACCCGCAATTTTAACAGCCCAACTCTTGATCTTTAAACAGTTGACCGTGCGCGGTTTTTGGCTTGCTCAGTGGTTTCGCACAGCCAGCTCCCAGCGCAAGCAAGAGTTGTTTAAAACGATCACGGCACTGATTGCCAGTGGTCAATTAAAGGCACCCGTTCAGGCCACTTATCCCATCCAAGACATCAAAGCCGCCATTGCGGCTGCCACAAGCACTAAGCGTGACGGGAAAGTGGTACTGGTTGGTGAGAGCCTTGGGACATAGCCCTCACTTTCCTTTCAGAGGGCTATTTCATTCACTTTTTCTCTTGAACGAAAGATGAGCGAATAAGCCTGAATAGGCTAAAATAAGGAATGAAATCGTGTCATCGGAGAAAATTACATGGATTTAGTAGTGCCATCGCAAGCGTTTAAGTCTGCTTTTGAGCGTTTCTATGATGACTTCGCTCAAAACGATGTTGAAAATGCAGCGTATTATCTTGAAGGTAAAACGGATTTTCCAAAATATCTTCAGCGTTTGCGTGATGAAGCTGCAGGAATAAATCTGCGAGAAGGCTATGTGCCATGCAGTCACTTTTGGTTGATCGACAATGAAAAATCTATCCTTGGTGCAATTCGGGTTCGTCACAACATAGACAATGACTTTCTCGCCTTAGAGGCTGGGCATATTGGCTACGATATCGCTCCCTCACACAGAGGAAAGGGGAACGGTAAGTTAATGCTTAAATGGGTATTGCCGAAAGCAGCTGAACTGGGCATTGAACGCGCGTTGCTGATCGCTGACGAGGATAACTTTGCATCACGATGCGTGATCGAAGCCAATGGGGGTGAGTTTGAGAAAATCGTTATGGGCAAGGTTTTTCGAAACCCCTTGGCCAGGTATTGGATCAACATTAAGTAACAGTTTAAAAAAATCAGAGATATTTCGTCTTTAACCCAGACCAGCTCTCCACCTCTCAGTGATCCACACTCAAGCAGACGACGCTGCCAAGTGGGCTCAGCGCTTGTGAACGTAGTTCAGGGGCTCAGTTTGGATTTTCTCCCAGTGCTCATCAACCCAGGCTTGGGTCTCGGCAATGCCCTGGGCCAGTGAAATCTGGGGGGCCCAATTGAGCAATTGGCGGGAGTCGCTGTCGTCGAGCCAATAGCGGGCATCTTGGCCGAGGCGTTCGCCCACCATTTCGACATGGTCTTCCCAGTTTTGACCTGCGGCTTCCAGGCACATGCGCACCACATCCGCCACAGTTTCGGGGCCTGCCTGGGTAAAGTGCCAGGTGAGGTGTTCGGGGTAGTCCAGGGTTTTGAGCAATCCGGCAATCACATCTTTGACATGGATAAAGGATTTTTGCGCGGTGCCGCCACCATGTAATTCAATCTTTTTGCCCAATTTGCTGTAGATCAGCGTGCGGGGGATAATCTTAAACAATTGCTGGTGCTGGCCAAAGACGTTGGTGGAGCGAATCAGGGTCACGGGGTAGCCAAAGTTCTGGCGCAGGGTTTCGAGGTAAAGATCGGCCGCCAATTTGGAGACCGCATAAGGCGTGCTCGGACGAAATTGGTGGCTGTCAGCCGTCTGCGCCCCTTCACAGGAACCAAAAATTTCTGCCGAAGAAATATGCAGATGCCGTTTGAGCCAGGGCTTGTCTTTGAGCCAATGGGCCAGCCTTGAAATCGCCTGTAAATTGGTCGCAAAATACTCCAAGGGGATCTCATGGCTCAGGGCCACCTCACTCAGCGCTGCGACGGTAAAGACGTAAGTGGGAGATATTTTGTCGAGCAGGGTGAAGACCATGGCTGATTCGTGTAAATCCAGATGGTGGAAGTGGAAATGCTCTTTGTGTTCTGAATGGGCGTAGGGCAAAAAATAGGCCGCATATTCGCGCGAACGGCTGATACCGTGCACTTCAAACCCCTGTTCCAAAAGAGCGGCAACCAAATGGCTGCCCGTAAAACAATTGCTACCGAGGACGACAACGCGTTGCATTTAAGGGACCCGCTTAAAATTTATGGGCTGGAACCAGGCCCCGGTCTTCGAGATAGGTCTGAACGCCCCAGTACATCTCATCGCGGTCGGTAATGCCGAGTTTTTTATTCACTTCGTATTGGTATAAATAGGCGCGGTCTTCAACTGGGTCGCCCCATTCAATGCCCTTGATCTTGTTTTTGATCGTGCCAAAGAGCTTTTCAAAATTGGAGATAATCGGCAGATCGTCGGCATGGACCCGTTCGTGGATCAAGACTGAGGCTTTTTCGGCATCGCGCATTTTCCAAAAGCGATCGTCGAGCACCATATCCCGAAAGTGCAATTTGGCCGTGCCTTTTTCGCGGGCCACAGCCACCCAGGCGGCGTAGATATCGTGTTTGGCAAACATATCGTGGATGCCGTCATCGGCCAAGACAAAGTCGGATTCGTCCATGCCACGCAGGGCTTTGCCCATTTTGGGATCGACTGCGTCGATAATTTTAAAGGTCGGTTCGAGGGCTGTTTTTATGGGTACAGGCATATTGGCTTTGCTGTAATTGGGGGTGGTGTTGGCTTTGCCAGCGGCTATCGGATCAAAAGCAGGTTTGGCAGCAAATGTAATTGGTGTGCTGGGCACGCGGGTGTCTGTGGCACGGTTGAGCAGAAGCTGATCTGCAACAGGTGCTGTGGCTTTGGCAGAGACGGGAACGGAAACGGCTGGTGCTGTTTGGGGCAAAACGGGAGCAGAAACGGGCCGTGTAACGGTTTCGGGACGATTAAAGGTGATAGCACCAACCATAAT
>JBIKWL010000092.1:0-22321 GCA_044356335.1 Candidatus Sericytochromatia bacterium
ACTTACAACTACAGGCCTGGAAAACATTTTTGTATACATTTCAAAACAGTGGGACAGCTCAATGGTCGCTCTTAGACAGCCTCAACTATACTGAATCGCGGATTCGAAGCCATTTAACCTCACTGCTCAATCCCACAACCGAAATCGTCGCTCAGGAAAATCATACCCTTGCCCTGTTGCAGGCTCAAATTTCTTATGCAAAATTGGAATCTCGTTGGCAACATTGTCAAAAGCTCATCAAAGCCGAACCACCACTGAGTCAAACGGTCAAAAAACAGTTAAACGACTTGTTCTTTGGCGATGATCAGGGTCTGGATCCAGGTATTTTCGCAGAATTGAGTCATTTTTACTCATCTGGGAAATAATTCGGTGAAAGGTAAGCCAACCAGTCTTTTTCAGAATAGTCTTCTGCGCTCAATTGCGCTAAATACAGCTCCCAGCGGCTAACCTCCGTAAAATACCGCAGATAATGAACCCCTGGGGAACAGAGCAGGAGATTGGCCGGATTTTGACGCAATAAGGTCACGAGGGCGGGATGCCCCATGACCAAAACAGGGAGCCAAATTTTCTGGAAGCGCAAGGCCCGAATAAGCTCCCTTGCGCTTTGAGTGCTACCGTCAGGAAAAGTAATCTCCAAAGGCAGTATCAACAACAAGCCATCAGCGTTATCTTCTGAAAAGACTTTTAGTACTTTGATAAATTGCGTCTGGTCAAAGGGCCGAATGTATTTTGCCTGTTTTAAAAGTGCTTTGGGCAAGAACTGAAATTCACGTCGGTGGGCCTGTAAAAAAAGTAACATTACAAATGCCTATACCACCTCATAACCCGCATTTTCCAAGCTCTGCTGCAATTTGGCCTTGAGCATCTGAGCGCTGTATTGAGAGCCTGGCGTGAGGAAGTGCGACACCAAAAAGAGCAGTTTTTTCTGCTGGGGAGGCAAACCCTGACCTGTGACCATATCCAAATATTCAATTTCTTTTAAGGGGGCATCTTCACAGGCTGCTATCAGTAGGTTTTGCAAATGGGAGATATGTGTCTTGAGCGGACAAATCACACTTAATTGAAATTGGGCCAATTCTGGGAGCGTCTGAATTTGCCCACAATTGGGACAATGGGTTTGATCCAAGCGCAATGAAAATCCACATTGGCTGCACTGAATTTGGCTTTTGGCTGCTCCCAATGCTTTGGGTTGGACCCGATTTGCCAATTGGCGGGTCTGTTGCAAATTCTCCTGAAAGACCTGGGCCCTGTGATTGTTAAACTCTTGGTTGTATTTCACTTCGCGCTGAAGATGATCGGTTTTGGTATCCAAACCATCCAGGCGTTTTTCAACTTTTTGGTCTTTGATAATCGCCAGGATAATCACGGCAATCAAGGGAGAAATAAAGATTGCCAAAAGCCCCCAAGCCACAGGACTGCGACCACGTTGATGGGCGTAATAGGCCGTTCCGGCAATAAAAGCGAGAAAAAAAAGAAATGTCATCTCATCCATGGAAAAAGAGTCCTTTCACTTGCAGTCGGGGATTTTCGGAGATTTGCAGTCCAATGCGCCGCTCTTGATTCAGCAAAACAAAATTTTGAATGTGTTTCAGGCTTTCAATCCGGCCTTGTAGATGGGTTTGAATAAAGTATTTTTCTGGGGGCAGACAATCCAACAGGTTTTGCACCTGTTCTTGCAGGCGTTCAGCAATCCCACCCCGATGGACCCAGAGGGGTTTGGGCGTTTGGATTTCCAGGCGAAGGCTTTCCTGGCTAAGTTCAAGTTGAATTTGAAAAGGCGCGTAATGCGCTTGAAATTTTTGCAACTGTTCACGAAACTGAACTTCGCTGCCAACATCTACCATTTCTGGCTGCCAACTTGGCGATTTTTGCAACAGAATCATGCCTGAGAGACTGAAACGTCCCAGATGTTTGCAGGCCGGGTGCCAGAATAAAAACCCCAGCATGCTTAGAACCAAAAGCAAAGCGAGATCCCAATTCCAATAGTTATTGAGGTGGGAGAGAAACCAATCGGGCATACCAGCATATCCTTATCATGTGAATTTAAGTCCATGAAGAGGAGTATGTCCGGTGCGTTTCGGGTAGGAGTGTCAAAGATGACCAACCCTGCCCCGACAGATTGAATGTTGCAGTTGATACGTAATACAATCTAAAAGTAATACGTATTAATTGGGGGGATACAATGTTATCTAAACTCACCTTGTCGCTGGACCCCACGGTAGTGGCCCAAGCCAAACAATATGCCCAAGATTCCCATACCAGCCTATCGCGATTGGTTGAGAATTATCTTCGTCAACTCGTGTCTCAAAGCGACAATCAAGTTCAAGCAGGTCCGGTTTTGAGCCAGATCAGTGGCATTCTCAAACAAGCTGAAATTGAGGATTATCGCGATTATTTGGCAGAGAAATACATGTGAAATTACTCCGCTAGGTGCGGCAGAAGTGGAGCACGCCTTGAGCAGTGGATTTAAAGATTTTGAAGATGCCTTGCAATACCAGGTGGCTCTGGCAAGCGGCGCAACCCATTTGCTTACACGCAACCCCACAGACTACCCACAAGCTGCCTTGCCCGTGCCAACACCTGCCACCTTTTTAGCTGTCTATTTTCCCTCCCCCTGAAAGTGAAATCAGACATACCCTTTAGAGTTTTCCAGAAAAATATTTTCAGTAGTTCAAACCGTTTAACAGAAACAGTTTTGGCCTAATTTGCGTTTTGCAAAAGCAAAGCTCGGTCCCTCCATT
The DNA here is from genome assembly GCA_044356335.1 of Candidatus Sericytochromatia bacterium. Classification (GTDB taxonomy): domain Bacteria; phylum Cyanobacteriota; class Sericytochromatia; order UBA7694; family UBA7694. Next base: position 2,742 of record JBIKWL010000092.1, read on the forward strand.
TCTTGAGAATGCCGTCAACCCGTGATGGCTCGTCCTGAAATAACCTTAATGCCTTGAGTAATTCCTTGCGAAAGACTTTCTCAGAAGCAAAGAAGCGATTGTGTAAACGCTCCTGCTTGATCTGTTTCCAAAGTTTTTCTATGCCCTGTACGTTGGCGAATTTATGAGCCTTACGTATAGGGACAGCCAAGCTGGGGTTCAACTGTGGGCTGTAAACAGGTAATCTGACCAACTGACTCTCAGGCTTTTGAAATTTATTTTCTGGATGACTCTAAATCAAATGTCTGCTATGCCCATCCCCGGCTGGATTCCTCATCAATGAGAATGATGGGGAGTTTGCGGTGCGGGGTCTTTGTTTGCCGTCTGCACCTTCTTTTCATACTCGCCCTATTTACTCGCCGTACACCGTTAAGACCTCTGATCAGCCATTCAGCTATAATGTGAGTATCACCACCGAAGGGAATGAGCCGATTTTGGCATTCTCGAAGGCTTCCTAAAGTTAGCACAGCAAATGAGTTAAAGCAGCTGGTGTTTGGCAGATAGTTATTTTCAATTGCCCAGACAACCAGCCTGACACATAGGGTTATAAAAGTCAGTATGAATACACTCACCAGCAGAGACGAGCTTAACGATATTCCTGAGTATGCCCGGTTTTATGTACTGCCTTCATCTCCCGAACTTCAAGCCATCCTTAAGCAAGTTGATCAACATAAAATAGCGATTGACGCGTTTCGCACGATGACAGATATCGCGCATAAATGGAATGCTGTTCATACAAAACTGCGTACGGAGTGGACTCACCATACCAATGCATTGGAAGGCAGCACCCTGTCACTGGGCGATACCATCTTTTTTCTGCAGTATGGTTTAACCATTGAAGGAAAGCCATTAAAAGACTTCTTAGATGTGCGAAACCACTCAGAAGCCATTGACTTACTCTATGAATTTATTGCCCAGAACCGACCACTTTCAGAGAGCTTTATCAAAGAAATGAACGCTTTGTTATTGCATGGAGTTAAATCCACCCCAGCTCTGGATCAGTTTGGTCAACGAACACAGAAAGCGGCTCATCCTGGCCGGTATAAACTCGATTCAAACAGTGTTTTACAGCTCGATGGCACCATGCACTATTATGTTGAGCCAACACAGGTACCTGCGCAAATGGCCTTTTTGGTAGAGTGGATTCATCAGTCCAGTGACATTCATCCGATTATAAAAGCAGCACTGGCCCACTATAATATGGTGCGCATCCATCCTTTTGATGATGGAAATGGCCGTGGCGCACGTTTATTGATGAATTGTCTTTTGATTCAGGCGGGATACCCTCCTGCTGTGATTCGTTCAGAAGAGCTCCGACAGTATATTCAAGCGATCAACCAGGCCGATCAGGGAGAGTTGGCCCCGTTTGTACAATACATTGCACACAGTCTTTTTCAGACAGAAGAGACTGTTCTGGCCATTTTGGCGAAATAGCTTGAGAACTTCTTCAAGAGAAGTTTTAAAATCACCCGCTCAAGTCTGATGCCCCTGAAACCTGAAAAACGAAGGAAACAGTCTTTCACAGCGAGATTTGTTCTCTCATTGGATATTTTTTTGCAGAGAGAGACCCTTGTAAATAATCGCTTTAAACAGGTTGCCATCCCGGTCATCCACAAAATCTATCTGGGGATAGGCCTTTAAGGCCCGGCGAATCCCGTTGCTCAGTCCTCGGTAAGGCAAGAGTTTGGTTGCAAACGAAGCCAGAATCGGATTGCGGATATTGGAGTTGCCATATTTGATATTTGCAATGCTCAGGTTATTCGGCAAATGCCCTGGGCCGATTATCTCGATGCGGTCGGCAAACCCGCCAAATTGAGCTGGTCATTGCGACTGAGGTTGAGGTTTTCGAGCAGTTGTGGCAAAGGCAGTTCTTGCTCTGAAAGATTTTCACCGTATTGCCGCTCAAAAAAATCAGCAAAGCGGATCAGTTCTTTCTGCGCAAGGCTTGAATTTCATTCTCGCGTTTACATCTGTACGAGTTCCCAGTTTTGAATCTCCTGCCCGAAATAAGCGGCCCGTGAGACTTGAATCTTGTCTTCTCTGCCAGCCCAAAGCTGATCCAGTTTGAGCGTGTTCTGCTTGAGCTTTGCATGCGGTGTTTTGGCTTTGGCATAAATATGGCCCGCTGCTTGTAAGATTTGGCCCTGGGTTTTGAGCCCCATAGCCTGATACCCCTGAATCGCCTGAGACAATAAAAAGCCCTTACAGCGGCGAAAATAGCCTTCGAAACCGTCTATTTTAAGTTCTTTTTCCAGATAATATGTGGCATAACTGCGCGCCAAGGTTGGGGGGAGTTTGTTGAGTTGTTGCACATAAAAGCCATGAGAAAAATCTTGGCTGCGAATCAACCGATCTTGCAGATAAGCCTCTACTTTGTCAAAGATATATTTGTTTTGTTGGTGGGGGCTGCGCAATTGGTAAAAAGATTGGCTTTTGATTTGCGGGTAATCGACCAATTCAGAGATTTTTTTTGCCTGGTCTCCATGCGATCACGCATTGGAGACTTTAAAACAGACTTTTGAGGTTCAACTTGGCAGGCACTCAGTGCAGATGTTGCAATCAGGGTAAACAAAAGGGGTTTCAGATAAGACATAATCGAGGCTCCTATAAAACTGGGATATTAGCTTAAACGCTGAAAAAAGAAAAAGGTTACAAAATCTTTTTTCATTTGCTTGCGCATACACCAGCCAAAGGCTTCTCGTGAGTGTTAATTTGGAGGCCCTTGGGTTACATTGGCCGTTTGGCATCAAAGCCCCTGGCCAAAGTCTTCCCAAGACTAAAGAGTCTCAAACATCCCCGCCAGCAATTCCAGCATCCGCGCGTGCGAACTGCCCAGGCGATGATCGTCGTCCACCCAAAACACAGGCACCTGCCGGGCCTCACACCAGGCTTTGAGCGGTTCAGCGGGAATTAGCGTGTCTTGCAGGCCCGCCAAAACCACCGTCTGCTTGGGCAATTGCGGAAAAAGCTGGCCCTCAGGCAAATGCAAAGCGGGAGCCAGCAAGAGCAGGCCATCAAAGCGGCCGGGCAGGGCTTCAGCCAGCATTACCGCCAGCAGGCCCCCCAGCGAACTGCCCACCAGAATCAGCGGCTCGGTCAGCCCAGAGATAAAGGCCTTGGCGGTTTCCAGGCGCAGAGACAGGTCTTGGCCACTAAAGTCGGGCGAGAGCACCCGCTCAGGGTAAGCCGCCGCCAGCGTTTGGTACTTTGAGCCAAAGGGGCCAGACTCTTGGCCATGTAAAAAAAGCAGGTGTGTCATTGAGTTTCGCCTATTATTCGCCTCTTGCAGATTAATCGCTGGAGTCCTATTTCAGCTTGCTCAGGTAGTTGTTCAGCTCTGTATAACCATATTGCCGAGCGAGATCAAAGACGGTTTGACCTTCTTTGTTTCTGGCTTTGGGGTCCAGTCCGAGCGAGAGCAAATATTTCATTACTTCCAGATTCCCACTCACAGCGGCTGCCATCAGGATGGTTGTGCCATCTTTGGCGTTGACATGGATGTCAGCACCCTTGGCCACCAGCAACTGAATCTGTTTCAGATCCCCCCACATGGCAGCCAACGCCAGGGAACTCCAGCCATTCGCATCTTGAGCATTGGGGTTAGCCCCCTTCTCCAGCAAATACTTCAAAATGTCCAGATTTCCACTTTTGGCTGCATACATCAGGGCCGTCTCACCCCCCTTGTTTTTGACATTGGGGTCAGCACCTTTTTCCACCAAGTACTGCACCACGTCGAGATGGCCCCCCAAAACAGCCCACATCAGGGTGGTAACAAACTCATTCTCCTTGAGCTTGGGGGCGGCACCTTTGGCCAGCAACAACTTCACAACCTTCAGATGACCGCGCAAAACAGCCCACTTTAGGGGCGTCCATTGCTCATACTCGCTAAACTGGACCTCCTGATTGAGATTGGCGCCCTGCAAGATTGCCTGCTCAACCAGACCCAATTTGCCCTCGCGCATGCCTGTGGAGAGGTCCTCATTCGGACCGGCCCAGGCCAGACCTGGCAGTAGCAAAGATGTGAGCAATAAACTGGAGAAAGTGCGTTTCAACATGGGTGACCTCTTAGGGGTTGTTAGGGACAGGCGTTGGGCTGGCACCGGGATTCAAGACACCGGCCACCGCTTTTTGGGCCAGTTCGCCAGCACATTCAGCCCCGACTTCTTTTAAAAAGCTGATCTGAGCGTCCGTGCTGTTGATAATCACCAAGACCCGCGCAGGGTTGGCCGCGACTTTGGTTTCGACTTTGCGCAAGCCACATTCACACACAGCGGCTTCATTGACGCCCAGGTTGCGAGCCGCATCCGGAATCACCTTCTGTTCTTGCAGGGTTTTGTTGCAAATCGGGGACAAGACTTGAACCAATAAACCCGCTCCCACGCTGGGTGCTTTGGTTTGAGACGGTTGGTTGTTTGCGCTACAGGCACTCAGCAGAAAAACCAGGGGAATCCATTTTTTCATATTTTCCTCGGAGAAATTTAGTCAGTCGATTTTCAACAGACGCAGACAAAGGCCATTGAGTTCACTTTATCTGGTAAAGGGGCCTGACTCTTGGCCGTGTAAAAAGACGATCTGAGGGGGCATCGTTCACTTGCCCCGCATCAGGGCTTGCAGGGCCTGGGCTTCAGCGGGTTCAAACTGCCTCCAGAATTGAGCAGATATATTATCCAAGGTCTCTTGTGGCCAGGGAGCCAATTGGGCAATCACTTGGCGGCGTTGATCGGGACTTAATTGCAAAAGCACACTGACCACTTTATGGGGCACCAGTTCTGCCGCATTGGCCACCAGCCAGTCGCTGTCGACCTTGGCCAAAGTTGGCAGCAACCAAGTGCCCCAGTCGGGGATCCGGGCGGCTTCGCGCAGATAGGCGATAATATTCTGATCGGTGGCTTTCACCACCTGGGCCATGGCCAGCAGAATTTCTTTGTCCAAGCTGGGGTGCGGCAGTTTGGCCCCTTTGGGCGCGACCTGCACAAAGAGTTGGGGGTGATGGGTCAATTGGCTGTAGATCCATTCAGAGCCCACATCTGGGGCAATTTCACTCAAAATGGCCACAATGCCTGTGCGCACCTGTGGATCGGCGTCGGTGATTAAAGCCTGACAGGCCTGAACCAGGGCTGGCCGCTCTTCTGGACTGGCAGAAAGCAATTGGCGTTCCAAACCTTCGTAGGGCCAGAGATCATTTTTTTCGCCCCAAGGCGCCCCATCCATTAATTGATTGCGAATTTCGCTTTTCCAATCGCTCATTTGTATTTCCTTGTTCACGCTCTGTTTTCGACGCACCCCACCTGGGGGAGCCCCTTTGCTTTCGTTAACTTAACCACCATCGTTGACCTCCACGCGGCCCGTTTGGGTAAAATATTCAATGCTGCCAACCTGTTTCAGGGGAACCCCAGACACGACCCCTTCGGATTTATTGCCCTCGGTTTTGCCCAAGACCTGATCAGGGGGGACATCGACCCACTCTTTGAACATGCCATCGAGGGCCGTGGGTTTGCGCACTTCCGCTTGATACAGCACTTCGGGTTCAATCGAAAAACGCAGGGTGCCTGCTTCATAACGCTTGGGATCCACAGCCAATTCCTGGGCCAAAGCTTCTGTACTCTGGGCCTCAGACTGCCCTTTGACCGACCACCAACCCGTTTCATTGCCACCTGAGATCAGCGCATTGGAGTCGATCAAATTCATCGAAAAGAAAGAGGGGTCTGCTTTGACATGGGCAGCAAACTCTTTGTCATTGGTAATGCCGAATTGATCTTTGAGCAGCGACCGGGTGGCATCGCTCATGAATTCGCGGTAAACGGCTGTCATGGTTACCACTCGGCTAAAGGTGCCTTCGGCCCTGAGCGCGTCGAGCGGGATACGTTCTCCCTGTTTGGTAAAGAGTTTGGGATCATCTGAGACCACCTTCTGCATCACTTCAAAGACAGATTTGTCTTTGTATTTGGGGTCTTGCAACGCCACTTCAACCCGCTTAAAAAATTCAGCTTTGATCTCCGCTGTAATCCCACTGGCGGCTTCATTGAGGATTTGATTGATCTTTTTCTGACCTGCCTCGACTATTTCAGGTTTACCTCCGCGCAGAGCCACCGCTTCTTGCAGGCGTTGGGAGCGTTCCACGGTTTCTAAATTGAGTTGAACCCGACCCTGCGCACTGAAAATTTCGATGCTGCCCATTTTATTGAGGGGAATCCCGCCGATCACCCCCTCGGATTTATTGCCTTGGTCTGTGCGCCCAAGTGCTTCATCGGCCCCCACTTCTCGCCATTCTTCAAACATCCCGTCCAGGGCCGTGGGCTTGCGCAGACCCATTTCATAGAGGGCTTCGGGTTCAATCGAGAGGCGTAGGGTGCCTGATTCAAACCGCTTGGGATCCACCGCCACTTCCTGGGCCAGAGCGCTGGTCGTCTTGGCCTCAGACTGGCCTTTGGGAGACCACCAAGCGGTGTCGTTGCCCCCCGAGATCAGGGCTTCGGGATTGAGCATATCCAGACGGAAAAAGCTGGGGTCTTGTTTGACCCGGGCGGCAAACTCTTTGTCATTGGCAATCCCGAATTGATCCTTGAGATTTTGCCGGGTTCCCTCACTCATATACTCCCGATACACAGCGGTCATCGTCACCACGCGACTGAACGAGCCCTCCGCTTGCAATACACTCAAAGGAACCTTTTCGCCTTTTTTGGTGAAAAGAGCAGGATCGTCTTTGACCACCGACTTCATCACCTCAAAAACAGATTTGCCCTGAAAAATGGGGTCTTTGAGGCGGCTTTCCACCCGTGTGAGGAATTCAGCCTTGATGTCATCGCCGATCCCTGCTGCGCTTTCGCCCAACACCTGTTGGATTTTGCGCAGGCCAGATGGATCCCCTTGTGCCATGACTTCCAAACGGCTGGCCAGTTCGCGGGTCCGTTGGCTGGGTTCTGAGCTCGGCATAGGTTTGATCGGCTGGCCCACTTCTGCGATGGGGAGTTTGGCGGCTGTTTCTGGGGCTATTTCTGGGGCTATTTGTTCACCCATCACCTTACCTTGGGCATCAACGGCCTGTTTCCCTGTTGCTATGGCTTCAGCCGTGTTTTTCCAGTTCTGTTGTTGGCTGTCGATTTCAACCAGTTGGTGGTTTTTTTCTGGGCTATCTGGGGTATCTGCCAAGCCCAGTTTTTTTTGTTCCAACAGATAAATTTGTTCTTGGGCCTCCCAGAAACGGGTGACCGTTTTCTCTCCATCGGCTTGGGGGTGGGCCTTTTGGGCCGTTTCTGCAATTTGCTTTGAAAATTCCTGGGCCATTGAAATCCTTTGTTTGTGTAATTGGCCATTCACAAAACCACTGAATTCGGGGTGGTTTTGTAATACCTTGGCCACTGCCGGGCCATGGGTTTCGGGGGCTTCGGCTTTAAACCCCGCCGCTGAGAGCAGCCCGTGTAAATTGCGCGTGGTGGGATTGTCATCGGCTTTTAGCTGTAGCATTAGCCGACCTTCAGCAGTGCTATTTAAGCCCATTTTTGTCATTTGGCGCTGTTGAATTAGGTTATTGGCCTCACCGGAAATAAGGCTGGTGAGCACGTTTTGCACCATGCCTTCAAAGAGGTCTTTGTTGGCTTTGCCATCGACATATTTTTCAATTGCATTGCGCGCCACGGTCTCTGTGGCACTGGAGGCCGTATTAAAGGCCAGGCGTGAGACCAATTTGTTCCCATTGATCAGATTCAAGGCCGCCCCGGCGACAAAGGAAATCGCCAAATTGCGTCCCAAGTGCTCAGTGATTTGTTGCCACTCTTCGCTGTTCCACTCCAGCGGTGAGGCACTGTTCAGGCTTTTTTCGATTTTTTCAATATCTTTTTGCACCACTTGATTGCTTTCGCCGAGGTCCTTGATCACCCCTTCAAGTTCTTGCAAACGTAATTGGTTGGCAAAAAGCGCTTTCACTTCAGCTTCAGAGGGTTGCTTTATTTTGAGGGTGGTAATCTGAGTGACTTTTCCCTGGGTCGACTTTTCGCTGCCCTGGCTGCTGTAAAAGGCGCTGATCTTGGCCTGAAGCAGGGTCTTCTCTTTTTCCAAGGCACTGATGGTGGCTGTGTTTTGGGTCAAATGTGCCTTCATTTGACCGATAACCGCTTGGGCACCGGCTTTGTCATGTTTTTTTAGATGCAAGGGGGCCAAAATTTGCCCTGCGGCATCTCCCGTGACGCCCGAGAGGCCGTTGATCAGCATTTGGCGACTCAAATTACCCGCTTTGCCCATGGACTCAAAGGCGGCTTTGACTTTGCCAGCTGAGGCAAATTGGGTCATGCCCATGGTGGCCACCGTGGTGACGGAAGTGACAAGGGAGGTTTTAAAGCCTTCAAAAGTGGCTTGCCAGAGTTGATCAGTATCAAAGACCTGGCGCTGTGATTGGGCCTGCTGTAGCCCTTTGGTTTTGCTATCTAGTTCAGCCAAGACCCTGGTTTTGAGCTCGCTGTCTTCGGTTTGAATCGCTGCGACATTGGCGGTTTGCTCTGTGGTGATCTGTTGAGAAATCGCGTTGCGGTGGCTTTCTCCGAGATAGGTTCCCAATTGATCGCTTGCTTCTCCTGAAAAGGCCACCGCCGTCCCGGCAACCGTGCCTGCTGCTGCAGCCGCCAAAAGCGGCGCACCAGCCCCAGCCGTGGCGACGGTAACAACCGTGGCCGTCGCGACAATGGCCACATTTTTGGCCACTGCCACGGCGGAATCTTTGGATCGGGTGTAATAATTATCTGCCTGAGAATCTGCTTGAAGGCGAATCAGGATTTTGGAAGTCAGTCCCAGGAGTTTTTTTTCCAAGGCCGTATCGTTGGGGGAGGCTTTCCAAGTTTGGAGGGTGTCTTTGGCATCCGCGTAAAGTGCATTTAACTCTTTTTGGCGCAGGTAATCTGCTTTACTGTGGCCCACACTCCAGGCAATCACCCCGTTGTCTGCCCCGATTTGATCAATTATGGGCTTAAATTTGGCAAGCATAAATTCTGCTTGTTTGCCGCTGCCCACCTGCTGCTCGGCAATCATGTCTTCCCCTGGCGAGGCCTCGTAGGCCAAGGCCTCTCCCAAGAGCCCGCCCCCCAGTTCATCTTCAATTTCATCTTTCAGACTGGTCTGGTACAAGCGTTCATAATCGCGTTTGAGCGCCATGATTTGCCCCCGACTCGCCTGGGCATTCTTCAGAGTTTCCATCAGGGTCGTTTCGTCGGTTCCCCAACCGGTGGCCCCAAGAGCAGCCCAAAAACCATCTCCTTCATAATTGGTCGCATTGTATATCTTGGCCGCTTGCTCCCGACCATCGACAAATTCTGGCAGATATATTCCTTGGAGATTGCCCTCTTCGCCCAATTTGACCTTCTCCAAGGCCAGCACGTTAACCAGCGCCTGCAATTTATCTGCAGAAAGAAAGCTGTATTCACGGTTTGCGGGGTGCAAGGTCATATCTACCTTGCCATTTTTTTCTTTGTCTCCCACATGGATGCTAAAGGTGTAGTCAAAGAGCTTGGGATTATCTAAGAGCTTTTGTACGGCTGCCCGCTGCTTGAGTGTGAGTTGGGTCCCATCGGCTGCCAAGGTCGCTAAATCTCCAAACAAGGCTCTTTGACGCGGTTGGCTTTGCAGCAATTGCCCCACCAATCGGGCGTCTTGGGGGGTATAAATATGGTGGTGACTTTGGGTTTCCTGTTTTTCGCTCAACCAGCTTTGTCGGGCTTTCATGGTGTCAAAATACAGGTCCAGACTGAACTTATCCGTGGGAAGGCGTTTGTCTGTCAGCCAAAAATAGTTTTGACGCAGGACCTGTAAATTTTGTAAGGCTGCCTTTTGATTGATCACCTCTCCTTTGCCCAAGCTCTTTTGCAAGCTTTCTGTGCGGTTCGGCCCCTCTAAAATTTCATCATGCACAATATTGCGCACGTTGCTCTGAATCACGAACAGGTTTTTTTGCGCCTTTTCAATTTGGCGCAGATTCTCCACACTCAGGCTGCCACTGATAGGCAGCCCCAGTTCGCTTTCCAATTCTTTCACCGCTGCGCTCAAATCTGCTTGTTTTAGCGAAGTGAGTTGCAAACTGGAGCCCGACATTTTCAAAAACTGATTGACCTGATGGGTCAGCGTTTCACGCAGTTCTTTGGGCAACGTAGTCAAGGAATCCGACTTGTTTTTCAACTGCCCCAGCAATGCCAAGCTGCCTCGGGCTTTAAACAGCTGCAGATCTGAGGCATCTAAATCTGGCAGCATACTGAGCATTTTCTGTTGTTCAGCTGGGGATTTCTTGGCTGCTTCAAGTACAAAGAGTGTTTCCAGATTGGCGATCAATTCAGGTGGCAAGGCAGGTTTGCTGGATTGCGAAGTGGCATTGTAAACGGCTAACCAGCGGGTCAATTTGGATAAATTTTCGGGTGTGACCGCTTGCGGCGGAAATTTTGCCAAAGCAGCGAGGGTTTGCTTTTCGGTCAGCTCTTTCTGGACAACGACTGGCGGTGATAACATCGCTTTGATCAGCGGCGCTGCCATTTGTTCTGTTTCTGCCAAGCCAGCAGGCGTTTCTTGCGGTTGAAAGTTTTTTAGGGCCCGCCCCAAGGCATTAAACAGTTCAGCCCGGTCCAACTGCTTGAACGGGATTTCCAAGATCTGATCTCCCAGGCTAATTTTGAGCATTTCTGTGTCGTCTGGGGCTTGCTCTAGCTGGGTTATGACCTGGTCAAACAGGGCGCTGACTGCGGCATCTACTGGGGCGGCTCTGCCCTGAAGGGGGGCTTTGGGTAGCTGCTCTTGAGCTGGAAGAGTCAGATTCACGGCCAGAGTTTTATCCGAGACGGGCGGCGATTTGGGGACCGGCTCGGTCTTTGTGAAATAATAGGGGGTGGCGACAGGCTGACGAATAGAAAGGGACATGCTCCTCATTTTAGCTAAATCCCTGTATGAAAGATAGCCCTGCTAAGCGCTACACTTTACTTTAAAAATAATTAACCTAAAAGAGTTAAATTAGATTATCGCAGCCGAAAGACCAGCTTCATCCAGCCAGTTTCCAAGATTATCTCGTCTTTGACCCGATCCAAATGGGTCACACAGGGACAAACCAAGCCCATAAAAGGCATGGCATATTCAGCGGAAGTCGCAGATAAAACCCGACCCTGCAAAGGCACAAAAGGCAGACCTTGATTCAAATTGGGCCACAGGTATTCCTGTCCTGTGAGCGTCAGGCTCTGCCCATCGGGATCTAATTCAAACTGTTTTTCACTCAGATACAGCGTCAAAGCCCCTTTGCTTAATCGCGTGCGGTGAAAAACGGTCTCCTCCCCTTTCAAGCGCACTTCCGTGCGCAGGTCGTATCCCCCCAGCTGTGAATGACTGAGCCACATGCTCACAAAGCGCAGCTTCATGGCCAAAGGCCAATCTGCACGCCAAAAACCCGGCCAATCTGTCACAGTCATATTCAAATGCCACTGCCAGACCCCTTGGTTGTTTTCAAAATACTGCCGATGCAGAGGCTTGAGCAGATGATTTTCAGTTTGGGTCATGATTTATTAGGAATAAAGATTTCAATTATCTTTGATCAGGAATTATACATGGAATGATTTCATTGCGATTTTTTCGATAAATCCGAAAATCACTGTCTAAGGTAAAAACATGGGCCTGCCCCCAAGTTTCACTCATTCTGACCAAACACGCATCTGCGACAGACATAGGAACAGAGGCATATTTTTCTAGAAGTATATGAATTGGCTGATGTTCTTGGTCTAGAACAAATGGAATTGAAATAAAACCATTTTTGAGAGCATTAAAGACCAAAGAAACGAGTGAGGAATCCTGTCTCTGAAGCAAAAAACAAGTTTCAATAATCACAGCCTCTGCAGTTAACAGAGGAAATGTTAAATTCTTTAATTGAGATTGAACCCATAAATGATGGCGATCCTGTCGATCCATTAAAGCAACAAGGGGACCTGTATCTAAAATTACCTGACGCATTATTTACCAAAATCTTCGAAATAAGCTTTGTTGGTAGAAAGGTCACCAGGACCATTGAAGATCCCAACCAATCCCAGGCGTTGGGCCATATCATAAGCGGATAATTCATTTGATTCGGATTTTGACACATCAGATATTTGGGCATCTGGAGATCCATCACCCAAAGGCTGTTCTGTTTGATTTTTTCGCAGATATTTCGATGCCAGAAATTCAACAAAATCCACAACTTCCTGTTGCATTTCAGGGGGAAGGGCGTTGATCTTTTGATTCAAATTTTGGTCGTACAGCGCCATCTCACAGCTCCTGTTTTTCTTTATCATAACAGATGCCACAAGCGGTCTCAATGCGCCCCAAAAGCATGTTAAGATGCCCTGATGAACCTCTCCCCCGTAAATAGTCAGCAACCCACACCCGCCCTCGAAACCGCCCTCGAACAGCACTTCGGCTTTCAGACCTTCCGCCCAGGTCAGCGCGAAGTGGTTGAGCGCCTGCTGGCAGATCAATCTGCCGTGGCCATCTTTCCCACCGGCGCGGGCAAGTCGCTCTGCTACCAGCTGCCAGCGCTGCTCTTGCCCCATTTGACCCTGGTGGTCTCTCCCCTGCTGGCGCTGATGAAAGACCAAATTGATTTTTTGCAGCGCCAGGGCATAGCCGCTGCCCGCCTCGATTCCAGCCTCAGCCGCGAAGACTACGACAGCATTCTGAATCAGGCCCGCCAAGGCCAACTCAAAATTTTGATGATTTCGGTCGAACGCTTTCGCAATGAGCGCTTTCGCACCCAATTGAAGCGCCTCAAGCTCTCCTTGTTGGTGGTGGACGAGGCCCACTGCATCTCCGAATGGGGCCACAATTTTCGGCCAGAATACCTCAAGCTGCCGCAATACCGGCAGGAATTTGCCCTGCCCCAGGTGCTGCTGCTCACGGCCACCGCCACCCCCGAGGTGCGCCAAGACATGTGTCTCAAATTTGAGATTCCGCCCGAAAATGTCACCCTGACCGGTTTTTACCGGCCCAATTTAAACCTTCAGGTCACCCCCCTGCCCGAGCCTCAGAAATTGGCCCATTTGATCCGGCGTTTGCAGGCAGATCCGCAGGCCCCGACGATTGTCTATGTCACTTTGCAAAAGTCGGCTGAGTGGGTGGCCAAAGAATTGCAGGCCGTGGGCCTGCCAGCCAAGGCCTACCATGCCGGGCTCGAAAGTGCCGAGCGCGAGGCCATTCAAAACGGCTTTTTGGCAGGTGATTGCCCCTGTGTGGTGGCCACCATTGCCTTTGGCATGGGCATCGACAAAGCCAATATCCGCCAAGTGATCCACTTTGATTTGCCCAAGTCGATCGAAAATTACAGCCAAGAAATTGGCCGTGCAGGCCGCGATGGCGCTTCGGCTTTTTGCGAGGTGCTGGCCAGCCGCGAACGGGTGCCGGTGCTCGAAAATTTTATCTATGGCGATACCCCCAGCCCCGAAGCGCTGCAGGCCTTGCTTTTGCATTTGCACAGGCATCCCGAACCGCTGTGGGAGGTCAAAATGCGCAGTCTCTCCCAGGACTTTGATATCCGCGAATTGCCGCTCAAGACCCTCTTGGTCTATCTCGATCTGCGGGGCATTCTCAGACCCAAATTCACGCGCTTTGACGATTATTCCCTGCGCTTCAAACGCCCGCTTGAGGCCATTGTGGAACAGTTTCAGGGCGAGCGCCGGGACTTTGTCTCGGCCCTTTTTCAGGCCAGTGAAAGCAAACGGGTCTGGACCCGTGTACATGTCGACAAAGTGCCTGAAATTTATCCCCAAAGCGATCGGCAGCGGGTGATTGTGGCCCTGGACTACTTTGCCGAAAAGGGCTGGATTGAATTGGAGACCAAACAGGCGGTTGAAGCCTTCGAAATTCTCAGGCAGGATTTTGACCCCGATATTTTGGCGACAGAGCTGGGGCAGGTCTTTGCCGACAAAGAGCGCAAAGAAGTCGAGCGGATCTCAGAGATGTTGGCACTGTTTGAAAGCCCCGATTGCCTCAGTGGGCGCTTGGCCGCCTATTTTGGCGAAATTTTAAACCAGGCCTGCGGGCATTGTTCGGTCTGTCTGCAGGGGGCGGCAAAGATCCCAGCCATTCTGCCTGAGGCGCCCCTTACGCAGCAAGAACTGACACCCCTCTTGCAAGGCCTGCCCGAAAAGCTGGGCAAACACGACACGTTGGGGCAGCGCTGTAAATTTCTCTGTGGCATTAACACGCCGCTGAGTACACGGCTCAAGCTGAAGCAATTGCCAGGGTTTGGGGCCTTGGAAAAGGTTCCCTTTTCCAAGGTGCGGGCCGCTCTCTCTGCAATGGTTCCAGATTGACGGGTATCACGGTGAGGATTGATTCAGATCAAGTCATGCCCTGTTCACGCCAGCCAATTAAACCTGTTATGCTGGCTGCTGATGGAAAAATTCCCCGCAAAGAGTTGCGCAGCAAGAGATAAAGGCAGACCCCTCCCATGCAAGAATCGACCTTGATCCTGGTTTTAAACGCAGGAAGTTCGTCCCTGAAATTTTCCCTGTTGGCATTGCCACAAGAGCACGAAATTTTAAAGGGCATTGCCGAGCGGCTGGGAGAGACACAAAGCAGCTTTTGGGTCCATTTTCCCGAAAAAAAGGAACTTGAATTGCCCCCATCTGCCCATTTGCCCGAAGCCTTGTCTGCTTTAAAAGCGCTGCTCTCAAGGCAAAACCTCAGCCCGCGTATTGCAGCCATTGCCCACCGGGTGGTACATGGCGGTGAGCGCTTTAAAAACACCACCCATCTCAATGGCAAAGTCTTAGACGTGCTCAAGTCCCTGATACCCCTGGCCCCCTTGCACAATCCAGCCAATATTCAGGGGATTGAAGCGGCCCTGAATGAATGGCCAGATTTGCCGCAATATGCCGTCTTTGATACCGCCTTTCACCAGAGTATGCCCAAAGTGGCCTACCGCTACGCCTTGCCCTCGTCTCTGTATACCGAAGACGGCATTCGGCGCTATGGCTTTCATGGCAGCAGCCACCAATTTGTCAGCGCCCGTTTAAAGACCTTAGATCCCCATGCTGCAGAGCGGGTGATCACGGCCCATCTTGGCAATGGCTGCAGTATGGCTGCGATCTTAAACGGAAAATCTGTCGATACCTCGATGGGCATGACCCCCCTCGAAGGACTGGTGATGGGCACCCGCTGCGGGGATCTCGATCCCGGCGTTGTGCTCTATTTGCTCAGCCAAAAAGGCCTGAGCACCAAAGCCCTCAATCGCCTTTTAAACAAAGAATCGGGGCTGTTGGGGCTCTCAGGGCTCTCCAATGATGTGCGCAGCCTCGATCGGGCCCGGCAAGAGGGACATACCGGCGCGGCCCTCGCACTTGAGATCTTTGCCTACCGGGCCGCAAAAGCAGCGGCCGCGCTCTGTGTCGGTTTGGGGGGCTTAGACTGCCTGGTCTTTACGGGCGGCATCGGCGAAAATTCGGCCTGGGTGCGGGAGCGGATCGTGGCCCATTTGGGTTTTTTGGGTCTTTTGCTGGATCCAGAGTTAAATTTTGGCTGTCAGGGGCAAGAGGCGCGAATCTCTTTGCACGAACAGCCTGCCGTCTGGGTCATTCCAACCCAAGAGGAGCGCATGATTGCGCGGGAATCTTTTGAAAAAATGAAAGCAGAAAACAAATGACCCAAATCTTATTACTGGCCCCGGTGGGCAGTGGCGTTGGCCTGACTTCGATCAGCCTTGGGCTCGTGCGCGCCTTTGAAGAGCGCGGCTATCCCGTGGGCTTTTTTAAACCGATTGAACAATTTGCAGGGGATCGCTCTTCAGATCTGGTCAAAGTGGGTTCAGAAATTATGACCCAGGCCTCTTTGCCCCTGGAAGAGGCCGAAAATCTGGTCTCAGCAGGGCAAACCGAATTGCTGCTCGAAAAAATCCTCTCTCACTGCGATTGTCTGCAAGGCAGCAAACGGATTTTGATTGTCGAAGGCCTGATCAACACAGATACCCTGACCTTTGGCGTACGTCTCAACCGCGAAATGGCCAGAACATTGGGGGCAAAGGTCCTGTTGGTGGCTTCTGCAGAGGGTCACGACCTGGAAGGACTCTCCAACCGGATCGAAATATCTGCCAGTTCCTATGGCGGACTGGGCCAAGGCAAAGTGATTGGCTGTATTGTCAACAAAGTGGGGGGGCTGCGCGGTGAAGACACCCTTTCCCAAATGTCGGTGACTCCCAGCCCCCAAGATATTTTGCAAAAAACCGCAGAAATCCAGGCCCTTGAACTCTTCCAACAGGCAGACTTTCCCCTGGTCGGCGCAGTGCCTTGGGATCCCGAATTGGCAGCCCCTCGCGTGCAAGATTTGGCCCGCTATCTCAAAGCCGAAGTGTTATATCCCGGGGATATGGCCCACCGCCGCGTGCGCCAAATTGCGCTCTGTTCACGCACTGCCGCGCATCTGCACTCCCATTTAAAACCCAACTCGCTCTTGGTCACGGCGGGTGATCGCACGGATATTCTGATGGCTGCCAGTTTGGCGGCTCAGAACGGCACCAAATTGGGGGGGCTTTTGCTCACTGGCGGACTGGCCATTCCGCCGAATATTGAAGAATTGTGTAAACCCGCATTTCGGGCCGGTTTACCCGTTTTAAGCCTGGCCATGGACACCTGGGCGACTGCCCGACTGCTGCAAAATTACCCCCATGAATTGCCCCTCGACGATCGGCAACGCATCGACAAGGTCAAAGAATATGTTGCAGGCCATCTCGATGGCCAATGGTTGGACAAACAGGCCCAAGAAATTCAAGAGACCGTGCTCTCACCTGTGGCGTTTAAACATATGCTGACCTTAAAAGCCCGGGCTGCAGGCAAACGGATTGTGTTGCCCGAAGGCAATGAACCCCGCACGATCAAAGCGGCGGCGATTTGTGCCCGGCGCAGGATTGCCCATTGTATCCTGTTGGGTGAACCAACGGAAATCCAGGAAATAGCCGACCGCAATGGCATTGATCTGAACATCCAGGGCTTGGAGATTTGGTCGCCCGAAACGCTCAAAGAGGGACTGGTCGAATCCTTGGTGGCCCTGCGTAAACACAAAGGGCTGAGCGCAGACATGGCCCGCGATCATCTCTCTGACCGCGTGGTGCTGGGTACGATGTTGTTGCAACAGGGTCAGGTCGATGGCTTGGTTTCGGGCGCGGTTCACACCACCGCGGATACGATCCGACCGGCCTTGAGTCTGATCCGGACGGCCCCCGGCAACAGCCTGGTCTCTTCGGTCTTTTTTATGCTTTTGCCCGACCGGGTGTTGGTCTATGGCGATTGTGCGATCAACCCCGACCCCACAGCTGAACAATTGGCTGAAATTGCGCTGCAATCCGCCGATTCCGCCGCCAAATTTGGTCTCGAACCACGGGTGGCGCTGATCTCCTACAGCACAGGCAGTTCAGGCGGAGGAGCCGATGTCGAAAAGGTGCGCAAAGCGACTGAAATTGCCAAAGCCAAAAACCCGCAATTGCTGATCGATGGGCCGCTGCAGTATGACGCAGCAATTATGCCCGACGTGGCCCACAGCAAAGCCCCAAATTCACCCGTGGCGGGCAAAGCCAATGTCTTTATTTTTCCCGATCTCAATACCGGCAATACCACTTACAAAGCCGTGCAGCGCAGCGCCAACGCCCTGAGTATTGGCCCGATGTTGCAGGGCCTGAATAAACCTGTGAACGATCTCTCGCGCGGGGCCTTGGTCGAAGACATTGTCTACACCATTGCGCTAACAGCGATTCAGGCTTGAGCAAGCCGCGAAAAGGGGATTTTGCGTTGAGACTTGTCTGCTACCAGTCCGAACTGGCTCCCCCGCCATCAGAGCTGCCGCCGCCAAAACTGTCATAAGAACTGGATGAATCGCTCTCGGAACTAAATGAACTGCGCCAAGTATCTTCGGAATAGCTCTCTGTGTCTGCTGTTGTAACCTGCACCCCACGGGTCGGCTTGGTGCCTGAGGTTTGGCGGATTGTTTTGCCAAAAGAGCGGAAAAAACCCATCACAAAGCGCAGCAACCAATAGCCCACGAAGAGCAGAAACAGGGCACCGGCCCCCAGCAGTGCAATCCCCCAGATCCAAGCCTTTTCAGCTGGCTCTGCATAGGTTTCCACCCCAGCCTCTAACTCTTGGAGCGATTTCTGTTTGAGTTTTTGCTCAATCTGATCCAGCGCCGCAGCGAGACCGCCATCATAGTCCTGATTTTTAAATTTGGGTTTCACGGACTGATCGAGCAGGGCCTGGGCCTGAGAGTCAGAGAGGCGGGTCTTTAGGCCAGATCCGACCTCCAGCCGCATTTTGCGCTCTTTTAAAGCCAGCAAAAACAACAATCCGTTTTGGTCTTGTTTTTTGCCAAGGCCCCATTGATTAAACAAACGGGTGCTGTACGCCTCCAGACTTTCGTCTTTGGGCAAAGAGAGACGGGTCACCACGGTCATTTCTGCGCCTGTGTTTTTTTCGAGTCGAAACAAACGGGCTTCCAAGTCTTGCGGGCGTTTAAAGACCTGAGCAGCGTCATTGACCAATCCCACAGGTTCGGGGATTTTTTCCAAAGCCCAGCAAGGGGTCACGAGAACCAGAAGGCAAAAAGCCAAGAGGGAGTAGTATTTCAAACCTATCCCTTTCTCTTCTTTTTATTTCATTTTTTTTGAATGTCAGGCTTTTAATTGCTTACCAGATTGACATTTAACTCGTTAAAACGTCCGGTGATTAACGGGTCAACTTTACCAATGGCAAGGATATTTTTTTCTTTGTATGGGATTTTATGCAAAACGTAGCGCATGGCATTGATTCTTGCCCGTTTTTTGCAATTGGACTTAATCACCGTCCAGGGGGCGTCGGAGGTGTCTGTGTGAAAAAACATTTGCTCTTTGGCCACGGTGTACTCTTCCCACTTGCCCAAAGAGGCCTTATCTACCGGGGAAAGTTTCCACTGCTTTAAGGGGTGGTTTTCTCGTTCTTTAAATCTTCTCTTTTGCTCATCCCGGGTGACAGAGAACCAAAATTTAATCAGGATGATGCCATTTTGAACCAGATTTTTTTCATACTCGGGTGTCTGTTGCATAAATTCACTGTATTCTTTATCTGTACAAAAATCCATCACCCGTTCAACCCCGGCTCTGTTATACCAGGAACGGTCAAAGAGCACGATTTCACCTTTGGTTGGCAGGTGTTTGATATACCGCTGGAAAAACCATTGGCCCTTTTCCTCTTCGGTGGGCTTTTCAAGCGCAACAACCCTTGCACCACGGGGATTCAGGTGTTCCATAAAGCGTTTAATCGTACCACCTTTGCCAGCGGCGTCCCGGCCTTCGAATAGGATCACCACGCGGCTGCCAGACTCTTTGACCCAGTTTTGCAGTTTGAGTAATTCCACCTGCAATTCATATTTCTGTTTCTCATAATTTTTGCGTGACAAAAGATTTTTGTATGGATATTCAACTTCGCGCCAATTACCCAATAATTCATCATCTGGGTGAATTTTGACAGGGTTTTCATTGATTGAATTCTGCAAGGTTTGCAAAATATCTTGCTGCTCTTGAAGACTAAAATTATTTA
>JBIKWL010000093.1:0-22274 GCA_044356335.1 Candidatus Sericytochromatia bacterium
ACCCCCAGGCCATCAAAGATGCCCAGGGCCGCCTCTTGGTGGGGGCAGCCATTGGTGTCAAAAATGACTATCTCGAACGCACCCAAGAATTGGTCAAAGCTGGGGTTGATGTGCTCGTGATCGATATCGCCCACGGTCACTTTAAATACCTGCTCGAAACCCTCAGCCAGATCAAATCTGAATTCCCCCAGATCGACGTGATTGCGGGCAATGTGGCCTCTGCCGCAGGCACCCGTGATTTGATTGCCGCTGGGGCTGATGCGATCAAGGTCGGTGTGGGGCCGGGTTCGACCTGTTCGACCCGGATTGTGACCGGCTCAGGCGTGCCACAATTGACCGCTGTGATGGACTGTGTCGAAGCGGCCAATGGCATTCCCGTGATTGCCGATGGCGGTGTGCGCTATTCGGGTGATATGGTCAAGGCCCTTGCTGCGGGAGCCAGCTCGGTCATGTTGGGTGGCCTGCTTGGGGGCTGCGAAGAAAGCCCTGGCTTGACCCGCATCAAAGACGGCCAAAAGGTCAAGGTCTACCGTGGCATGGCTTCGTATGACGCAGCCCGCAACCGCCAAAGTGCCGAAAAAGGCTACGAGGTCGATCTCGACAGCTATGTGCCTGAAGGGATTGAAACGGTCATGCCTTATAAAGGCAAGGTCCACGAAGTGATTGGCCAATTGATGGGTGGCCTGCGCTCAGGCATGAGCTATCTTGGCGCACATACTTTGCCTGAGATGGTCGAAAAAGCTGAATTTGTGCGCATCAGCCCTGCGGGTTGGCACGAGAGCACACCCCACGCCCAGGGTCGGTTTTAGGTTCTGGGTATTAGAGGAAAGCCCAATCGCTGAGCGGGCTGAACTTGGTGCTTGGGCTGCTCTTTGTTGTATGAAAAAGCAACGTTCAAACACAGCCTATTGAGCTTGCTGATAGGACTTTAATATGAGAGGGACAGGTGTTCGGTTTTCGGCAAAACAGCTGCTCCCTAAAACCGAATCACCTATTTTGGTCTAACCTGCGCTTTGGCTGGTCACAGCCACGTTCATGATAGCCCAGCGCTGGTCGTTCTTTTTCAGAGCATAAGACGCCTCTTCGGTCACGGTACCAAACGCATTCGTCACTTTACGGCGGACTTTGGCTGTGGCCGAGTCATCGGAAACATTGGTCGTTTCTACACTCAGAATTTCCTGGAGGGTACCAAAATTGTTCACTCCCTCAAAACGGGCCTGTTGTATTTGGGCATTGATCGGTGAAGAGGGGTGTAAAGTGGCAAATAAGGCGTCATAGTCACTCATATTTATGGCATTGGCGTTTTTGTTGATCACCTGTTCAATCTCTTTTTTCACGGCATCACCATCAGTCACAGTGGGAACTGGTGTGGCTGTTGGGAGTGGCGTGGTTTTACCTGAGGTGCTACCAGACGTACTTCCGCTGGTGCTACCAGAAGTACTTCCGCTGGTGGCGCCGCCCACAATGATATTGGGGGAGACGATGATGTTTTTACCTGCGTTATTTTCGCAACCCGCGAAAAGCAAAAGGGATGCGGCGAACAGACTGAGGAAAAGAGGGCTTTTTTTCATGGCTATACAGATGCCTTTTTTCATGGCTTTTTACCGTTATGTAATCGAACTATTCCACAATAACACACTCCCAAACCATTCAACAGAGAGATGGCTCACACTGGGGTGATTTATTTTTTAAACAAACCTTTGAGACCATCAAAGAGCCCTTTTTTGGCTGCTTTTTCAGGTTCGAATAGGCGTTTTGCTGTGTGATCTTTGGGGTCGAGTACAAGGGCCTGTTTGAGTGCTGACTGGGCCATGCCCTTCCAACCTTTACTCACGTAAGCCTGCCCCAAGGCGCTGTGGTATTTTGCGACATTGGGAGAGGACGCTATGGCCTGTTGGTAAGCGGTGATCGCTTCATCGAGCTGGTTTCTTGCAAAGAGGCGCTGGCCTTCTTTGTACTGGTCTTCGGATTGCTTTTTTTTGTACTCTTCAGCCGAAGTTTTGGCCACATTGCTTTCTGCTTTGGGGGAAGCCGCTGCTGCTGCCGCTGTGGCCTGAGCTGCTGTGGCCTCTGCTGCCTTTTGGGCTGTGACCAAATGCTCTGCCAAGAGGCGGCGCGTATCTAAGTACTGGGCCCGTTTCATCTCATTCGAAAGAACTTCATAGGCCCGGTTGATCATGGAAAAGCGCTCTTTGGCCTCTTCCTGTTCTTTTGAGTTGGCAGGATAGCGATCTGGGTGGAATTTTTTGGCTAGGTTTTTGTATGCATTGCGCACATCATCTTTTTCGGTCTCTTGGGTAATGCCCAAAATTTCAAACAGATCGATCCGCCAGAGGTCGTCATCATCTAAGGTTTCCACCTGATTTGCTCCCTTCTGCTGTGCTGTGGGCAGTATAACACAGCCATTAGTTCAAAGCCTTCCAGATCACGCGCCAGTTGATCTCGCGGGTGCCTTCACCGACTTCTGAGACAAAAACGTCGCGGGTCAGACGACCGACCGCATATTCATTCATACAACCGTAGCCTCCGAGCAGATGGCGCGCCTCGCGGGCCACTTCTTCGGAGATCTGGGCTGACCAATTTTTGCAGATTGAAGCGGCCAAAGCGGCTTGGGGATTTTCTCCCACTTCAGCGGCTGCCCGCATGATGTATGTCCAAGACAGTTCCAGCTTCATTTTCATTTCTGCCAGCTTGAACTGGGTATTTTGGAAGTCGGCCAGGGTTTTGCCAAATGCTTCGCGCTGATGGACATAGGCCAGAGCGCCATCGAAACAGCCTTCAGCTACGCCATGACAAAAGGCGGCAAAGGTGACGCGCCCCTCGTTGAGGTTTTTCGTGAGCAAATCCAGACCTTGGTTGAGGGGGCCCAGCAAATGGTCGGCGGGAATTCGGCAATTCTCCAAGGAGATCAGGGCCGTATCCGAGGAATACCAGCAGTTTTTATCGATGGGCATGGCGCTCATACCGGGGGTATCTTTGGGCACAATAAAGATGCTAATGCCGGGTTTCTGAGTGCTGTCGGTGCGGGCAGAAACCAAGACATAATCGGCGATGCAGCCGTTGGTAATAAAGGTCTTTGAACCATTGAGAACCCATTCATCGCCCTCTAAAACTGCGCGGGTTAACAAATTGGTGGCATCTGAGCCCGCGTTGGGTTCGGTCAAGCCAAAGGCACCAATCATCTCGCCTTCGACGGTGGGTAGCAGGTATTTCTGTTGCTGTTCGGGGGTGCCGTAAGAGAGCATTTTTGCACCCAGGCCGCAGGCCACCGAAGAGGAAATGGCAAAACCCGGCAAGACCTTTGCCAGCTCTTTGACCCAAATGCACATGTCTAAAATACCCCCGCCACCTCCGCCGATTTCTTCGGGGTAGCGAATGCCGGGAAAGCCCAACGCTGCAAACTCTTTGTAGAGGTGCACCGGGAAGACCTTCTCGTGTTCGTATTTCTCAGCGACGGGAGCCAGTTTGGCGGCGGCCCATTCCCGGACCGTCTTTTGGATCATTTGCTGTTCTTCGGTCAGCTTCCACATGGCTACCAGTCTCCTTCACTCGCATCGCTGGAAGATTGGCTGATGTTTTTTAAATCACTGCCATCGAAATTGATTTGAAAAACATGGTATTGCGAGCTGTCTGAGCCGGGTTTGGCCCCTGAAAAAATCAGGCGCTTCATGTCGCGCGAAAAAACCGGGCCAAATTTGGGGGCTTCGTTCAGTGTGAGGCGACGCACTTTACTGCCGTCGGACAGCATCACATAAATTTCATTGGAGCCTGCGTCACGGTCTGAAGCAAAGGCAATCATGCTGCCGTCAATGGACCAAGTACCGCCGTAATCTTGTTTGTCATTTTTGCTCAGATTCTTCGCGCCTTTGCCATCAATGCCAATGGTGTACAGTTCGTTATTGTTGTCGCGGTCGGAGACATAGAGCAGGGTTTTGCCGTCGGGAGACCAGCGCGAAACCGCATCTCCAGCCGGGTGATTGGTGACATTGATTTGTTTGCTGCCGTCGGCATTCATGATATACACCTCTTCATTGCCATCGCGCTCGGAGGTAAAGGTCAGACGTGTGCCGTCGGGGGCAAAGTCGGGATAGAGGTCGCGGCTGGGATTGTCGGTCAGGCGGCGCTGATTTTTGCCATTGCTGTCCATGACATAGATTTCGGGATTGCCGTCACGGTCGGAGACAAAAGCGATTTTGCTGCGATCCTGCGACCAGCGGGGCATGCTATCGGACCCTTCATTTTGGCTCAGGTTGACCTTGCCGCTGCCATCAGCGTTCATGATAAAAATCTCTTCGTTGCCATCCACGACATGGGTCATAATCACTTTGCCCATGTTGGGGGAGTCATCGCCAGGGTATTTGGGGCCACAGGCGGTGATTGTTGAGACAATCAGGGAACTTGTGAGTAGAAGGGAGAACGCGTGTTTCAAGGGATAGCTCCTTTAAGATTAAGCAGACTGGAGGTATTATATCAGGTTCGCTTTGGCGCTCAAGTAGGCTCAAGTGGGCCCAAGCCTGATTTGCGTGGTTCATGTTCTCGCTTGGCAAGGCTATAATGACATATGGTTTTCAACGTGCTTCATCTCAATTCAGCTTTTATTCGCTTCGGGGCTCTCGCTAACTCTGTACTGGGGGGAATGCTATGAGGGCTTTGATTCGGCCCGGCC
This sequence comes from Candidatus Sericytochromatia bacterium, assembly GCA_044356335.1. GTDB lineage: Bacteria > Cyanobacteriota > Sericytochromatia > UBA7694 > UBA7694. The sequence goes on from JBIKWL010000093.1 coordinate 4,667, forward strand.
TGCGCCAAATTAACGCATTTATGGGTGTACGTGGGGGCGAATGGCCCGTTTTAATGCTGCTTGTGGTGCATCTTTTTCTCACCCTCTCAACCCAATCGATGTTGCGCAGCCTCAATACGGGTTTGTTTTTGGGGGCCTTTGATGCCTCTTTTTATCCTTGGTATTTTTTGGCGGAATCGATTCTGACCCTGGCCCTTTCAATGATCTATTCGACCTGGGTGGTCGGCAAAATTGACCGCAAAGTAGAAACCATTGGTTTTATTCTGCTTTTTATCTTTATACTGATCTCTGGGCGCCTATTGCTCTTTCAGGCTGATGCCCGCTGGGTCAAATTTGTCTTGCCGATGTTCTGCGACTCGATGATTGGCATTTTGCTGATACAGACCTGGAGTATCTATGGCGATTGTCTCGACAGTCGCAAGGCCAAACGCCTCTATCCCTTGATTGGCTTCGGTGGCACCTGTGGCGCCATTTCAGGGGGGTGGATGGCCTCTTCGCTGGTCAATTCTCTGGGCACCGAGAACCTGCTCTTTGTCGGTGTCGCCGTTCTGTCGCTGTTGATGTTGATTGGCATGCTGATCCAAAACCGCTATATGAACCCGATGATGGCCGCTTCTGGGCGCATGCAAGATGAAGACCTCGACGATGGCTGGGGCCAAAAAGTACGCGAATTTTTTAACGAAATTTTTGGCAACAAACTCCTGCTCTTGATGATTCTGGTTTTGATCGGCGTGCGTGTTTCTTCTACCATTGCAGATTTCCATTTGCAGGTGCAGCTCAAAAACAGCTTTCAGCAAAACGAAATCACGGCGTATATCGGCTCGTATTTGGCGATCACCAATTTGTGCATGCTCGTGATTCAGGCCCTGGTTGAAAACCGCCTGATCAATGCCTTTGGTGTGGTCTTTGGCATGGCCACGACCCCGATTGCACTTTCGCTTGGCATGGGCAATTTTCTGCTCTCACCTTCGCTGTTTAGCATTACCGTGACCAAATTTTTGGAGCAGATCACCCGCAACTCGATTTTTAAGACCTCGGTCGAATTGGTCTATCTGCCCTTTGATTCGGCCCGCCGCCGCAAACTGCGCCTGCGCGTTAACGCTCTGCTGGGGCTCGCCACCGTGCCCTGCGTGAGCCTGGCGATTGTGCTTATGAATGGCGAGCAATTGCCGCTGACCATTCTGGCCCTGACCTTTGCCTTGGCGGGGATTGTGATCAGTCTTGAACTCAAAAAACCTTATACCCAGAGTTTGCACCAATCGCTGATGCGTCGCCGCCTTTTGGTGGATGAAGAAGATGACGATACCCCTGTGCAACTTTCAAGTGCGCGGATCGAAGAGAGTCTGGCCCAGGACGATACTGAGATGGTGCTGTTTGCGCTTGAATTGCTCAAGAGCCACGAACTCAATTTGCCCCAGGACCATATCCTGCCTTTATTGGAACATGAGAACCCCTTTGTGCGCGAAGGGGCCCTGCATATTCTGCGCCGCCTCAACAACCCCGATTACGCAGATACGGTCTTGCATATTCTCAAGCGCGAGCGTGTGGGGCGGGTGCGCAAGGCCTGTTTTCAAGCTTTGCAGCAGCTCGGCGATGAAAACCTCAATGTGATCGCCATTGACCACCTGCGCGACAGCGATCTCGATGTGCAGGCCGAAGCCACCGTCTTTTTGTTTACCCGAGGTGGCATTGAAGGTGTTTTGGCCGGGGCCGAACATTTAAAGCTCTTGCTGAAGTCCGAAGACCCCGCCGAGCTCAATGCTGTGGCCCAGATTATGGGGGCGATTGGCATTCGCTATTTCCGCAAAGACTTTCTGGCCCTGCTGGAGTCACCCTGGCCCGAGGTGCGCAAGACCTGTTTGGTGGCAGCAGGCATCAGCCCCGAGCCCACACTCATGTCTGTACTGTTTCGCTGTTTGCAAGATCGCCAGACTTCCCGTGAGGCCCTGAGCAGTCTTTACCGCTATCCCCCGGCGCTGATCCTGCCTCAGGCGGTCAAAGAGTTTCGCAAAAATACCAGCAGCCACGAGTACCGCTCTGAGCTGATTCGTCTGATGGGCAGTTTTTCCACCCCTGAAACGGCCGCCAGTCTGCTGGAGTTGATGCAGGAGCCGCACGTGCGGCTCAAATACCAAGCTCTGACGGCCTGTGCCAATTTGCGTCGCAAACTGACGCTGGATTTGTCTGAATACAACCACATCATCTATTACCAGATTCAGCGCGAGTTTCGCTATGGCTATTCTTATTATTTTCTGAGTTCGTTGGTGCGCGACAATCCCATCAACAAAGAGCGCGCTCTGCTCTTGCAGGATGAACTCAATCAGCGGATTGGCTTTGTACAGAATATGCTGTTTAAGCTCTTTGCCCTGCTCTACAATCCCAACGACATCTACAAGGCCTATCTCAATTTTAAGAGCCAGGCCTCTCACTATCGGGCCCTGAGTTTAGAGGTGCTTAACTATACCCTGAGCCGGGATCTGGTGGATGTAGCCCTGACCCTGCTCGACGATTTGCCGATGGAAAAACGCCTGTCTGTGGCCCGCGATAAGGCTTTTATCGACGACTATATCGGCGAGTCGTGGTGGAGCAGCACCTTTATTCAAGAAGATATCTGGCTCAACCGGATCGCCTCTTGGGTGCGTGAATTGGATCCCAGCAACGAGGAGGAAAAAGCTGTGTTTCATCTTTTGGACAAGGTCTTTTTGCTGAAAAAGACCCCGCTGTTTAAGGGCTTTCAGGCCGCTGAACTGACCCCTGTGGCCCAGGCGGCTGAAGAAGTCCTCTTGCCCCCGCAAACCCGTGTGTTTAAACAGGGCGCACCTGGGGATGCCTTCTTTGTGATCAGCAAAGGCGAAGTCGTGATCGAACGCAATGGCCGTGAAGTGGTGCGCCTGGGTGAAGGTGAGTGTTTTGGCGAGGTCGAAATCCTCAGCGCCTCGCCCCGTTTGGCCACCATTCGCACCCTCAGCAATTGTGAATTGCTGCGCATTACCCGCGAGGACTTTATCGATGTGGTTGAGACCTACCCACTTTTTGCGCGCGGTCTGTTGGAGATCCTCTCCAAGCGCTTGGGCGACAATTTAACCCAGGTCGAAAAATATTTGCCTGAGAGCTCTTCCGAAAAGGCCAAGAGCCCCTGAAGACTTTTGTCTCCAAGGGCTCTGAAGGCAGTTTGCTCTGGGTTTTCAGAGCTAGAAGTTGTAACTCGTTACAATCGACAAATCGTGTGCCAGGGGTTGGCGCAGACTCCAGATTGCATCGGCCAGCATGATGCTGTACTGGGCCGAAATATCCAACTGGGTATTGGCCACATGTTTCCAGGGCACAGCAAAGGTCACGCCCGCCTCTTTAAAGAGCTGGTTGGGGATGGTTGAGCCTTCGGGCAAAACCCCAAAGCGATTGCCCAGCGACTGGCGCGCAGCTGCCACAAAGCGAATGTGTTGCTGCGAATCTTTGCTTGGGCGCCAGACGGGGAAACCCACCGCCAAGCCAACAGAGCCTGCGGCAGCATCTCCGACATTGAACAGGCCGCGCGTGGCCAAATTGGCCCCCAATTGCACGTCGATATCTGAATCCTGAATATTGTTAAAAAACAGGCCCAGGCTGTGGCGGTCAAAGCCAATAAAAGATTTATTCGCTTGCAAGGTCAGGCCAAAATTCTTGTTCCAGCCCAAGTCCAGGGTGCCCGAAATCTCTTTGCGTGTGGGTGAGACAAAGTCGGTCAAGCTGTCGTTGAAATAGTGCATGGCGGCCAATTGCAGACGCACCGGGAAGCTCTCCTGGAAAAAGCGGGTCTCCAGGCCGACGACCCCATAGCCATCGCCGTATTGGGAAGGCAGCGCGAGGTGATTTCCCACCAGTTTTTTGCCATCGGGTTTGGCCAAAAAGTCCAGACCTTGGAGCTGAGCCCCAACCCAGAGGGCCGAGGTATTAAAATTGCCGTCAGAGCCTTTGACCGGCGCACCAGATGAGAGGTTGGCCCCCACTGCTGAAGCCAATGCCCGATTGGTCTGGGTTGAACCGCCATTGAGGCCCACCATAAAGCTGCCCCAACCCCAGTCGGTATCGTAAGAGACCGAGGGAGCGGAGGCCTGGTTGTGATTCATGCTGTCGGGGTCGACCATGCTGACATCGATGCCGCCCTGCCAGTAGCGGTAAATGCTGTTGAGGTAATTGCTGGCACCGTTATTTGAAAGCGCCACTTCAGAAGCGCCCCAGCCGACCAAACCAAAGCCACGGCCATTCCAATTGCCCTGGTTAAACAGACTTTGGAAGCGGGTGCCTGTATTCAGTGCTTCTTTAAAATTGGTCAGACCAAAGCGAAAACGGTGTTTGCTCTCGGGAATCAGCACCTCGGTCATGGCTGAACGGAAGACAAAGGGACTGCCGTCAGAGAGGCCTTCATTTACGTCGTGGCCGCCATTGCTGATCAAGAGAGGATTGGTGGTCAAGGCTGAGCTGGCAATGGCCAGGTCAAAGACATCCATCACAATCTGAGAGCGCACCCAAGAGTTCCATTTGGCATCGACCTGAAAATGGGTGCGAAAGCGGAAAGGGGCCAAATCGTCGGGGGTGATATTGGGCTCAGAAGGGCTGTGATAGAGATTGGGTACGCCAAATTCATCGCGGCCAAATTGGTTAATATTGTTATTAAAGGCTTTGGTATTTTCAGTCGCGGGGTCGCGTTTGGTCACAGTGCCATCGAGGGCCACACTGTTTTGCGGGCTGGTATTTTTGCCTGCAAAGAGCGGGGATTGGGGATCGGTCCCATCGGTGGTGGCCAGCACTTCGCGGTAGCGCACGTCCAAGCTGCCATTGACCTGGATTTTTTCCAAGGCTTCGACCCGGGCCTGCAATTTGGCCAGTTTGATCTCTTTGAGTTCTTTGTCCAATTCTGTTTGCAGGGCCACGAGCTTGGCGAGATCGTCTTTTAATGCCAGATTGGAGGTGTCCACTTCGGGTACGTCGATACTCTTGAGGGGTTCTTCGAGACATTGCATCAACTTGTAGAGGGCAGCTGCCATTTCATAGCGGGTCATGTTCTGAGGGCCCCGGAAGGTGTTGTTGGGATAACCCACCATGATGCCGCAGTATTTCTTGATCAGGTTTTCGATTGATTCAGAGGCCCAGTGTTCACGGGCATGGTCGCCGCCGTTTTCCTTGAGCAATTCTTCGTATTTATGCTCTTTGTCAGCTTCGTGTTTGGCTTTGAGCCGGGTATCTACAGGCGGTGTGCCGGGAGCCGGGGCTGGCTCGTTATTGTTTTGGGCCAGAGCAGGAGCCATCAGGCCCAAACTCAGGGTTGATGCCAGAAGGAGAAAGAGGGGTGATTTCATGGAGTGTCCTTTTTTTCGTCAGTGCGTGTTCTTGTGTACTACAAATAGGGGAGCTCAAACGCCAAGAAACCGGGAGAGTTGGAACTGTCCAACTCTCCCGGCAAGCCTGTTAGGGCAAATGGGCGGCGGTGATGTCCACCAGCGGGATCGGACCAGCGGGGTTAAATGTGGTCGCTGCGTAACCTGGACCAAAATTGCCATTGTTCAGCAAAGTGGCACCCGTCAACGTCACCGTGGTGGGCGTCGTGGGATCTGTTGGGGTCGCTGAATTCGTCACTGTATAAGTCAGACGATAGAGCCGTGAGAGGGTTGAATGCGGTGCTGGGTAACGTGCAATCACCAAGATGGAACGCGTACCCGTGGCCCACTCACCATCAATCGACAGACCCACGTAGTCAGAGGCTGCTACACCGCCAGCGGTACCATCGTGTCTGAGGGTATTGCGAACACCCGCAGGGATGAGCACCTCATCCATGACCACATCTGCAGTACCTGTATTGGGCACTGTCTGACGTGAGACAAAGAGGCGATTGGCGGTGGCCAGGAACATCAAATTATTGGACGCTGCGGTATTGTCTGTATCGGGTTCAAAGACCAAGTCCCCACTGTTGGTCAGAGGCGTTACAGACAGGCCCATTTCTTCAAAATCGTCAGCCAGGGCCACATTGGCGTTATTGGGCACCATCAGACGAATGGGTGTCACCGTTACGGGTGTGCCCGTGCTGTCAGCACCTTCAAAATTGGTCAAGCGATAGAAGCCTGGTAAATTGCCTGTGCCGTCATTTTTCTCAAAGCTGGCAGAGGCGTACAGCGTGGGTGTTTTGGTCCCGCCACTGACGGTGGAGTTAAAGACCAAACGGGCAGGTTTGTCATTGAAGTTATAGACAGTGCCGTTGCCATTGGTCGCACTTAAGTTGCCCCGGCGCAAGAAAGGATCGGTGGCAGAATCAGAGCCGCCGCGATCATTCTCAATCCCACGTGAGGGAATCCAACGGATCAAGCGACCATTGGCAGCCCCTTGGTCATCGACATAATAGACCTCGCCATTAACTGGGTTCTTGGCGAGCCCGGTTGTGACATCGAGGGTATTGTTCAGACCATTCTGGAGATTGAAACCACCATTGGAATCAAAGACCATCGAGAGGCGACCCAGTCCCGAACCAATCGAGGTACTGGTGTTGATCAAATACCAACGGCCCCGGTTATTGGTACTCGGCGGATTGGCAAAATAATCTTCCACAGCGTACTGGGCATTTTCAGGCCGGACGAAGAAGAACCAGGGATGATTGGCTGCTGCCACTGAAGAGGTCGAGGGGGTATCCACATTGCCGCCAACTAAGCGGCCGCCAATTTTACCGGTACCATCATTGAGGGCACCAGGAACAGGCAGCACCGGAGAACCCACCGCCGAGAAGTCAACCGTGACTGTGGCCCGGTTGGTCTGGTTGTTAAAGGCCACACTTTCACCGAGACCCGCATTGGGGGCATTCAAGGTGATCGTTCTCAAGACATCGGTATCATCATCAGCCGGGGTGGTGGGATCATTGTCGTTGTAACGGATGATCTCAATTTGCGCACCGTCCTGAATTTCTTTGCCACTGACTGTGATATCGTTGACCACAATCTGCGGCAATTTGTCGCGGCCAAATTGGTAGACGGCGCGGAACACTGTGCCAGATGGATTGGGATTGCCACTGGCGGTGGCCGGCAAGGTGGGCCGTTCCACCAAGATCGCGATATTGTCTTGATCTGCCTGTGCCGCACCATCAACTGTGCGAATCACCAGATCACCCGTGGTGCCATTGGCCACGTTGGCGTTGGGGGTAAAGCGCAGACGCAGCAGAGCCGCGTTGATTTGATCTTTCGTTCCCGTAAAGACAAAGGGAGAGGCATTGGTGCCTGCACCTGTGGGAGCGACCGAGCCGCCGCCAGCAAAACCACCCGCAGTGCGGTCACTCAGGCTACCAAAGTTGGGTGGCGTGACGGTTGTTGTCAACGTGGTATCATCATCGTCCACGCTCAAAGTGGGCCAGGTATTGGCTGTCACTGTGAAGTTGCCTGCAGCCGCAGAGGTCGGATCGATCTGGGCGAAATCAATCAAGTCATCCACCGTGGTGGTATCGGAGACTGTACGCAGCGGTAGCGGCGTTGTCGCTACACCGATATTGGCAAATCCAGAGTTGGTATTGGTCAACAGGTTGGTCGGCGCTTGGTTCTGAACATTGAAACGAATCACGTCTTGACCGGCGGTATTGTCTGAGACTGTACCAACAACGCTGCTGCTGCGCATTTCCATGTCGACCGTACCTGCACTGTTGGGGGCGTTGTAGCGCAGCGTCAGCAAATCTGCATTGATCTGGGCCTGGGTGCCCACCAAACGCAGGGCGGCTGAATTATTGCCCGTCACGGTGGAATTCGCAGAGGTGACCTGCAAATTGCCCGTCGCAGCATTCGTCCCAACAGCCAGGGTCAAATCGACCGTCACGTCGGTCAGACCGGCATTGTAAAACTCGACCTGAACCTGCGGCCGATCGAGGGTATCGGGGGTGCCATCAAAATTGTTTAAGAAGTAATTAGTGGCATTCAAAGGCACTGGGCGAGGGGCGCCCGTTCCTGGGAAGCTATTTGTGGTATTGCCACTGTTCACACTGGGCATGCGGAAGCGGTTCGAAGGTTGCGCCCGCACATCCAACAAAATGCTGTCGTTGATATCCCGCGCACCGAAGTCGGTGGTAACCATATCAATCTGGGCGTTGCCATTCATTCCCGCACCAGAGGTAAAGGTCATGCCAGACAAAGCCGTATTAATCGCTGCTGGTGCGCCCTCAATCACCCGTGGGCTGGCGTTGGTGCCGGCACCAGTGATGGTTACGCCTGCCGTGACAGGAATATTCACGGTGCCGCTATTGGCGCCCCCAATCAAGCTGGGTGTGAGCGTGACGCGAATATTGGCGCTGTCTTCCACGGTCTCAACGGTCTGAGAACCGACACTCACGGTATCTCCAGCACCCGTAAAGGTCAATGGCGTGCCTTCATTCACAATCCGGCGTGTACCTGGGAATGCGGCGTTGCCACCATAGAGGTTACGCGGGGGGCGGGTCGCCAAGAGGGGCAGGGTATCTGTATCGCTAATCGGGCCATGGGTCATGGTCAGATTGACCGCTGTGGGAGCCACGCCATCAGCCAAAGCCCCCGGTGTCCAGGTCAGGGTGCCCAAGACGGTATTGAGGTTGGTGATATTCGGGTGGGTGGCAGACAAGGTCATATCACCGCTGCCATTGGCCCCAGCCGTCACAGTCACACCCCCACTCAAGGTCACGTTGAGCGTGCCATTGGGAATCTGCAAACGCACCGTTGCCGTTTGGCCTGCCGTATAAGAGGCCAAGTTGCGCACGCCAATTTCGTGAATGGCAGAATTGACAACAGGAGCCCCTGTGTCATCAGCAATCGGATTGGCGACACCAATTACCATTGGAATCGCTGTTCCAGGGAAGGTGGTGGTTGCGGTATTAAACTCGTTTTGCGGCAGGGCACGTACATTGAGTTCAACCGTGTTGGTATCCGGTGACGGTCCGCCATCGTTAACCACCATATTAAAGCTGGTATCGCCTGTAAAGCCGGCCTGCGGCGTGTAACGCAAGAGTGCCATTGCCGTTTTGACATCGGCCAGCGGGCCACTCAAGACCCGTGGGCTGGCATTGGTGCCTGCACCTGTGTTGGTGACTGCAACAGGAGCAGCTGCCGTCAGGTCAATTACAGCATTGGTATTGTTCACGGTATTGGCCGGGGTCAATGTCACGGTCACATTGGTGCTGTCGTCAATCACGTCCAGGCGCACCGCAGGCTGGGTGGCTGTGGCGGTATTGTTAAAGAGCAGGGCCTGATCGCTGAAGATCGTCAAGCGGCTGGCGGGTGCTGGGAAGCTGGCATTTTCAGCGGTATCATCGACGACGGGGTTGCCGTCTTGGGCATTGTAAATATTGCGCGGTGGGTTGGAGATCAGGAAGGGCACTGTATCTCCGCTGTCACCCAAGGTGCCGCCACTGCTGGTCATCGTGATCTCCACGGTCTCAGGTGCCGCTACTTGTGTGGCACTGGGGGTATAACGCAGATTGCTCAAAGCCGTGTTGAGATTGGCCTGGGTACCTGTCATCTGCAGATTAATCGTGCCGTTGCCGGTATACGTTACACCACCCTGAACGCCGTTGGGAGCCGGGAAACCATTTAAGAGCAACGTCCCTTTGGTCGCGGGCACAGTCAGGGTCACATCGACGTTGGCAGCCGAGGGGTAATTCCTGACGGTCAAGAGACGGTTGGCCGGGCTGCCTGTGATCTCGTTGGGGCTGTTCATAATCGCAGCCACACCGGGAGCGGCAGGAATCGCTGTGGTGATAAAGGTCGCATTGTCATTGCGGCGGTTTTCAGGGGGCGGCAAGACGTTGATATGGGTAATATCTGGGCCATCGGTACCGCCGCCATCGGTGGTACTCATGGTCACGGTCGCCGCACCTGAGAAATTGGTGGTGGGCGTAAAGACAATCCCGTTATTCAAAAACAGATTGATATTCGTGGGTGAGCCCGAAATCACCATCGGTTGGGCATTTGTCGCCGTCACAGGCACATTATTGGCTGTGGTGGCCACCGTGGCTCCGACCGTGATCGTGACACCCGCCGGAACGGCACTCAGATTGGCACGGGTCAAGGAGCCATTGTTGCTGGGTGTCAGGGTGGTCGTCACTGTGGCACTGTCACCATCAAGCACCGACAGCGCTGTGGCAAAGAAAGAGGCAAAGGTCAGCGGTGTGTTAAAGCCCAATTCAATCGGGTTGCCAATTGGAGGGAAGGAGGTCGGGGTGTTGTTGTAGCGGTTCTGAGGCGGCTCAGAGACTTCGAGCAACACGACATCGTTGGTGTCAGTCAGAGCGCCGTTGTTGATATCCACACTGTTCATACGCAGGCGGTAATTGCCAACATTGTTGCCCTGGGGTGAATAGGTCACGCCGTTTGTGAGCAGGGTATTCACGTTGGAAGCCAAACCTTCGACCTGTACATCGGCCGTGCCGTTGTTGGTCACGGTTACACCTGCCAGTGCGCCGACGGTTAAGTTGCCATTGGCCGCATTGCCGGCATTATTGCCTGCCCCATCGAGCAGGGTCAAATTGACGCGCACAGTGGAAGCCGCTGGGTAGAGGACCGTCAGTGCTTTGTTGCCAGCACCATTAAACACGGTGGTGGTCGCCTTGGCCATACTTTGAACTGTCGCAGGGAAAGTGGTAGACCCATTAAACAGGTTCGAGGGATTGATGACCTGAATGGTGGTCGTGTCATTGTCACTGCCATCCACTGCAGACGAGGCCATTTGGATCGTGCCGTTGCCGACAAAATTGGCGGTGGGGGTAAAGGTCAATCCGCCGTTCAAGGCGCTGCTGATATAGTGGGGCGGACCAATTAACTCCAAGGGGCTGGCAGCTGTGCCTGCACCGTTGACGGTTAAGCCAGTTGGCACAGTGACCAGGGCAATTGTGCCATTGGTTGGGGTCAGAACGGTATTCACGGTATCCCCATTGACGTCTTCTACGCCCAAATGGCTGTTGTTCAAGGGGCGGAGAATAATCGGGGTATTAATTGCTGTGAGCAAATTGCTAAAGACGGGATTGCCATTCATCAGGTTGCGGGGAGGTGTGGGGGTGCCGCTGTTGACGCTGAAAACCAGGGTATCCACGTCATCGGGGGTCACAACCCCTTCCACGGTATCCACCGTGGTCATCGTGACCGTTGCCGGGCCAATAAAGCCATTTTGGGGGGTATAGACAAAGTTATTCAAAGCAGTGTTGACGTCTGCTTTGGGGCCACTGATCACCAAGGGCGAACCATTGGTGCCGCCACCTGTCACCGTCACGATGCCGGGCAGAGCTGGATTATTCGAAAGTGAGATCGTGCCAAAATTACCTGCGGTGGGCTGGAAGGTCACTGTCAATGTCTCTGCGTTGGAGTTGTCTCCTGCACTTAAGCCATTGCCATTTAAGGCGTTTAGGTTAACTGCGGTATTGGCAGGTACCGAAACCACCCCAGAGAAATTACTAGAGCCGCCAATCATATTGGTCGGGGCATTGTTCACTTTTAAGGTGGTGCCAAAAGAATTTACCACTGGAGAAAGTTGGCCATTGGCTCCTTTGGCCTGCACTGAATAGGGATAAATGGTATCTGGTGTCAGGTTTGCACCCGCAGGTACAGGCAGCGTCACCGTGCCTCCTGCTCCAGCTGGAATCGTGAAGGTAAATCCGTTGACGACGACAATATACTCAATAATCGGCTCAGGTGTAGAGCTTGGGGGGTAGACAAAGACATTAAAGCTGGTGGTGCTCAGAGGGGTTGCCGAAGTTTTCGGAATGGCCGGAATCGTCACGGGTGTAATAATAACGGGGCCGCCGCCACCGCCACCGCCGCCTCCGCCACCACCGCCACCGCCGCCACCGCCGCCAGTGGGAGTATCAGCCACAGTGGTTCTGACCAGGGCACTGGCAGTGAGATTGGTGCCAGGAACCGATACCGTAATTTTGGTTTCCTGGCCGGGGATATTGCCAGAGACCAAACCTCTTTGATCGACGGGCAAACCAGATTGGCTGCTGGTCCATTGCAAAGGCAAGGTAGAGGGGTTGATCGGGCGTCCCTGATCGTCGGTAATCGAAACACTCAATTGAACATTTTGTCCAGAGCTGATAATCGACAGGGCGGGACTCAAGGTCAGGCTCTTGGGGCCAGAAGGGGTTCCTGAGTTATCAGGCAGCGGTTGCAAGGGGTTGGGATTGCCTTGATTGGGGGCGGTCGGAGAAACGGGAACACCGGGAGTGCCATCGGGCACTGGATCGGGGCGGCTGGTGACGGCATTGCCTTTACCGGGCAAACCTGTCAAAGGGTTATTGTTGGAGAAAATATTCCGCACAGAACCGATCGCAATTTTACCGGAGATCGGGTCGCGCACGGTGACCTGGCTATCTCCGGAGAGGGTTAAAGCTGTGACAACCCCGTCTTTATCTACCTTAAAATTGGCTGGGTCGGCTATAGACCAGTCCAACTGCAAGCGAGAAGGATCGATGGGGTTGCCCAGGGTATCGCGGGCCACAATCATAAACTGGGCTGTCTGGTCTTTGCCGGGTGTGACTTGGCTGCGCTGCACCAATTGCAGGGTGGCCAAGGCGCGGGGGTTACCTGTGTATTTGTTTGTGGCCGCCACAAACTCCACTTCGGCACTGGTTTTGGATTTGGCATCGACGACTTTGATCAAGACAGGTTCAAACGGGGTCAGCCCTTTTAAGATGCCGTTGGCATCAACGGTAATGGTGCCGGGTTTGGCGCTCGAAAACTCTAATTTCAGCAAAAGTGGATCAATCAGATCACCATTGCCATCGAGGGCAATGACTTCCAGTGGGAAACTTTCTCCTACCAGCATCTGGCCCTTGGTTTGGGGGCGCAGGAAAAGGGCTCTGAGATTGTCTGGATTGCCTTTAAAATTGCGCGCAACAATATCTTTGGCTGCTTGGGTAATTAAGAGGCGGGCATTGTTGCCGAGTGGGTTGCGGCCCACACCGTAGCCACCGACACCACAGGCTGTGGTCATTAAGACAGAACCAGCGAGAGATACTTTTAAAGAGAGATTGAGACTGCGCTTGAGCGGAAATGAATAAGGCATATAAAACACTGAACCTTCTTGATTTTAGTCAAAATGAATGCTCAAGTGCCAAAGGGTTTGTTCTTATTAATAGCTGGTTAATGGCTGGTTAATGGCTGGAAAACTTAAACATCCATAAAGACAAAGTACGGGCAAATTTAAGACAGTACTTTGAATATACTCAAGTTTAACCCGGCGATAAATGTTTTAGAACTTTAAACGACTCTCAAAGTCTTCTTTTTACAATGATTTTACAATTGGACAGAAAAAAGCCCTGTATTGCCTTATTTGCAACACAGGGTTCTGATGCCAAAAACCTAAAGGGCTTTTTTGGCTTTGGTTTGGGTGGTTTTTGGCGATGTGGTTTTGACAACCGTTTTTTTGACCGGCGCGGCCTTTTTCTCTGCCGGTGTGGCAGTTGTTTTGGACGTTATTTTGGCCGCCGTCTTTGCTTCCGTCTTAGCTGCTGTTTTCGCCGCAGTTTTAGCCGCCGTTTTGGGAGCTGCTTTGGCTTTTGTCGTTTTGGCCGTTGTTTTGGCCGTCGTTTTGGTTTTCTTGGCTGTTGTTTTCGCTGCGACTTCGGTCTTTTTCGCAGCAGCGCCACGCCGGGCCTGTTTGGGAGGGGCTTCTGCGACGATCTTCTTGGCCTCTTCCAGGGTCAACAGCTGGGCGTCGAGGGCTTTGGGAATTTTGTAATTTTCCCCGTGGGCCTTGAGATAAGGGCCCCAACGGCCATTGAGCACTTGAATTTCGGGTTCGGATTCAAAACCTTTGATGAATTTTTCCGCATCGGCTTTGCGCTTGGCCAAAACCAATTCAATCGCCCGCTCCTGGGTAATCGAAAGCGGATCCTCGCCTTTGGGAATCGAGACAAATTTATCGCCATGTTTAACATAGGGCCCGAAACGGCCCTTGCCAATGATTAAATCCTGGTCTTCGAAACTGCCGACATTTTGCGGCAATTTAAACAAGTCGAGGGCCTGTTCGAGGGTAATGGTGTCTAAGAACTGATCCCTTTCAAGCGAGGCAAATTGGGGTTTAATCCCCTCTTCGGTCTCTCCGATTTGCACCAAGGGCCCAAAACGGCCCAAACGGGCAATCACTTTTTTGCCGCTTTTGGGTTCAATCCCCAATTCGCGCACGGTGCCAATTTGTGAACGGTCGATTTCCTGGGTTTTTTCGACCTTGGGGTGAAAGTCCTGAAAGTAAAAGTCGGCAATCATCTGATTCCATTGTTTTTTGCCCTGGGAAATATCATCGAATTCTTTCTCGACTTGGGCTGTGAAGGAATAGTCGATCACATTGTCAAAATACTCCACCAAAAAATCCGTGACCACTTTGCCAATCGAGGTGGGAAAGAGTTTGCTCTTTTCACTGCCGTAGATTTCGGTTTTGACTTCTGCAGTAATCTGGCCATTGCGCAAAACCAACTCGCTGAATTTGCGCTCTTTGCCTTCGCGGGTCTCTTTGATCACATAGCCCCGCTTTTGGATCGTGGAGATTGTGGGGGCATAGGTCGAAGGTCGGCCAATGCCCAATTCTTCGAGATGTTTCACCAGCGCAGCCTCGGTATAACGGGCAGCCGGTTTGCTGTAGGTTTGGCGAGCTTGCATGGCCTCCAGGGGCAGTTCTTGGCCCACTTTTAAAGGGGGCAACATGCGGCTCTCTTCATCGTCTTCATCGTCGTTGCCTTCGAGGTAAACCTTGAGAAAACCATCAAATTTGATCACCTCGCCGGTGGCCACCAGTTTTTCTGGGCTGACCCCCGAAATGGCAATGGTGGCAGTGGTTTTTTCAATTCGCGCTTCACTCATCTGAGAGGCAATAGAGCGCTTCCAGATCATCTCATAGAGGGCTTTTTCGGCCCGATCTGAGCCAGCCGACTCCACGCCAAAATCCGTCGGACGGATCGCTTCGTGGGCCTCTTGGGCAGATTGGTTTTTGGTTTTGAATTGGCGAATCTGCACATATTCGGGGCCAAATTGCAGCTTGATCTCTTGGGCTGCTTTGCCCACGGCCTCTTGGGAGAGATTCAGCGAGTCGGTACGCATATAGGTGATCTTACCCGCTTCATACAGGCGCTGGGCCAATTGCATGGTCTGGGCCACAGAAAAGCCCAGACGGCGACTGGCTTCTTGCTGCAGTGTGGAAGTGGTAAAAGGCGGGGCTGGAGAGCGTTTGCCCTCTTTGACCTGCAAATCCGAGATCGAGAAGGTGGCCTGGCGGCATTTTTCCAAAAAGGCCTGTGCTGAGGCTTCGTCGGGAAAGCGTTTGTTGAGTTCGGCTTTGAGTGATTTGCCTGGCTCGACTTCAAGCCAAGCCACAACACGAAAACTGGACTGGGTCTGGAATTGTTCGATCTCGCGTTCCCGTTCAACCACCATGCGCACAGCGACCGATTGTACACGTCCGGCGGAGAGGCCGGTTTTGATCTTGCGCCAGAGAATCGGCGAGAGTTCAAAGCCCACGAGCCGGTCCAAAATACGGCGGGCCTGTTGGGCATTGACCAAATGGGTGTCAATCGAGCGGGGCTGGTCAATGGCCTTCAAAATCGCTGTTTTGGTGATTTCACGAAAGACGATGCGGCGAATGGACTCATCTTTGAGATTGAGCGATTCTTTCAGATGCCAAGAAATGGCCTCTCCCTCTCTGTCATCGTCTGACGCCAGATAAACGAGAGAGGCGTTTTTCGAAAGATTCTTGAGTTCTTTGATCACGTCTTTTTTGTCATCGGTGACCACGTAGGTGGGGGTAAAGCCATTTTGGATATCGATGGCATTGTTGTTTTTGGGCAAATCACGCACATGGCCATAACACGACACCACTTTGTAATCTTTGCCGAGGTAATTTTCAATTGTTTTGGCTTTGGCGGGGGATTCGACGATCACCAATTTACTTGCGCCCGCAAGATCGGATTTGCGGCTGGGGGTTTTGCCCGCCGGCTTGGACTTGGTTGGCATATGGCTTGCTTTCTTTATTGCTGAAAGTGATGACGCTGATGCGCAGGAGAGCCTGATCGAAGATAACGGGAACCAGGCCATTGCTGTACCAACCCCTTGAGTTCCAACTGGGTCAATATTGTCAGCAACTGGCTGATCGGCCACTCAATTTCTTGGGCAAGAACTTCAATCGGCTGGGGCATCTCACTCAGTACTAGATAAACGTCATTTTCATCGTTTGTCAAGCCTATGGGTAAATCTGACGCTTTCAAATCTGGTTTAAAATGGCTCTCAAAATGCGCTGTCCAGCCCATGACTTCTAACATATCCCCTGTTGCGGTAATCAAAGCCGCTCCTTCTTTTAAAAGTGCATGGGGGCCCGCGCTCTGGGGGGAAGAAATCGGACCTGGCAGCGCCATCACTTCTCGGCCCTGTTCTGTGGCTGCATCGGTGGTGATCAGGGCGCCACTTTTTTCCCCAGCTTCGACCACCAAGACGCCCTGGCTCAGGCCGCTAATAATCCGGTTGCGCAGCGGAAAGCTCCAACGTGCCCCGCCAAAACCGGGCGGGTATTCACTGAGCACCAGGCCCTCACGGGCAATTTCGCGGGCCAACCCGCGTTTGGCGGCTGGAGAAATTTTGTCCAGGCCTGTCCCCAAGACCGCAACGGTGCGCCCTTGGGCCTCTAAGACTCCTTGGTGGGCAGCTGTGTCGATGCCCGTGGCCAGACCCGAAACCACAGTAATGCCCAAAGCGGCCCATTCCCGTGCCAGTCTGCGGGCCTGCTCCAGGCCATAAGGCGTGGCCTGACGGGTGCCGACAATTGCCAAAGCCCGCTCCAAATGGCCCCAGCACTCGGCATTGCCAAACCAATAGAGAATAAAGGGGGGATCGTGAATACTGGCCAGCCAAGCAGGGTAGTGGGGGTCTTCGCGCAGACAAATCTGGTAGCCCTGAGCCAAGACCCGTGCCAAAAGGGCCTCAGGATCAGTCTGAGCACAATGGCTGTGGATTTTTGCTGCCAGAGCAGGTTTGAGTTGGCTCTCTAAAGCGGCCAATGGTGCTTTCCAAATGGCCTGGGCTGAACCAAAATACTCAAACAGCGCCTGAAAGCGCCGACTGCCAATTTCCAGGCAAGCACTCAATCCGACCCGACAGGCACGCTCTGGATCAGGACCTGTGTCTGTGTTTGAGCCTGGGGGGATTAATGTGTTTTCCAATACTCAAGCGCCGGAATAAAATTCGAACTGGCCTGGCTGCGGCGCTCAGCAGAGGCCGCACTGACACCCGCGCCTGCATTCATGGACCGCACAGCCCCAGGGGTTGTCAGCGGAGCGCCACCGGGATATTGATCCCAGACATTGGTGGTATTGATCTTGGTATAGTCTGGCATCAGGGTAATCAAAGAGCCCTGATCGTTCATGACTTTGACATAACCGGCTTTGAGGTGGCGTTTGTATTCTCCCAGATAAAAATCAAAGGAATCGCTGGGGTTCATATCCACCATTTGCAGTTCAGCCCCGCGCTGCAATTCGTTCATAATCAGCAGACTGCCGCCATAAGCGTGCATATAATTGCGGGCGTTGATATCCGGTGGCAAGCGGCGAGGAACGCGCTGTTGGCTGTCGAAAAAGAGGGTCAGGCCGGTTGGTTGAACATCAACG
>JBIKWL010000094.1:0-22195 GCA_044356335.1 Candidatus Sericytochromatia bacterium
CAAGTATCTCCCTTTCTCAAACACCCATTTGCACACCCTTTTGCGCTGCTATGGGGACTGTGCCGGAAACAAAATCCGGTATAAGATACTTAAAAAGTAAATGCTCAAAGAGCAACTCAAGGAATCAGAAAGCAGGTAAGCCCCATGAATGCCTCTCCCCGCAATGCCCTGATTACCGGTGCTGGCCGTGGCATAGGCAAAGCCATTGCGCTTGAATTGGCTGCCAGCGGTCACCGGGTTTGCCTGTTGAGCCGCACGGAAACAGAATTAAAAGCGGTCTGTGCCGAAATTGAATCCCAAGGTGGCTTTGCAACTTATCTCTGTTTTGATTTGAGTGATACAGCTGGCTATGCAGAGCTAAAAACCCAGGTAGAGCAACAATTGGGCCGGGTCGATGTGTTGGTTCACAATGCTGCACCAACCTACCGCCCAGCCAAACTGACGCGCATGGCACCGGCTGATTGGCAAAAGACCCTGAGTGTGAATCTCGAGGCCCTGGCGCAGCTCTGTGGGCAATTTTTAGAACCTATGCGCGAAGCGGGTTGGGGCAGAGTTGTCAGCATTGGCTCGCTTTCGGGTGTACTGGGAGCGGGGTCTTATCCGGCCTATTGTGCTGCCAAAGCTGGGATGGAAGGTCTGACCAAAAACCTCGCGATTGACTATTCTCGTTATGGCATTACCGTCAATATGGTCAGCCCGGGCTTTGTCGAAACCGAGCGCTTTAAACAGGCCGCCCCGCCTGAACTGCTCGAAAAATTCAAACAGGCCACGGCGATCAAACGGCTGGGACAGCCCGAAGATGTGGCCCATGCCGTGGATTTTTTGGCCTCCGACAAAGCGGCGTTTATCACAGGTATTAATTTATTGGTTTGCGGTGGCCTGAATCTGGGCAATCTCTGGTAACCCCTCTGCGCTTGCAACCAGCCGGGCTATAATGGGGAGACCCAACAAAGAGAAAGGCTGTGTCAGCCACCATGCGCAAATTGCAAAAGGGAGACCTGCTCGAAGTCACGATCGACAAACTCGTGTCCGGAGGGGAGGGTCTTGGCAAAGTCTTTGGCTATCCTGTTTTTGTCCCCGGCGGACTGCCGGGTGATCACGGGGCCGTGGAAATGGTCTCGGTCAAAAAAGACTATGGTCGGGGCCTGATGGTGCAACGCTGGGATGATGGTCCAACTCGGGTCGTGCCGCCCTGTCCCCTGACCGAAAGCTGTGGCGGCTGTCAGTGGCAACATCTGGATTACAGCGCTCAATTGGAAAACAAACGCGCCCTGCTGATCGAAACCCTCTCGCGTTTGGGCAAATTGCCCGAAGTCGAATTGGAAAATTGGGTCAAAGCCCCGCTGGGTATGAAAGATCCTTGGCGCTACCGCAACAAAGGCCAGTTTCCCTTTCAAACCCTTGAAGGCCAAGCCCGGGGCGGTTTTTTTGCCCCCCGCAGCCATACCTTGGTCCCGATTCAAGACTGTCTGATTCACCCTCCTGCCATGAACGCCGCCCTGAACATTGTTGAAGCCGCTCTGAATCAGCTCAATATCCCGATTTATGACGAAAAAACCCATTCGGGCTTTCTGCGCCATGTGTTGATCCGCGAATCCACCACCCACCCGCAAATCCTGGTGGGGCTTGTGACCCGCGATTGGGAACACCCTGCCTTGGCAGCCCTGGTCGAAAAACTCAGCCTGGAAATCCCCAATTTGGTGGGTCTGGTTCAGAACCGCAACCCCGAACCCGGCAACCGCATTCTCGGACGCGAGACCCGCACCCTCTGGGGCAAAGACTCCCTCAAAGAGAGTTTGGGTGACTTGCACTTCAGCATTTCTCTGCCCTCATTTTTTCAGGTCAATTCGGAGCAGACGGTGGTCTTGTACGAGACGATCAAAGCCCTGGCTGAACTCAGCGGCAGTGAAACGGTGGTGGATGCCTTTGCCGGTGCAGGCACGATTGGCCTCTGGCTGGCCAAACAGGCCAAACAGGTCTATTGCCTGGAATCCGTTAATGAGGCCATTGCCGATGGCAAAATTAACCGGGCCCTCAACCAGATCGAAAACCTGGAATTTCGCCAGGGAGCGGTTGAAAAACTCTTGCCTGAACTCATGGCCCAAACCAAAGCCGAACTGGTGATTCTCGACCCCCCGCGCAAGGGCTGTGAACCCGCTGTTTTGGCCAGTTTGATCCGCTCAGAAGTGCCCAAGGTGATCTATGTCTCTTGTAATCCTGCCACCTTGGCGCGCGATTTGGCGCTCTTGGCAGAACATTACGAGATTTCAGCGATTCAGCCAATCGACCTCTTTCCCCACACCCACCACCTCGAAACAGTGGTGCTCTTGACCCGTGGGGGAACAGAAGCGCCTGCTGCATCAGAACCGCCTGCCTCCTCTGAATCGGCAGCGGATTAGTGTGGACATAAGTCTATGACTATTCCCACTCAACAATCGTCGGTGTTTACAAACGAATGGGGCATGACCTTTGTCTTGATTGAGCCCGGCCCCTTTAAAATGGGTAAATATTTATTGCCCGGAGATTATTCTGTCAACGAAGTCTTACACCCGGTAACCCTGACCCGTCCCTATTATGTTCAGAACACAACAGTCACCCAGGCCCAGTGGGAGGCCTTGATGGGGACCAATCCCTCTAAATTTACAGGGGATCCCCAATTGCCCGTCGACTCGGTGTCCTGGTCCGATGCCCAGGCCCTGATTCGGGTCTTAAACGAAAAAACGGAGGGCGGCTACCGCTTGCCCAGCGAAGCTGAGTGGGAATACGCATCACGGGCCGGCTCTGATGAACACTTTTATTTCGGGGCAGATTCAAGCGCTTTGGCTGAACATGCCTGGTATGATAAAAATGCAGGAAAAAAGACCCATCCCGTAGCCCAAAAACTTCCCAATCCCTGGGGGCTCTACGACCTTTACGGCAATGTCTGGGAGTGGGTGCAGGATTATTTTAGCGATTACCCCCTTTACGCCTTAAGCGATCCGACGGGGCCTGTCAAAGGTTCCAAACGGGTGATTCGGGGGGGGTGTTATATGATTGGCGACTACCGTTGCAATTCGTATGCCCGTGGTTTAAGTGCGGGCTCTGTCAAAAAACCCGCTATTGGATTTCGACTGGCCAAAACGGCTCCCCTTTAAACTGTAAAAAAAATCAGTCCTTTTTGGGCCTCTGCTGCGGTTTTAAACCAGCTTTTGGCCTGTTTCAGGGCTTTGACCACATCCCCATCGGGGTGTTTGAGCTTCAGGGCCGAAAACAGACCCAATAACTCAATTGCCTTTTCTGGGTTGACGGTGTAAACCCCTGGTAACTCATCGGGATAGGCCATAGGAAAGGGGGTCTTAAAACAGAGAAAGTTTTCAAAGGCCCAGCCTCTCAGACCCAGGCCTTCGGCGGCTTCATCGAGGGTTTCGAGCCAGCTCAGGCGATAGGGGCAAAATTCAGAATTGCTGAGTGTTTGGCTAATTTCTGCGAGTATCAAGCGCAGGGCATAAGCATGGGCCGTGCCGCCGGGTCCAGTGCTGGGGTGTTTACCACTTAAGACCTCGCTGAGCAATTCCATTGCAGAGGTGGGCTCTCCCCAATTTTGCTGAAATTGCTGAAAGCGCTGGCTATGGCGTTTACTCAAGGCCAGCGCCTTCATCTCCGCATTTTCACCATCGCAAAGAGAGTGCAAATGGGCAAAATCCAGCAGATAGACTTCAGTACAGAAACTCATTTCAGGCTTTCCTCGGTTTTTCTTGTGGGCTGAAACCAGTATACTAGAACCAGTTAATAATCCATGCCCAGGATGTAAATCATGCCAAAAGTCTCTTTGCTGTTTTGTTGCATTGCCAGCCTGTTCTCCTGTTTGCTTTTGAGTGGGGCTGCCCAAGAAAAACCACAAACCTTGCCCAGCTTCAAACTCAGCTGTGCCAAAGGCCAGACCCCCCAAAAATGTCTGAATCAAGCTGTGACACTCGAAGCGCAAATTGCTGGTTTTGACCAAGAATCCGCCCGAGAAATTCTGCAACATCCGGATATGCGCCCGCCTATTGGCGAATGGGAGCAATACCAAACGGTGATCTCCCAGAATATGGGGCAGGTCAATATCTTAACCGAAACAAAAATCACCTGCCCCAGGGTCAAATTGCAGGGGGTTTTCACTGAATACACCCTGAATTGTGAGCCTGGACAAGGCGGCAAATGTGATTATCACAGTTATGTGATTCAGCTCAAATCGTTTAGCTGCCTGAAATAGCCTTATTTGGGGGATGCCAGTATCGACAAGGCATCCCAAGCTGAGAAAATGCCTTTGACCTTGTGTAAATGGGTGATCACCAGATGGCTCAGTTGGTGATCCACCATCTGTTGGCAGGCTTCTTGCACCGTGCAATCTGGCGCAATTTCCATCGTCGTTTGGCTGTCCATAAAATCCCTGACCGGCAAATCCAGAACCGCCATGGGATCTTCTTGCACCATGACGCCATTGTCGAAGGATGTGAGCATTTTCTGAGAAAAGGTGTAAGAAAAAATATCCGACATGCTGATCAATCCCAAATAGCGCATGCTTTGGTAGTCCACGATCGGAACCGCAGAAATTTGGCGTTTGTGACAGAGTCCTGCAAATTGTTCAACGGTGGTCGAATCCACAACACAGGCCACATTTTTGGACATCACATCGGACATTCTTAAAACACCGTCCTGAGACTCTGGATAATCTTCATTGGGCTCAACCACCACTTGGTGATCTTCGCCTTTTCGGGATTCTTGAATTCGCTTCATAATGGCGGCAACAATCTCGTGGGGCGTTTGTCTTTGCTTTTCCGCAGGTGCAGCTACTTTCGTTTGCTCGGCATAGTGTTTTTGCAATGCCTCTTTGGTGTACTCCCATTTTTCAGTTTGCTCGTCTTTTGCTACTGTTTCGTCTGGGGTTTCGTCTGGGGTTTCGTCTGGGGTTTTGTCTTGAGCTGGAGTCTGGGCTGGAGCATGGACGTGGTTTGATTTTCGCTCAGGTGCTTGTGCTGCATGGTAAGGATCATTGTCCGTGAAATTGCGCTCGGTCTCCTGAGCCGCATGGTAGGGGTCTGATTGGCGTGAATCTACTTGTTCGGGTTGAGCGCTGGGGCTTACGGCGGGCTGGACAGCAGCTTTAGATTGAGTGGGTGCAGGCGTTTCAACCGGCATCTTGCTATGGGCATTTGAGGCTTGAGCAGGTGCAGTTTGGGCGGGTTCAGCTTGGGCGGGTGCAGCTTGAGCCGGTGCAGTTTGGGCAGGTGCTACTTGGGCGGGTGCCGTTTGGGCGGGTTCAGCTTGAGCCGGTGCAGTTTGGGCTGGTTCAGCTTGGGCGGGTGCAGTTTGGGCGGGTGCAGTTTGGGCGGGTGCAGTTTGGGCGGGTGCGGTTTGGGCGGGTGCAGTTTGGGCGGGTGCAGTTTGGGCAGGTGCAGTTTGGGCAGGTGCAGTTTGGGCAGGTGCAGTTTGTTCAGACATGGCTTGAGCAGAGATGGCTTGCTCACTTTCGCTCTCAGGCTCAAGGGTCTGAGCGTTAGCAAAGGTCACCAGCTCAATACTGTTTTGCTTTTTTTCTTGGGTTGGAGGTCCTTGAGCTGTTTTTACGCCTTTTTTGAATGTCTGTTTTTTGAAATTAACTTTACTCATCTAAAATTACCCCATTAATGATTGGTTATGAATTTAGCATAACACAGAAAAATTGGATAATTTTTTTTGTTTTTATAATAAATTTATTGAAATAATATTTATTTCAATATTTATTTCGATTATAAATTTAAAAATAATTATTATTGTTGATTTTTGTAATTTAGGATTAAATCAAAAGTTTTACCCGAACCCAATTGACCCTGGACATGGATCTGCTCATTCTTTAATTGGGCTTGCCATTGGCTCAGACCCTGACCGGGATACTCTTTTTGCAACTCATTCTGTACCCAGATCCCATCACACTGCCTCCAGCCAGGAAAATCTCGATTCAATTCACTCAAAGGCACTCGGTAAAGATCTTCCACCAAGCGACGGTCGTCAAAAATCCCTGCAAAACGGGGATAGCCAAAATAGACAAATTGGGCATCTTCGTGCAGAATCATCCAGTTCCCCACCAGGGCTTTGCGGAGGCGATTTTTCATACGGTCGTTAAAAAACTGGCTGACATTGACCGTCTTTGCCTGGTTTTGCCATTCCTGTTTGTGGGGCACTTCTTCGACCTGAAAACCTTGCTGCCAAGGGGTACAGGCTGCCAGAACAGAACACAAGATCGACAAAAAACGCGCCCTCATGCGCCATACTCGGGCAGACAGAGATCCAGCGCTGTGGCGACAGACATCGCATCTAAGCAAGTGGTGGTATCCAATTGATTGAGGCGGTGGCGATCAAACCAAGCAGGGTTTTGTAAAACCGCAGTTTCAACCTGATTGAGGGCCGCTACCAAGATCTCAGGAGTTAGTCGCCGCTCACTGTACCAGGCCAGACAGAGCGCCTGCACCTGCACTGCAAGGAGTGAAAAGGCTTGCAAAAAAGCAAATTGAAAAAGTGTTAAACCTTTGGCTTGCAACGGATTGAGACTGAGCAGGCGGCGGGTCAGATAATTACGCAAAACAGCGCTGAGGTGTTGCCTTTCGCTTTCTGAAACAGCAAAAGGCAGGCGACTTCCCTCTTTTAACTTGGCCAGAAAACGTTCAAGAGCGGGGGCTCGAAAAGGATCCAAAACAGCAAATAAATCCAGACATTCAGACCAACGCGGGGCTTTGGGTCCCGTATCTTGGCGCCAAGCCTGGACCTGCCGATGATACAACTGACTGAGTAAATCCAACTCGGTCAGAATCTGGGGGTTGGCTGAGATCTGTTTTAATCCGAAAACGCTGCCAGCGAGACAACGCACTGGGCTGATACTGTGTTGCCAAATGCCCTCTAAAAGTAAGCCGATCCAGGGTTGCAGTGGTTCAACAGGGGTGTCTTCCCACTGGGCAGGTCGTTTGACCATGCGCAAGACCAATTCACCTGTTTCATCCAACATGCGCGCAGCTGTTTTACACGAACTTTTTAATGAAGGGCTGTAGAGATTTCCATGTAACGAGGCCTCGTGGGGATAGCGCTGGCAGATTTCGGGTTTGGCTTCGGCCCCATATTCTTTGTGAATATAACAGAGATTGTCCGGATCTAAAAACAGACAGCGATTGCTGCCGGGCTGTTTGTTTAAAACGGCACGTGTATTTTCAGTTGCTGGCAAAAAAGGGGTTTTAAACCTGCCAGAGGGATGGTTATCAAAGGTGGAATACCATTGGTCGTAATAGGCGGCATCCAGTTCAATATTCCAAGGCTGCTGACAACATTGCGCACATTGGCTGCACTCAAATTGGTCTACCTGTTCTGGGTAAACCAGCGCCAAAAGTTCTGGTCTGGAGATGGCCTCTTGGGCCAGATCCCAAAACCACCCAAAAAGTGTGGCGCCTTCTGGGGCTTCTGGCAGATTCATACTTATTCCTCTTTTAACTTAATCGGCTACAGGGCTAGACCATAGCCCTAAAATTTCGAGTTTGTGGGCCAACATATCTTGGGAAAAAGGCTTCATGATATATTCATCGGCCCCGGCTTCTAACGCTTCTACGACTTTGGCCGTATCTATTTCTGCTGTTACGAGTATGATTTTGGTTTTGGCATAAGTATGGCTTTGATGAAGTTTTTTCAACAATTCTAGGCCTGACATTTTGGGCATATGCCAGTCCAAAAGGATCAAATCCAGAGGCATGATCTGAGGGATTAAATGAAGGGCTTCGATCCCATCTTTTGCGAAAAAAATCTCACGAAAACCCAATTCTTTTAAGAAGGTTTTCTCCAACATCTGGGTCAACGAATCATCATCTACGACTAAAATTTTCACTTCAAATTCCTTCTCAGACGTATATGCATCCACTCACTTTTAAATTTTAACAGTTCTATTCAGAACTGTCTTGATCGTGTTTATATCAAAGTGATATGATATTGATATAAATTTCTGGAGGTGTTCTATGCAAAGAACCCACGATAAATCGGCTCTCAAGATCAATGGTTTTGTGGTTTTGCTCTTTATTCTCGGGGCCTTTCTGGCTGCGCTGTTGATGATGATGATCAAAGCGCCCGTACTGGCGGGGGGCCTCATTTTGGTCTCCATTGTCTTGGGTTTTCCCGGCCTTTACAGCGTGGAACCCAACGACTCCCGCGTGCTCAATTTTGCGGGCACCTATACTGGCACCGTCAAAGAAGCCGGTTTTTGGTGGTCCAATCCCTTTACGATCAAGAAAAAAGTCACTTTGCGGGTGCGCAATTTTAACAGTGAGAAGCTCAAGGTCAACGATGGCAATGGCAACCCGATTGAAATTGCCGCAGTCGTGGTCTGGAAGGTGATTAGTCCTGCCAGTGCGCTCTACGACGTTGAGGATTATGAGGCGTTTGTGCATATTCAGAGCGAAACGGCCATCCGAAGCCTCTGCAATGAATACCCTTATGATCATTCTGAAACTGGAGGCATGACTTTGCGGGGCAACCCCGAAGAAGTGGCGGATACCTTGCAAAAAGAGTTGGAAGTTCGCCTTAGAGATGCGGGTGTTCAGGTGATTGAGGCCCGCCTCAGCCATTTGGCCTATGCCCAAGAAATTGCCCAAGCCATGTTGCGCCGCCAACAGGCCCAGGCCGTGATTGCTGCCCGCAAACAAATTGTTGAAGGCGCAGTGGGCATGGTCAAAATGGCCCTGCAACAATTGTCTGAGCAAAAAATTGTCGAACTCGACGATGAAAAAAAGGCCCAGATGGTGAATAACCTGATGGTGGCGCTGGTTTCTGAACAAGAAGCTCAGCCGATTATCAACGCAGGAAGTTTGTATTAAACCCCGATGCCGGCCAAAAAACAATTTTTGCTGCGCATGGATCCCCAGCTTTTCGCCCAATTGGAACACTGGGCAGGTGATGAGTTCCGCAGTGTGAATGCCCAAATTGAGTTTTTGCTGCGTGAAGCCCTGAAACGGGCCGGTCGATTAAAACACGAAGCAGAAACCCCAAAAGGAGAGCCTGCGGAGTCGGAAGATTAATTCTTTTGCCAGGGGTCTGGAGAAATTCTCTCCAGACCCCTTTGGGTTTTTTTGGATTTTTTGCAGCTATTGTCAGAGATTTGAGCCCAACCAAGCAAGTTTCTGCACAGGGAAGATATAATTAAGAATACGTAAAGAAAACATTAAATTGAGGTTTTTCATGCAGGTTCAGGCTCTCCACGCTTCTTCCCAGGCCTTTCTGCTCTCTGCGCCCGTTTCCACAGCCACCAGCCGCAGCGTCTCTTCACCCCATGCCTTGCAAATTCCCGATCGGATCAAAATTAGCCCCGAGGCCCGTGAGCAATTGGCCAGTCAGGCCGCTGAAGAGGCCGCCAGCCAAAGTGTTGGCTTCTTGGTTGATCTCTACCGCCAAAGCCGCAGCTCCCAAGAGCGGATCCAAATTACCCAGGCCCTGGGTGCCCTGCGCCACCCCGAAGCGGTTAAAGCCCTCGAAGCCATGACCCGGACCCGTCTCGACGATGCCCATGAAAATGCCCTGATCCTTGCCCTTGGCAATACCCGCCAGGCCAGTGCCGTGGCGGTCTTAAATGATCTTTACCGCAGTTTTTGGAACCGCGCTCAAAAACGCCAATTTGTGGTCGCCGCCCTGGGAGAAACCCGCTCTCCCCAAGCTCTGGACTCCCTGCGTCAGGCTTACAAAGATGCCTGGAACAGCCCTGCCGGCAAAGAAGCGGTGATCACTGCACTGGGCCAATCGCGCCGGGCCGAGGCCGTGCCTCTGCTGCATCAGATCTACGAAGACAATTGGAATCAGGCAAGCCTGCGTCAGGCCGTCGTCCAAGCGTATGGTCAAACCCGCTCCGAACAGGGAGCCGAAAAATTGATTCAGATCTTTAATCAGCATTATTCCCAGCCCCAAATTCGCCAAGAGACCATCACCGCTCTGGGGCAAACCCGTTCACAAACTGCCGTCTTATTTTTGCAAAAGTCGTATGCGCAGTTGCGCAGCGAACATGAACGTCAACAGGTTTTGCTGGCGTTGCAAGGGGCTTACGATCAGAGTGATACTTAAAGCCTGAGACCCGCCAAAAGGCCTGTCAGCTGCTGATTTAAATCTATTTGCAATTGTGCGCTGTCCAGAGGCGAGGCCTGCAGGGCCATTAGCCCTGGGGCAAAGGTCATTGTGGGGCCCGGATACAAGATACAGGCCATTTCCACCAGGGGCTCTCCTTGTTCTGACCGCAGGGCATCTCGGTAGGCGTGCATGCGGTCCAAATCGGTTTTGGCCGGGCGTTTGAGATCGTCTCCCAATCGGTATTTGGCATCCCAGAGCCAGAGTTGATCGGGCTGATTTTGCCGATCGGGGTGAGAGATCTGGACCACCAAATCTGGACGTTGGGCATAGCTGATGCTGTGAATCGGGCCGGCTGCCCCAAATTGCCGCTCGACCCAGACCTGTATTTTGAGCTGGGAGTCTGGCCTATTTAGACTCAAGACCCGCATGCCTCTAGGTAAGACACGCACAAATGAAGAGTTTTGCCAAGCAAAAAGCCATTGCATCGACTCTGGCCACCAGCCTTGCAGTTGGGCTGCCTGCAACAAAGCCAACATCACCTGGAGGAGGCTCCAGGTTTGGTACAGCCAGGGAAGGTTCTCCAAACTGCGTCTGAGCGGGCCCTCGGATGGCACAAAGACAAAGTCGCGACTCAGCTTTTGCCAATGTGACAAAAATGCGCGCTGGCTGGGCCGTGCCATCAGACCCAGCCCCGGAGTGACCGGCGCAGACAAAGCCTGAATATCTTTCCAGTCCGGAAAGCGGGCTGTAGATCTTCGCAATTGATTCAGCCAGGTTTGTAATTGCGCCCGTTCTGGCCCAAATTCTCTTTCCGGCAAAAGCCCCAAAAGCATACTCAGACGGGTGTCTACCCCTTGCACCAAATGTTTGACAAAGCGGTTTTCAGGGGTATTGAATTGCCAGCGCGGGCGTTGGTCCAGGATCTGTTGAGCAGGATGCTGAACCGTTCGGAACAGGGGCTTGCGGGCCTGGTGGGCAGAAACTTTCAGCAAAGCCCCTGGCAAACCCAGTGCCTGATTGGGCTCCCAGGCAGCCAATGCCGACAAGAGCCCGGCCTGCTCAGCCTGATCCATCAAACACGCCTGAAGCTTTGCAAATTCTTGGCGCCAACCCCGCAAACGCCCTGTATCTGTGTTTTTGCCTTCTACAAAACCCGATCCTGGTTTGAGTGCATGCCCCCATTCCAGCGGCAAAAGGTAATGAAGCTCTTCGAGTAAGGCAAAGAGTCCAGCCTGGCCCCAGCCTTTGGGCCAGACCTCCAGTTGGGTTTCAAAACAGCATTCAGACTGGTACCAGAGCCGCAAAGGGTATAATCCTGGTCCTTGCCTTTGCCAGAGTGCCATCAAGACCCGTCTTTCCGGCTGCCATTGCAGTGGCAGGGTGAAACCATCCAATTTAAGCTTGTAATCAGGCAAAGACTGGAAAGAACTGCGTTGCAGGCCTTCCAAGACAATCCAGGCCGACTCCCATTCAGGCAGGGCCGTCAGGATCTCTCCGTGCAGATTTTCAAAGCGCAGAGAGATCTGCGTCTTCAGGGGCGTCTCAATGCCCAAAGACAAAGCCCTCGCGCTGCCATTGACTGATGAGTTGGCTTAAGCGCTTGCGGGTCAGTGGGAAATCGGTTTCGGGCAGCAGATCTGCGAGTTGATTCAAGCGGTTTAAGAGTGTGGGATCGCTGCTGCGCAGGCGTGCCAGCAGTTTTTGTAAGATCTGTTGATCCAAGGCTGTTTGCCAAGTCAATCCGAGTTGGGTCGCCGATTCGATATAACTGAGTATGTCTTTACAGGTGCGAAACGAGAGGGGAATCACGGGCGATAGGCAGGTCAGCGTCTCCTTTAATACAGTCTTGTAAGGCAATCCTTCCAAGAGCGCGCAGATGTCTTCTTGAGCCGCTTCCAGGCTCAAGACCTGGGCCCGGTCATAGATTTTATCTGCGAGCAAATGGGTACTTTCATCGAGGTTGATCGTGCCCACGACATGCAAATTGGGCGTGAGGCTTACAGGGGCATCCCCGCCCAACCAGAGTGGGGCCGCACCCTGACGGCGCATGATCTCCAGCCCCGAAAGCAGGGGGGCAAAATAATGTTCAATTCGGGCCAGGTTCATTTCGTCCAGAATCAAGTGGTAGGGTTGAGCTGGCCGATTGTCCCGGCGGGCAGCGTTCCATTCATGGGCTGCCCGTTTGAGAAAGAGGCTCGCAGGTGAGTCGACATAACACTTTTCGAGCGGGTTAAAATAACCCAGCCAGTCTTCGGGTTGATTCCAATGGGGTGAAACTGCCAAAAGGCAGGATTCGGCTCCGCTGACCTGGGCATAAACCTGGGCCAGCCAAGATTTGCCGACCCCACTTGGGCCGCTGAGAATCACCAGTGAAGCGCTTGTCAAAGCCAGGTGATACCGATACAGGGTTTGCTTGGGCAGCAAAAGTCCTTGTTTGCGGATTTTTTCGGCCCATTTGTCGAGCATTTTCTGAGGCGCAGGCAGCCCCTGGGGTTGAAACAAGTCGGGCAAATGGGTCTGCAATTCGGTCCAGGCTTCAGGGCTCACTTTAAATACGTGTCCTTGGGGGCGTTTGAAAAAGGGCTCACGGCTCCAGGTCGGCAAGGCTTTGAGCACTTTTCTGGGCATGGGTTCTGGCAAAAGACCTGTGATTTCAAAGCCAATATGCCAAGACAGAGGATCTTCGGCTTCGGCCAAATAGGCGGCACTGAGCAATTGTCCAACAGCGATCAGCCCCAGCCCCGTGGCCCAAAACAACAGGGTATCCCCGGCCTGTAATTGCTGAGAATAGCGCTCGACAGGCCATTCTCCCTCCCTTTCTACCTGGCCCAGGCGCAATTGGGCCAAACGCAGCGAGAGTTCAGAGTTGGCATCAAACTGAAGTAGCCAAATCGGACGGAGATCTGATGGCATTATTTCCTCACCCCTGTTTTTTTCCAGTATACGTCTTGAATTTCTGAACAGACCAGGTTTGAATCGCCAAACTTTGGCTTTCTGACAACGTTCGCAGCACCCAAAGCAGCAAGGCATAGAGCAAAATTGCCAGGGGCAGAATCAGCCACCAAGGCAGGGCCAGATTTAAAAGCAGCTGAATTCCCCATCCCATTCCCAAGGTCGCCAAGAGCCCTTTCAGCCCCAAGCGCAGCGGCAGTTTTATACCCAGGGTTTTGGCCAAATAGACAAAATTGATCAGACAGACACAGGCTTCGGTCAAAACCGTGCTCATCGCCGCACCTGCCCCTCCCCAGTTGGGAATCCAGAGCAGATTTAAACCCAAATTGAGCACGACCCCACAGGCACCGCTCCAAACCAAGATCCGTGTCAGGTTAAGAGCGGCCAAATTGTAAAGACAAATATGGTTCACAAACAGAAAAATCAGGCTCCACAAGAGAATCTGCCAGAAGGGCACTGCTGCGAGAAAGGGTTTCCCCAAGAGGCTTTCGAGCATGGGGCCAGCCAAGAGCGAGCCTCCCAAGGAAATCGGCCACGCTGTCAACCATGCCACCTGGAGGGCTTGGTCTGTCAGGCGCTGGATTTGTGATTGTTTTGTGAATTCTTTTGGGGATTCTTTTGGAGATTCTTTTGGCGCTTGCTTTTCTGCCCCCCACTGTGAAATAACAGGAAAAATGGCCATCATCAGCAAATTGGGCATTAAAACCAAGAGATCAATCAATTTGACCACCGCCTGGTACCTCCCTACTTCGGCGGCAGAGCGGCCCAGCAAATGCAGCATCGCTACATCCATCCGAAAGTAGAGCAAGGCAAAGAGCCCACTGAGCCAAAATGGCAGGCCCGTTTTAAACAATTGGCCGACAAAGACCCAATTCCAAACTGTTTTTTCATTCCCGATTTCTCGGTTTTGCAACACGGTTTTGACTTGTTTTAAGCCCCAGAGCAGAGACAGGCCATTGGCCAGTGCCAAGACCTTTAACAGCCAGAAAATATCCCGGCTCAGATACAGAACCAAAAGCAAAGAGCCCAAAGTCAAAAGGCGGTTTTGCAGACGCAGCGCAATTTCTTCTTCGATACATTCCAAACCGTTAAATATCGCGCTGAGAATATCCAACCAGCCGATTGCCAAGGTAATCAAACCGGCCCACAAGATACTTTCCAAGTCTCCGCCCCGCAAACCACTCAGCCAAGCTGCAATCTGCATCAGGGCGAGCGTCAAAAGGGATAACCCCGCTTTAAGTCCAAGCACATGGTGGATATAGTGTTGGGCCTGGTGGTTGTAACGGGCCAACTCACGAATCAAAAGGGTGTTGAGCCCGCAATCACTGAAATAGAGAAAGAGCCCTGTAAAGGCCAAGGGAAATGCATAGCGGCCATAGCCATCGGCCCCCAAAGCTTGGGCCAAGACCAAAAAAAAGACCATGCTAAAAACCCGGCTGACTCCTTCTGCGAGGAGTTTGAAGCGCATATTTTTGCCGAGACGGGAGGCGGTAGAGGGTACAGAATGCATGGACACATTGTACCGCTTGGGGTCTTCGCCTGCGACAAAGTTGGGTTACACTGAAAGTCGGAGATGAATTGAAAATGGTAGAAATTGGTAAATTTAACCGTCTGCGCATCGCCAAAGAGCGCAGCGTAGGCTATTTCTTTGATGGGGGGGAGGCTGGGGATATTCTCATGCCCAAACGCCACCAGCCCGATCATTGTGAAGTGGATGACGAACTGGATGTCTTTATTTTTCTGGACGCTGAAGAGCGTTTAACTGCCACTGTGCGCAAACCTTATGCCCAGGTGGATGAAATCGCTTGGCTCAAGGTGATCGACACCCACCGGGTCGGTGCCTTTTTGGACTGGGGCCTGACCAAAGACCTGATGGTGCCTCTGCGTGAACAAAAAGAGCTGATGATGCCCGGCCAGTATTACTTGGTCAAAATCCTGCTCGATGACTCCAACCGCATTGTCGGCACGACCCGGATCGAGGATTACCTCAACGAGACCAACGAAGGCGAGTTTGAATACGGCCAAGAGGTGGACTTGATTCTCGCTGACGAGACCGAATTGGGCTTTAAAGCGATTGTGAACCACACCCACTGGGGCCTGCTCTATGAGAACGAGGTCTTTCAAAAGCTTGAAAAAGGCCAGAAGCACATCGGGTATATCAAAAAGCTGCGCGATGATCTCAAAATTGATCTTTCACTCAAGAAACCGGGTTATGACCGTGAACACATGGGCCAATTGGGAGAACAGATTTTGGAGCGGATTGAGCAGAATGGGGGCTTTTTGGCCCTGAGCGACAAAAGCCCGCCCGAAGCCATTTACGAAGCCTTTGGCATCAGCAAAAAATCGTATAAACAGGCTGTTGGCAATTTATACAAACACCGTCTGATCACCCTTGAAGAAGGTGGATTGCGCCTGGCGCCCCAAGCAGCACCCCCGCCAGTCAAACCCTACGAGGCCAAGCCCTATCAAGCCAAGCCTTACCAGGCCAAACCTTACCAGGCCAAATCCTATCAGCCCAAGCCTTATCAGGCTAAACAGGGGTTTAAGGCTCAGCGTAAACCTGAATAAAACGCGAGACCTGGGTAAAGACAGCGTCGTAATTCTGGTGCCAAGCGGGATAGCTCAAATAGAGGTATTCTTTGGCGCGGGTACAGGCCACGTAAAAGAGGCGACGCTCTTCTTCGAGTTCGTCCAGGCGTTTGAGCGAGCGGGCCGAGGGCAAGAGCCCATCGAGTAAATGGGGCACAAACACGGCCGACCACTCCAAGCCTTTGGCGGAATGCACGGTTGAGAGCACCAAGGGGCGCTCTTCGCGCTCGTCAATCAATGGGGTGGTGCCATCTTGAAATTTCTGCGAAGGCGGGTCCAGGGCAAAATCCGAGAGAAAGGTCTCGAGTTTTTTGTATTTCTGCGCCAATTGCAGGAGGATATCCAAGTCGGGCGTGCGGGTTTTCCAATCACTTTCAACCTGTTTTAAAAGTGGGGTGTAATAATTCTGCAACGTGCTCAGTTGTTCGGCCACCGAAAGCTGCTGCCGCCCAAGTTCCAGGGAAGCCTGCAGTTCCAGCAGGGCCGGGGCAAATTTTTTCTGGCTCATGCCATTTAAGACAAATTGGCCCTGGTGGGTGCGAATCCCTTCGATGATCTTGCGGGCCGTGACCTGCCCCACGCCGGGGATCAGCTTGAGAATTCGGTGCCAGGCGATGGCGTCATAGGGGTTGAGCAAGAGCCGGGCCAGGGCCACCAGGTCTTTGACGTGGCGGCGCTCAATAAAACGAATGCCCCCATAAACCACATAGGGAATACTGCGGCGCAGCAATTCGGTTTGAATAAATCCTGAATGGAAGCCCGAGCGGTAGAGCACAGCCATGTCTTTGAGTTCGAGTCCCTGCTCGCGCAGTTCCAGCACACGGTCGACCACCCAAATGGCCTCATCTTCGGCACTGTAATGTCTGCAAATCACGGGGGGCACTCCCGCAGTGCGCAGGCTAAATAGTTTTTTGGGATAGCCGAGACGGGCCTGTTTGAGCAAATCATTGCTGAAATCCAGCAGGGGCTGTGTGCTGCGGTAATTCTGCTCCAACCTGACAATTTTGCACTCTGGCCAACTCTCGGGAAAGAGCAAAATATTTTCAAGCTCCGCCCCGCGAAAACCGTAAATGCTCTGGGCGTCGTCACCGACCACCATCAGGTTTTTGTGCCGCTCGCAGAGTTGATCGGCAAAACT
This sequence comes from Candidatus Sericytochromatia bacterium, assembly GCA_044356335.1. GTDB lineage: Bacteria > Cyanobacteriota > Sericytochromatia > UBA7694 > UBA7694. The sequence continues at coordinate 16,763 of JBIKWL010000094.1, forward strand.
CTTTTGGACCAAATTGGTGTCTTGGTATTCATCGACCATCACATAGTCGAATAAGTTTTGAACTGAACGTTTAAAGGCCGGATTGGCACGCAATTGCTGATCAACGTGGATCAGCAGGTCGTCGTAGTCGAGCAGGCTGTGGCGGCGCTTGTATTCGTGATACACCGTCTCCAGGGTCTGTAATTCTTCGAGGTAGTCTTCCAGGCCAGTATAGTCACGGGCTATCACATCAGCCAGGGCCATCTGGCAATTGCGGGAGCGGGAGATCAGCTCTTGGATTCGGCTTTTTTTGGGAAAGGCCCGGCTCTTTTTGTCAAATTTGAGTTCTTGGCGGATCAAATCGATAATATCTTCGCTGTCGACGGTGTCGATAATACTGAAATGGGGATCGAGATCGAGCAATTTGGCGTAGCGCCGCAATAAATGGCTGGCCACCGAGTGAAAGGTCCCGCCCATAACTTTTTCGGCCCGCTCCGATTGCAAAAGCAGCCGGGCCCGCAAGAGCATCTCAGCTGAGGCCTTGCGGGTAAAAGTCAGCAGTAAAATCCGCTCGGGGGCCACGCCCTTTTCGAGCAAATAACTCAAGCGGTAAATCAAGGTGCGGGTTTTGCCCGAGCCGGCACCTGCCAAGACCAGCAGGGGTCCTTCGGTGGTGGTGGCCGCCAATAATTGGCGGGGATTGAGTTCGTCGGCATAATCCAGTTTGAGTTCGGGTGAGAGTGGTTCGGGCAGGCTCTCCAGGCTGCGGGCATCCACCTCTTGGCGCAGCTTTTCAAAACGCCGCAGCCGGGCCTTCATCTCGCTGTCCATCTCAGGTTCGGTATAAAAAGCCGCATGGCGAAAGGCCGGGGGGGTATTTTCAGGCGGCCCGGTATCGGCATAAAAATTGAGAAAAGAGCGGATTAAATCGTCACGGGATATGCGTTCCATGGGGGTCTCCGTTTTGGGGCCAGTCAGGATTGGCGGACAGTGTATGCTGCTTGTATTGGGCTTTGTGTTTCTCTATTTTAACTGAAAAGGCCAACAAAAAAGCAGAATCAGCACGGACGATTAAGATTCGGGTGGCATCAAATCGCTGGGACTGACGGTGTAAGTCAGAACAGGGTAGCGAAAGTCTGTTTCCTGGTTTTCTCGACGCCGCAATGGGTAAAAGGCCGACAACTCTTCGTCATTGGCCAAGGTCAGGCGCGTATTGTCAGCAAAGTAGGCAACTTGGTCGCGAAAGTGCAAAAAGGTCTTGGAACAGCGAAAGGTGATACCCAACCACGGGTTCTCAGACTTGGGGGAAGACGTCTCTAACACGATTTTGTGCTTGTAGCGCCGATTGCTGTCGACCGAGAACAGCACGACGCTGTTGTGGTCCAAAACGATCTCTCTTTTAAACTCGCCCGCCTGCTTTGATTCGATCACGAGCTTTCGCTGCGAGCGGGTCAACTCAGGGTATTTGTAGCAGGAATAGAGGGCGATAAACGAACCATCGGCCAGATCCAAGGCCTGATCTGAGTGACTGCCCATGTTGGTATATTCGTGGGTGTAGGTTTCGATCAGGGCGTTATTAAAACCCACCGGCAGCGAAGCCCGTGCTTGAATATGCTTGGCCAATCGTTCATGTTCCGAGCTGAATAATTGCGCAGGAGCGCTGTATACAGTAGTGGTGCGTACAATTGGGATGCCGCCACTTTCGCTGGGTTGGATCAGGACGGTTCCCTGTCGGCCTTTTCCCAATCTTTCAAACCGAACCGAAGCCAACAGCGCATCAAACAGATTGGCTTGATTCTCCAAGGAATACACCCGAAAGGGCTCCTCGCGTGCGTATGTGGGGGCCAAATAATCGCCTTTGTTCATGCTGAAGCGAAATTGATCTCCGTATGCGATCACCGCCGGGGTCTTGTTCTCCTCTGCGTACAAATGGCGCAGTTTCTCCATGCCTTCGAGCGTGGGGGGTTCTAATTTGAGCGCTTGTCCGTCCAAGTTGAGGTAGGTCTGACCCTCTTTGTGAAAGGCCTCTGTTTTTGAACAGCGTACGACATACCCCAGACGGATCGGCAGCCTTTCAGCGTCCAAGATCGAGGACTGGATTTCGTGTGTGTAAAGCCGGTTGGTGGACAAAGGCATGAAGAACACAGAGTTGGGGTAGAGGGTCAACGTGAACTGTGGAGCAAGGGTACATTCAGGGTCATTCAGAACAGGTGCTTTGAGTCGAAAGTGCAACTTGGTCAGCCCACTGGTCTCTTTATAACCGCAATCAAAGGGGTCTTTGCTCAGGGGGCGCAGCTTATCCAGTTGGTCATAAAAAGTGCAAAAAGCCATAATCCCATTGGTGGGCATGTCTTTGGTCTTGTCGGCATGGGCCGAAATTTTGGCTTTGCTCTGCTTTTTCTCTGCCTGAGCAGGGGTATTGTGGTAAATCTGTGCCAGGACGTGATTCAGGCAGGCCTGGTTTTCAAAGATATTTGCTGCCTGCTCGTTCAGAGCGGAGACAATCTGTCTGTCGTTTATGCCAAAATTCTCACTTGGCCCCGAGAGATTTGTCGAACAGCGCAGCAGATGGAAGTGAAGTTCTTCCCCTGCTTGCCTCACGGGGGTCAGATAAATCCCTGTGCGGTGGGCTTTACCGGGTTTATTTGACTCGGTGAGATCCTGAAAAATATGTTCATGGCTGATCCGGTTAAAATAATCGCAGTCTGGGTCGAAAAAGCGCCGATAATAGACCCCCACCCCATGTATCAAGATCGGGACTTGGCCCAAACTCACGTATTGCCAAGCAGGGGTGTCGCAAGCAGGCATCTCGCCGTGAGAAAGCTCGCTGATCACAGCGATTTGTTTTGCTTCGCTGAGATCGCTGAGATCGAGCGCACTGAGATGGCCTAAATCGCCACAGAGGTAAATGGTTTTTTGAGCGAAACTGTGTCCATCAGCAGCAAGCTCGTTGGCTCTGAACACCTTACCGTAAAAGTCTTTGAGCCAACTTTCAGCTGCGATTGGCGAGAGCAATAAAAGGATATTGTTGGAATCGCGGAGGGTGGCTTCTGTATTTTCGGGGGTAAACGTTACCTGTTCTGACATCAGCGTTGCCAATCGCTAAAACTCGGCGATCATCTGCTTTAAGACGAGCAAACCCTCGCGGAAGACGGGCCAGCCATCACCCGTGAGTACGGCTTGCAATTGCAAACAATCAGCCAAGCGCGATACAGATGCTTGGGCCGCAGCTTTATCGCTGAGTTTGGCATCGGGCAAGAGACAGAGTTGGCCGGCCCGGTGGGAACGAATCAGATCGCCCGTGATCAAGGTCTGCCCCTCAATCAAAAACGCCAATTCTCCGGGTGTTTTAGAGCCTGCCAAGGCAAAGACCTGCAGACCCGGCAGGGGTTCATCGCCATCGCCCAGCCAAGCTTGGCAGTTGAGCTGGCCCTTTTCGGCCAAGGGCCCCCACAGGCGTGCACCGGTTTGGGCTGCCAGCGCTTCAGCGTCGCGCAAATGATCGGAATTGCTGATGAAAATATGGCTGAGGGGGCCCAGCGATTGCAAATGGGCAAAGTCATGTTCGGTTAGGGGCAAGGGATCAAAGGCGCAATTCCCTTCGGGCCGCACCCACAGCACCGAATGAAAATCAAGGTTGCGTTCGGGGTTAAAGACACTCCAGCCCCAAAACGCCGGCTGATGTAAAGCTTTCATGGACTACCTTCTTTGCGCGATTATTTTTGCGCGATTATACACATGCGACCCCAAGTATAACACCCCTCAAATGGCTAAACCCAAAGCAAAATGTTAAACTAACATGCATGTTAAAACCTTCAGACTTACAAGCGCTGATTCCCCTCGATCAAGGGCCCGGCACCCGTGTCTGGAAAGGGATGGATGCCGATGGTCAGCCGTTGTTGCTCAAGACCTTTTCATTGGCGGATGCCCCCAATTGGAAGGCCGAGGAACTCTTTGCCCGTGAAGCGCAGGTCTTGCAGCAATTGGATCACCCGTGTTTGCCCCGGCTCTTGGCCTATGGGGTCGAAGACCAGAACTCTTACCTGATTTACCCGTTTATCGAAGGCGAAAGCCTGCAGGCCAAATTGGAAGCCGGTTGGCGACCTGATCAGGCCCAGGTTTTTGACCTGATCCGCCAGTTGCTCACCCTTTTGATCTGGCTGCATGATCGCATGCCGCCTTTGGTTCACAGAGATATCAAACCCTCCAATTTGATTCTCACGCCAGATCAGCAATTGTATTTGATCGACTTTGGCTCGGTGCTGCAGCACCTCAAACCCCAGGGCGGCTCCACCGTGGCAGGCACCTTTGGCTATATGGCCCCGGAGCAATTAAGTGGCAGGGCCTTGCCCGCCAGCGATCTCTATGGCGTGGGGGCCAGTCTGATTCATTTACTCAGTGGCAAGGCCCCCGGCGAATTGCCCCAAGAGCGCCTCTGGATACGCTTTGAAGCCTATGTACAGATCTCCGCCCCACTCCAACGCTGGATCAAAACCCTGATCAATCCCGTGCTCGAAGAGCGCTGTGAAAATGCACGCCAAGCTCTGGCGACGCTGGAAAAAGCGCTGCGGGTGCCTGAGGCCCCTGTTCTGGGCCGAGAAATGACAGCCGTGCAGACAGCTGTGGGCCCCAACTTGGCGCTGCTCAAAGACTGGCCGATTCCCGTTCCCGAAACAGGCATGCCTGCCATTGAAGTTCAAAAAGTTCCCCAGGGAGTCTCGATTTTGCTGCCCCGGCGGGAGTCCACTCAGAGTGGAAAGTATTTTTTAAACCTAAATTTGGGCTTATGGGCTGTAGCAACAGCGCTGTACCTGGTATTTAAATCACGTACCGATGTTTTTATCATGTCAAATTACTTTTTTCAGTTTCTGGCCATTTCAGCTGGTTTTGGCATGTCCACCTATTACCGCCACCAACGACTCAGTTCGCGCCAAACCCATTTGACGCTCGCAGAGGGCAAGCTGATCGTGCATTTTTCTGACAAAGCCAAATCACACCAGATTCCCTGGTCGAACGTCAGCGAATTTAAACAATTGCGCAGGGGTCGGGGCATCCAGCTCAAATACCAAGATGCCAAAACAGGCAAACGCAAGCGGTTGCGTCTCGGTCACAGTTTGGAAGCGTATGAGCAGTACTGGTTGTATGGCATATTAGAAGATTATAAAAACAGTCTTTCCATGCCAGATTGATTCCGCAACAAAATGTTGCCAGCACCGGGCCCCGCGCCCATGCCGAGATCCTTAAGAGCCGATATAAAGCTATTAGGGTCTACCTTCTTTGCGCGATCAAAATATCTGCTTGGGCCTGAATGTTATACTATAGGGCATGTTAAAACCTTCAGACCTGCAAGCGTTGATTCCCCTCGGTCAAGGGCCCGGCACCCGTGTCTGGAAAGGGTTGGATGCCGATGGTCAGCCGTTATTGCTCAAGACCTTTTCATTGGCGGATGCCCCC
>JBIKWL010000219.1:0-6525 GCA_044356335.1 Candidatus Sericytochromatia bacterium
CGATTATGAACAGATTGGGCTTCCCGTTCTGCTTGGGTGGAATCTTTGGTAAAACTTCCCGCCTTGGGCAAATCGTTTTGCAGGGCATCTTTGACCATTGAGGCGCCCAGCACAGCAGCACTCACACCCAATGCCGGAACCACCCCTTTTTTAAAGACGGTTGCCGCCAATTGGGAGTGATCCACTACCTGTTTGACGATCACTCCGGTGCCAATGGCTCCAGCTGCGGCCATACCAGGGTTGTCTTTGGCAAATTGAGCAGGGGTGGATTCTGCTACTTTGCTGTAGAGGGTGGGGGATGAATTGACAACCTGGATATTTCCCATGATTTTGGCTCCTGAGGGGTGAATACCTCAATCATAGGTGCAATGCCGCTCAAAGGCAATTATGCTCTACTTAAATCTGGATTAATTTTTGGCAAGTTAAGCGCTGAGTGGCCTGTGTTAGAATGAAAATGCCTCTGACCGAGGTGAAATGCTTTGTATGCAACGGAAGGAAGCGCCCTATGTCTGAAACCCTGTCTTTAAATTTGCCCGAATTTGTCAACGAACCCTTTACTGATTTTTCTCAGCCCACTGCCGCCGCTGCGATGCAAGCAGCACTTCAGCAGGTCACGGCCCGCTTTGAAAAAGAATACCCGATCACAATTGCCGGTGAAAAAATCCGCACTGGCACCACCTTTACCTCATACAACCCTGCTGCTCCAGAACAGACCTTGGGTCGCTTTCAAATGGCCGATGCCACCCTGGCCGAAAAAGCTGTAGAAGCTGCCTGGGCAGCGTTCCCCGCTTGGGCCAAAACCCCTCCCGCGACCCGCGCTGAATATCTGCTCAAAGCCTCAGATTTGGTCAAAGCGCGCAAATTTGAAATTGCTGCGGCGATGGTCTACGAAGTTGGCAAAAGCTGGGCCGAAGCCGATGGTGACGTGGCTGAAGCGATTGATTTTCTGGAGTTTTATGCCCGTGAAATGCTGCGTTATTCCGAACCTCAGCCGATTACCCCTTATCCGGGCGAGGCCAATGAGGCCTTTTATTTGCCTCTGGGTGTGGGTGCGATCATTCCCCCCTGGAATTTTCCCTTTGCAATTTTGGTTGGCATGAGTACAGCAGCGATGGTGGCTGGCAATACCGTGGTGCTGAAACCCGCCGAAGAGTCGATGCTGATGGGCGCGATTTTTGTCGAGATCATGGAAGAAGTAGGCCTGCCAGCGGGTGTACTCAATTTTATTACCGGCGATGGCGCTGAAGTGGGGGGCGTGATGGTCAATCACCCCTTGACCCGCTTTATCTCTTTTACAGGTTCCAAAGATGTCGGGCTGCTGATCTCTGAACAGGCAGCCAAACGCATTCCGGGTCAGCGCTGGATCAAACGTGTGATTGCCGAACTTGGTGGCAAAGACGCCACAGTGGTTGACGAAACCGCTGATTTAGAAGCTGCTGCCAGTGGGATAGTGGCTGCTGCTTTTGGCTTTCAGGGCCAAAAATGTTCAGCCTGTTCGCGGGCGATTGTGGTTGAATCTGTCTACGACCAGGTTTTGGCCAAAGTGATTGAAAAAACCAAAGCCCTGCAAATCGGCGATCCAACAGATCCTTTGGCCCAGGTCGGCCCTGTGATCAACCAAGAGTCTGAAGACAAAGTCTTAAGATATATTGGCTATGGCCACGAAGAGGGCCGTTTGGTCGCGGGAGGCAACAAACTTGACCGTCCCGGCCATTTTATCGAACCCACGGTTTTTGCCGATGTGGCACCCGAAGCTCGGTTGGCCCAAGAGGAGGTCTTTGGTCCGGTTTTGGCAATGATCAAAGCCAAAGACTACCGCCATGCCATCGAAATAGCCAATAATACCCCCTTTGGTTTGACCGGTGCTTTTTACAGTGCCCGCGAAGAGCGACTGCAAGAGGCCCACGACGATTTCTTTGTCGGCAATCTCTACCTCAACCGCAAATGTACTGGGGCTTTGGTGGGCGTCCATCCCTTTGGGGGATTTAACCTCTCAGGCACCGATTCCAAAGCGGGAGGACATGATTACCTCTTAAATTTCTTGCAGGCCAAATCTGTCACCCGCAAAATCGGTTGAAATACCCCAGCGGTCCCGTGAGGCGTTATCTTTCCTGGTTGGCCGTTCTCTGGCTTTTGCTGGGGCTTTGGGGTCCTGCTGTGTTAGCCCAGATTCCGGCAGCAGTCCCTTCAGCCTCCTTGCCTCAAATACGGCTCTATCCCCAGCAATTGGTAGGGGAGGAGGCCGTCAACCCACAATTGGAGTCGCTGTTTTACCGCAAGCCTTGGTCCTTTGACTTGGTCACATTTGAAGCTCTTTGGAACGATTTGCAAGGGCTTTTGCCTTGGGCTCACTCCACGCTGAACCGTTTGCAAAATCAGGATTTTGTCCTTTCTGACTATCTCTTGGTTGGGGGGCTGGTGTTGGTTTTGCTGATTTTTCTCAGCCTCGGCTGGATGGATCGGCGCTTTCAAAAGCTTTTAAATCCCCTGCTCAATTTTTTGCCCCGCTCTTGGCCTCTGCCCTTACGCCATCTGACCCGGCTGGCGATTGCTGTCTTGAGCCGTTCCCTGATTTTTCTCTCGGCTTTGTTTATGACTTATTTGGTCTGGGGGGCCTTTTCTCCTCAGAGCAGGCTTTTTCCCAGTTTGATTCACCTGCTTTGGATTGCCGTGATTTACCGAACCTTGCATTTGTTGATCTTGGAATTGCTTGCCAACCCCAATAACCAGCTCTTTGACCCTCTCTCCCAGCCTTTGGCGCTGCATTTGTATCGCCGGCTTCGGTTTTTTCTGCTTTATATAGCGCTCTTTCTGGCTGGTATTTCCCTGTTCGAACACGCCCATTACCGTCCAGATTTTATTGACTTTCTCTATTTTGTCTTTTCGGGGGGGCTGCTGCTCTTTGGGGCTTATTTGGTGGCCAATAAAAGCCAGATATTTGCGCTTTTGCCGTCCCTTGATGAGCCCTTTTATCTGCGCTTTTTGGATTTGCTGGGTCGTTTTTATACTTGGGTGATGGCCTATACCCTGGCTTTGGGGGTGTTGTGGATTGTCGGGTATCACCATCTGGCTAAGATCTTTTTTCTGCGTTCTTGGGTCTTGGTGGCGCTTTTTCTGGGAGCGGCGCTCTTTCATCGCTGGCAGGCGCAAAAAATCACTGAGGCATTCTCTCCAGCGGGAAAACTCAGTTCATTGGGCCAGCAGCTGGCTTTTGCCATTGTCTTAATTGAAGTTTTTCTGGTAAGCCAGCTCTTTTTGTATTTATTGGATATTCGCAATGCCCTTTTGCAATGGTTGTCATTTCCGATTGCATCGATTGGCAACAGTTCATTGAGCCTGCTCTCGATTTTCAGTGGAATTTTAACCATCGTGATCTTTTGGCTCTGTTCGCGGATTTTAAACGCCCTGCTGGAAGACCGTATTTTCCCCCACCTGTCTTATGATGCCGCTGTGCAGCAGATGATCACGCTCAGCATTTTTTACATCAGCATGGGTCTTGGGGGGCTGATCGGTCTGAATATCATGGGCCTGGATCTCTCGATGTTTGCCATTTTTGCCGGGGCGCTGGCCTTTGGGATTGGCTTTGGCCTGCAGGGTATTGCCAAAAATTTTGCCAGTGGGATTGTCTTGGTCTTTTCAGGTTTGGTCAAAAAAGGCGACTATATCACGGTCGGAGATTATACCGGTTATATTCAGCAGGTCAGTTGGAAAAAAGTCCTGCTTCGCACCCCCGATCATGTTGATTTGATTGTTCCCACCGTCAGCATGGTGGAGTCCACGATTGTGAACTGGACCTATTCCGACGAACGGGTGCGGGTCCATTTGCCTGTGGGAGTGGCTTATAACGCCGATCTCGAAATTGCCAAAACAGCCCTGCTGGAAGCGGCAGCTGAACACCCCGAAGTTTTGGCTGAACCAGCACCCGAAGTCTGGCTCAAAGAGTTTGGCGACAGTGCGCTTAAATTGGAACTTTTGGTCTGGATCGACTGTGAGCGGATTACCCTGGAGTCCCTGCGCGGAGAGATCAACTTTATGATCTGGCAGGCGCTCAAACGCCACCAGATTGAAATTGCCTTTCCCCAGCGCGATCTGCACCTGCGTTCGGGTTGGCCTTCCCAGGACAAACCACTTGAATCTTAAAGACGATTTTTGTTCTCTGGTCGGTTTTACGTTGGGCAGAGGTGGTACACCGAGGGACGAATCATCCAGAAAAAGACCCCGCTGAGTTGTGCTCAGCGGGGTGAATCTTACTTGTGCCTTAACGTCCGGGGGGACGGGGTGGACCACCGGGTGGGGGTGGTCCAGGCGGTCCAGGTGGACGTGCGCCAGGCGGGGGTGGGCCAGGAGGTCCGGGCGGGCGACCCTGAGGGGGACCAGGGGGACCCTGGCGGTTCAGAGAGGCTTCGACCGACTCAATGGTCTTTAAAAGGGCTTCTGCCACTTCTTTGCCAAGAGAATAGGGAATGGCAATGCGTGTATGGACAGGAACACACTCTTTTTGCAGGGTTTCGACTTCTTCCTGCATGATAGGTGGCAGGTAGCCGAAATCAATGACGACGTTTTCCCGATCGACCCGAAAGCGGAACAAATTGGCCGGCTGACTCAGTCGATCGAGATCGCGGGCCAGGAGATCGTCGGGGGACAAGGGTTGTACCATGCTGGATGTCTCCTAGGTTTCTTTCAAACTTTGAACCATGCTACCACAAAATCCCAACACAATCAAAGGACCTCGATCACCACTTCCAAAGGGAAGCGATTTTGACTTTTCTCGATCTGCCAATTGATGCACCGCTTAAAAATCGCTATGATGTGGGGAGGAGAGATATTATGCGCATTATTCAAACCACCGATTTTCAGGAAATGAGCCGCACGGCGGCCCTGCTGATTCTCAATTTACTTTTAAACAATCCTCAGGCTGTAATTGGCTTGGCGACGGGTCATACCCCCAAAGGGCTCTACCGTGAATGGGTTTTGGCCCGTTACAGCTTGGGTATTGCCATGAACGGTTTGCATTTTTGTCATTTGGATGAATACCTCGGCCTCGGCAGTGAACATCCCGAGTCGATGGCTGCTATTTTGCGCCAGCAACTGATTCAGCCTCTGGGCATTACGCCTGATCGGATTCACTATATGCCGGGTACGGCCGACGAGCCTGAACAGGCCTGCCGCGATTATGAGGCCTTGATTTCTCAATTGGGTGGGCTGGATTTACAGATTTTGGGCATTGGTCAAAATGGGCATATCGCCTTTAATGAGCCGGGAACCCCATTCGATCAACATGCCCATGTCACGACCTTGAGTCCCTCCACGCGCAAGGCCAATGCCTCGGCTTTTAGCAACAAAGAAACCCCTGCTCAGGCCATGACTCTGGGGCCTGCTACGATTATGGGTTCTCGCCGAATTTTGTTGATGGCTTCGGGTTCTTCCAAGGCCACGGCGATTCAAAACATGCTCGAAGGCCCTTTGGACGAAAATTGTCCAGCTACTTTGCTGCGCTTTCATCCCAATGCCACACTGGTGCTCGATCGCGAAGCTGCGGCCAAACTCTCGCCAGCGACCCTGCAACCGGCGGAGTACAATCACCCGATTCCGCTGAGTGTCTTTGCCAAAACAAGGCCGCTCTTGGACGCGCCGCAACGGATTCTGGTCTGTGCTCCCCATCCCGATGATGCTTCGATCAGCTGCGGTGGCACCCTGGCCCGTCTGAAACAAGAGGGCCATGAGTTGTTGTTTATTTCCATGACCACCGGTCACCGTGCCGATATCCCCGGTACCGACCGCGAGCAGCGGATAGTACTGCGTCAGCAAGAGTCCGAAGCTGAAGCTGCCCTTTTTGACAGCCAAGCCTTGGGGCTGGAGCTGGATTTTTATGAACGTGGCTATTGCCCTTCCTCAGCAGATGTTACGCGCATCCGTTCGGTGCTCTCGACCTTTAAACCCACGCTGGTTTTTTCGGCCTCGGAAGAAGATCGCCATCCGGCTCACCGCATGTCTGCACTGTTGCTCAAAGAAGCCCTGATGCAGCATGTTCAAAATACGGGGCAATCTCTGCAGCTTTGGTCTTACGAAGGCCCCTGGTTTCTCTTTGCCCGCGACGATTTTAATACGGTTGTCGAACTCGAAGAGAGCCATTTGGCGCTCAAATTGGCGGGTATTCAGGCCCATCGCTCGCAAATTGTGCGCAAACGCTACGACCAGGCCGCTGAATCGCTGGCTCGCTTTCGGGCGATTACCACGCCAGAGTCGCGGCTTTCGAGTTTTGGCAGCGAATTGCAAAATGTCGGTGAGGCGATTGAGGTCTTTCAGCGGGTGGAATTGCGTCCGCGGATCTGAATCGGCTCAGCGCCTCATTCAAAAAATTAACCAAAAATACTGCCTTGCTTAAGCAGAATTTAATTACTTAAGCCCTATAACTCTTTTAAGCAGAACTTTTTAGAGAGGAAAAACAGGGCCTTGCAAGTGTCGTCCCCCGTCTTTTCAATGCCACATGCTTTTTCTGCACCACAGGCACGTCTTTCTGCTGCT
>JBIKWL010000220.1:0-6522 GCA_044356335.1 Candidatus Sericytochromatia bacterium
CCCATGATCGAAAAAATCAGCAGGCCAATAAAGGCCAAACGCGCCACACTGACCGACTCCTGCAAAAAGAAAATACCCACCAAAGCAGCACCGGTGGCCCCAATACCCACCCAAACCGCATAAGCCGTCCCCAATGGCAGGGTCTCCAAGGCTTTGTTTAAAAGCAAAATACTGGCAATCATCGCCAAAAGCGTGATACAGCTGGGAATAAACCGGGTAAAACCAGCAGTGTATTTGAGGCCCACCGCCCAAACCACTTCTAAAAGACCGGCCAAAAACAAAAATAACCAAGACATAGCGCTTGCTCCTTAAAAAGTAAAAGCGCGTCGTCTTGTCCTAACCGGGTACGGCGCATCTCGTCCGGAAACTCAGGTAATCGAGAACCCGAATATGGCTGAGATCATAGCAAAAAAGCCCTGTTGAACAACAGGGCTTTGGCGCTAAAAAGTGAAGTTTAGCTGTAGATCACAGTGGTTAAATATTCCTCAGCATTGGGGCGGAAGGTATTGTCCATCATGTCTTTGTAATAGTGATAGAACTTCTCATGTTCATGCTCAGGGAAATCGCTGTGCTCAATAAAGACCTCCAGCAACTCATCAAAATGCTGATCGTAAAATTCAATCATGCGCTCGTTGAGATCGCTGAAATTTTCTTCACAGAATGCATTGAAGGCATCAATGCTGAAATAATCCCGCGCTTTGCTCATACAATAATCGTATTTTTCCTGCTGAGATTTATTCGGATCGTTGAGTACACCCAGGTAATCTTCTTGTTCGAGGTCCAAACGCATGTCTTTTTGGGTCACGGCACAGAAAGAGAACCATTTGAGCAGGGCGCAGATCAGCCAGGGGAAATGAACATGCAAAGAGGTGAAATTGCTGTCGGGGCAGGCATTGGCAAAATCGATCGGATAAATCACATCATCTTTGATCAGGGCCTCGAAGGAATTATAGGTCCAACGGTGGAAGGCATTGATAAAGCTGACATAATTTTCCAAACGGCCAAAGATTTCCCGATCCACTTTCAGCTTTTCAGGGCTGTAATGCTCATGCAGGGGGCTGTCTGGCTGGAAGCGCATCGGCAGAATTTGAGGCCCAATCCCCATACAGCGGATAAAGGCATCATAATCTTCAACTGCTTCCTGTAAGTGGAAAGCCCGACCTTTGGTGACTGTATCATATTTTTCGTAAAGCTCTTGCATGTCTTTGATCTTGTAGACATCACTGCCACCGCCACCATAGGGCTTTTTCAAGAAGAGTGGAAATTCATCGTTGAAGAATTTGGTGACAGCATCCTGGATATAATTGCCCTGCACATAGAACTGCTCACGCAGCATTTTGTGTTTTCCCATGTACTTTTTGGAACGATCCAAGGTGCTTTTGACCTTGGCCCAATCTGTGGTTCTGCGGCTTTCGTCCCAGCCATATTTGGTATTTTCATTGATCACCTGCTGCTCATACTGCCACCACTCTTCCATTTTTTGGTCATAAGAATAGGGGCTGAATTGGGGCAGCAAAACGGTGGTAGGGACACGATCTTTGGGGTGTACAGCACGGGTGAGTAAATCGGTGGTGCTGTGTTTATCATAAATATTAAAGGTATAGCTGTGATTGGCAAACGACAAACCGGAGTTAACCGCCGTGGCAGCCCAACATTTATAATAATCATTCCAATGAATCGTGCGATCGACAATAAAATCGGTGCTGCCCTGAAGATTGGCGCCACAGGCCACAGGCTCAGCAATCACACGATGCAGCTCAATTTTATACTCCTTGCCTTTATAACGCAGGGGGCGATCGAGAAAATCGACAAAGGTTCGCATGGCATAACGCATGCTCCAGTCCTGAGAAGCCATCAGGCTGATTTTTTTGACTTCGACCATGATTGATTAAATCTCCTTGAGTCATGATGGGTTTGTTGAAAACAGAAAAAATCGCTTCAAAGCGGATCATGATCAGGATACCCGATCTTTTCACTCGCTGGCTTGAACTTAACAATGCTAAAATCCAGTAAACACATTGTATGCCTGAGTGTTCAACAGAGTCATTGATGAAAAGGGAGTCCCAATTATGTGTGGTCGCTTTGTTCGCAAAACCCCGCTCAATGAGCTGGCTGAGATCTTTGATGCCGTCTTAGAAGCCGATTTACCCCTTGATTATAATATTGCCCCCACCACTAAAATCGCTGTTGTGCTCTGGCATGCACGCTTACACAAACGCGCCCTGGTACCCGTTAATTGGGGTCTTGTCCCCGCTTGGAGCAAAGACAGCAGTGGGGCCGCGAAACTGATCAATGCCCGGGCTGAAACTTTGGCCGAGAAACCCAGTTTTCGCGAAGCATTCAAAGCGAGACGTTGTCTGATTCCTGCGGATGGATTTTATGAATGGCTGCCAGGCAACGAGAAACAAAAACAGCCCGTGTATATTCACTTAAAATCCCAACAGCCGATGGCCTTTGCGGCTATTTATGAACATTGGAAAAAGCCAGAAGGGGGCTGGCTCTCCACCTGTGCCGTGATTACAACCGAAGCAAATACAAAACTACAAGCTGTACATCATCGCATGCCTGTCATTTTAAACCCTGAGCAGCAGTCTCTCTGGCTGGATCCGCAGACCCAAAATCTGACCGTTTTACAAAATCTACTTTCAGCCCTTCCAGATGAATCTGTGGATTTTTACCCAGTTTCACCCCAAGTAAACGCCGTACGTTTTAACAGCCCTGCCTGTCTGGATGCGATTTAGGACAGAACCCGATTTAAGTCGGCCAGGATTTCCTTGCGCATTGTCCTGCTCAAGACCTCACTTCCTTTGTAAAATAGAGGCAATAAAGCTTTTAATCAGGAATAAACCCAAATGTCATCGCCAATATCAGCATCCACGCCCTCCCCAAAACCCGCCGTCTTTCTTGACCGCGACGGAACCATCAACCAAGAGGTGGGTTATATCCGCGATCTGGACAATTTGGCCTTGATTCCAGGCGCAGCTGAAGCCATACGTCAGCTCAATCAAATGGGCATTCCTGTGATTGTGGTGACCAACCAATCAGGCGTTGCACGGGGCTATTATCCTGAAAGTTGGATGGAGCAATTACATGGACGTTTGAAAATGCTATTGGCAGCAGAAGAGGCCCAATTGGATGGCGTTTATTATTGCCCCCATTTACCGGATGGCGAAGTGCCCGAATACAGCTTTGACTGCGACTGCCGCAAACCTGAACCCGGCATGTTGGAACAAGCAGCAAAAGATCTCAATCTGGATCTGAGCCGTTCGTTTATGATCGGAGACAAAGCCACAGATATTGATGTCGGTCTGCGGGTGGGCTGCAAAACCATTCTGCTGCGTTCGGGCTATGGAGAACAGGTTTTAAAGGGGGAATACCAACATATCCCCCAAAGTGATTATATTTCCGACAGCTTGATTCAGAGCTATGAGGAAATTTTAAAGCCCTATTTCAGTGCCTTGCTTAATTAAAAATTAATCAAATTCAAACAGATAAACGTTTATGCTTTGTAGGAATGCAAAATCTTGCCGCTAAGATGAGATGGGTTACTTATTAGAAATGGGGAAAATCTGGCGTGCTCAAAGAAATAGACGTCCAAAATCTGGATGAGATTTTGGAGCAGATGGTTTTGTGGAAAAACACCTTTTCACACAGCCCAGAATACCAATCAATGACAGAGTTCGAACAAGATGAGTCTGCGGCTGTTATTCTGGGCCTGGGTGAATATATGTATAGTTTTCAAGGGCTTCGTCCAAATGAATGGGAGAGCGAAGCACTGGAGAGCTGTTGTTTAGAAGATTTCCCAACTTGGATGGTAGCAGAACCGATCTTTTTTGAATCGATGTCTGGTGTTTTGGCCGCATTTTTTGACTATTTAAAACGAGAAAAACACCTGCCTCAGGCTGAAAAGCTCAAACAAACGGTTTTAAATTGTACAGACCAAATAATAAGCCGTTCCCAAGATCCCGCTCAGTGGAGCCAGGAAAAGTTTTTTGTACTGGCCGCGGCTTTAGAGGGACACGATTTGGATAATCCTGAACAGATGAACGACTTTGTCCAATCCTACGAAGAGCAATTTCAAGTGTTCAGCCATCTTTAAATTTCCGTCTGCCGCCCCTCCCCCACATAAGCAACAAAAAACCGGAGGAAAGTTCCTCCGGCAGCGTCATGCTGAAAGCCTGATGGCAACGGTTGTTTAGAACCAGATGCCTGTATTGGCGAGTAGTTCAAAGCGGTTGCTAGATGCATTGCCGTTGGCATCCATAAACAGCTTATTATTGGTGGGATCCATAAAAAGTTGACGGCCTTCCAAGCGCACATAAGACTGCTTGGTCGGACGGTATTCCAGACCCAAAGTGGCACCAAAACCCTGAAGTTTGTCAGTGGTGACTACGCCATTGGGATCCTGAATCATTTCACCGCGGACTGTCACACCAAAATGCTCCAAGAAGTCATAACGAGCAGTTAATTGACCGCCATAGTACAATCCCAGATTGCTCTGGTTGGCAACATCCATTTGGGCCCGAATTCCCAAGGTATCGAGAATCATGTAATTGACGTTGAAATTATTGTAAAAGCGAATAAAGGCGGCATCACCGGTATTGCTCTCATCGCCGACCAAACCACTCCAAGACACACCCAGATTGCTGAGGGGATTGTAGCCGATTAACCAACCCACACTTTTGTTGATATTGTTGTCGACGATATTGCCATAACCATTGAGCACATGCAATTGTGCTGTCAACATACTGCCCCAGTTATAACTGGCACGAATACCTGATTGATAAAAGGGCTCATACATGGTCACAAGCGCCAAATTGCTCAACCAATTGTAGCGGGGCATGAGCGCCTCGTTACCGATGTGGGTTAGAAAAATTCCACCATCGACCCAGAGATTATTGCCTTCGCCACCCAAATTGCCAGCGGCTTTAAATCCCAAATTGGCTTCTTGAACTGCACTAAAAGCGGCGGGGGTCCAAGCCTGTTGGGCAATCGTGCCGAATTGAAAAGTGGCACGGCCCCGATACCAGTCCTGCTCCATACTGGCAGTCACTTGGGCGGTATTTAAATTAAATTCATTGCGGCGCCAACCGATAGAATTAAGCGAAGAATCCAGTTTGCGTACCAAGGTTTCTTTGGCATCAGCGCCCGTTCCTTCAGTGACTTTCATATGCGAATCGGTATCGGTGCGGAAGTAGGCATCCAGATAGACTTCAAGTTTAAGCGGAGAAGCGGCGGGTGCGGCAGTTGCGCAAACTGGAAACAGAAAAAGAAGCAGAAATCTTGCGCCTTCAAACCCAAATCAAGGAACTAGAACAGCGTTTAGAAAGATCGGCAGCCCCTGTTTCTCAGCCCCCCCAGAGTACATCGACCCAACCGGCACGAACCCAAAAACTGATCTTAATTGTCGATGATGCGCTCACAACCCGTATTTTACAAAAAAACATGCTTGAGTCAGCCGGATTTCAGGTTATCATGGCAAAAGACGGTCTCGAAGGACAATCTTTATGCCGGGAGAGCCATCCAGACTTGGTAATTACAGATGTAGAAATGCCAAAGATGGATGGTTTCGAACTCACCCGCTGGATTAAACAATCCTCTTTTCGTGATGTGCCCGTCTTGATGGTCACATCCCATGCAGATCCTGAGTTTCAGCAAAAAGGCCGAGAGGCGGGTGCTGATGACTTTGTTGAAAAAACAAATTTTAACCAAAAAACCTTTGTAGAGATTGTCGGTCGCCATCTTTAATTGGCGACTGTCTTCTGGAACGGAAACACAATTATGAGCCATACACATGATGAGAATTCTTCCCTAATCGGAACCATTGTTCTCTCCAAATACAAGATCATCAAAGAGATTGGGAGAGGGGGAATGGGCCTGGTCTATCTGGCCGAAGATATTCGTTTGGGACGTGAAGTAGCGCTCAAAGAATTGGTGCTGAGTCGGACCATTCAAGGCCGTGAACGGGAAGATATTATCAGTCGTTTTCAACGCGAAGCCCGCACGACATCCACGCTCAATCACCCCAATATTGTCACGATCTTTGATGTCGGTGAAGACAGCAAGCGGCATTTTATTGCGATGGAATATTTACCAGGGAAAACCCTCAAAGACTATCTGGATGAAGGGTATAACTTTTTACTCGAAGAAATTCTGGATATTCTGATTCAGGTCGCCAGCGCCCTCGATCATGCCCACAGCAAAGGCGTGATTCACAGGGATATCAAACCTGATAATGTAAAAGTACTCCAAGACAGTGTCGTCAAAATTATGGATTTTGGCATTGCCGGACTGGAAAGCAAAAACAGCAATCTCACTCAGGATGGCACCATTTTAGGCACTATTGCCTATATTTCACCAGAACAATTATACAATTCAAAGAACGTCTCTTCAAAAGCAGATATTTGACATTTACCCGATTTAGTGGAGAGGTCAGTTAAGCACATCTCCTTTCAAAGCATTCTGGGCTGAGATAACCCAGTGTTGAATGAACTCGTTGTCGATTGTAGAAGCTCTCAATAT
>JBIKWL010000221.1:0-6508 GCA_044356335.1 Candidatus Sericytochromatia bacterium
CTCGGGATTTTTGGAAACTGAGTTGGCCCCGCATCCTGATCAGATCTTGGCCTTGGAACCCTTTTTTCGCGGGGTCTTGCTCCAGGTCAATCAGGGCCGTGTGCTCAAAGACCGGGTCTTGCGCTTCTTGAGCCAAGCAGCACTTGAACACAAAGACAGGCCCGAAGTGGCAGAGATGGTTTTATTGCTCTTCTCCCAACTGGCAATGACCACGGTCCAACATGATCGGGCCCAAGTGATTCTGGCCTTGCACCAATTACAGCGCGAATTCCCAGATAGGGCGCAGCCACTGCAGCTGATTGCCCCGAGAAAGGTGGCCAAGTGATGGAAGTCCAATACCGCTACGCCGGAGATTCCTCTGTCTCCCATACGGCGACTTCAAGCCAGCTCTCGTTTATGCCTGACAGTTTGCGCCCCCCGACTTATTTTCAGGGGCAGCTCTTGAATAATCTGCCTTTCCGCGAGGCCATGTCTGCGCTGCACGAAGTGGTGGAGTCGGAAATGCGCTATCAGCCCCGCGATAAAAGCGATTATCTGGCTTGGTTGGCGGCCCAAAAAGAAGTGTTTTTGGCCCAGTCTTTGCGCGAACAGCAAAAAATTCAGCAGAAGCTGACAGAGCTGCGCGATGAACTGCGCCATTTACAGGGCCAGGAAGCGCAGATTTTGGCCCCATTTTACTCCGCCCGTCATCGCTATTTTAACTACCTGTATAAACAGGATATTGATGCTTGGTACGTGCTCGATCCGGTGATCACGGTGCATCCCGATTCGATTTTCTTTGAGTGTTTTTCTCAGGATGAGTCGAGTTACGGCAAACTCAGTTGCAGCTATCAGGGATTTGCCCAAATGGGAGAAAAGGCCTGCGGTACGACCAATATTGACTATTCCCATGCCCTTTACCAAGAGTTTCAAAAAATCAGAGATTATAAACCGACCCAACTCAAAGTCGATCCCTCAGGCTTTGAGGTTCAAACGGGACTCAGCCAAAGCTTTAAAGAGGAAAAAATCGACTTACCTGACAGCTGGGTGCGCGGATTTTTGCAGGTCAGTTCAGCTATGACCTTGCCCCTGATTGAATTTGAGCTCGACCCGCTCGACCTCTACAATCTTTTGCTCTGGTTGCGTCGCCACAGAGAAAAAAGCAGTCCCCGTTCCCTGCGCTTTTGTTTGGAGCCCGGTCAGCCGATCAAGATTCTTCTGGAACCCTGGAATCAGGTCTTGCACTGTCCTCGCAGTATTTATCAGGGAGCCTCAACCCAAGAAGTCCGGATTTGGGGCCGCCGTCGGCTGTTTATTTTGGAACGGCTCTTGCCTGTCAGCCAGTCGTTTCGGGTGCAATTATTGGGCTCAGGTATGCCCAGTTTTTGGACCGCCAAGATGCCGGGGATGGAGTTTACCTTGGGGCTTTCGGGCTGGAGCAGCAGCGATTTTTCGCACATGGGTCAATTTGATCTTTTGGCCCCCCGTGCGGAGATTGACAGCCACACCGCTGAACGAATCTTTGCCGCGTTGCAGCAAAACTGGGTCGAGTCGGCAGACTCCTTGGCCCGACGCCTGAATTTGGATCGCTCGACTGTCAAAGCCGGTCTGGGCATTTATGCACAAGCCGGCAGGGTCTTGTATGACCTCTCCACTGGTCAGTACCGCCTGCGTGAACTCAGTCGAACCCCTTTGCCCCTGGAACAATTACGTTTTGCCAATCCCCGCGAGGCTTCTGCAGAGCGTCTGCTCAAAGCCGGTCTGGTCTCGGCCCAGTCTGAATCAGACAATGCCTCAGGCCAAGTGATCAGCGGTGAAGTCACAGATGGCGGGCGTGAGTACCAGCCCCGGCTGCGTTTGGATTCCGACATGCGTTTGGTCGAGGGCCAGTGTTCCTGTCATCACTTTATTGCCCATCATCTGCGGCAGGGACCCTGTGAGCATATGCTGGCTATTCGTCTGGCAAACAGGCCATATTGAGTTGAGGTAATCGTTTGGGCATCTCCCAAATGGGAAAGATCACGCGAAATCCGGGCTCTAAAATTTGCCCGCGCGGATTGCTGGAAATTTCTGATTTGGAAATTGCCAAGCGTTGGGCGGCCAAAAACTGAAGCAGGTCTTGGAGCCCTTCTGGGCTGTTTAAACGCTGCTGGCAAGCCTGCAAAAACTGTTTGGCTTTGGCTTGGTGGCTTTGCTGATTAAAGCTGGGATCGCGGAGATGTCTGAATAATTGCAGGGCCGCTGGGGTGGTGTGCCTGCTTAGGTTTTGGCGTAATTTGGCCTGCCAATCGGGGCTCCACTGGGTGGGCACATATTGCAGGAGGCCGCAGCGCTGTTCGGAGACCACGGGTCGAACCAGATCCACCGCCAAGACATCGGCAATAAACTCCTCATCTATCAGGCCTTTTTGCTGCAAACGGTCAATCGCCGCTTGGTCCGACCAGGCTTTGACGGGGCTCAACCAGGCGTGGTCGGCATCGGGCAGTTCCGTTTCGGGAAAACGGCTTTTGAGTTGTTTGAGAGCAGCCAGATAAGCCTGGGTACTGACCTTGAGGTCTTTTTGTTGCCAGCGCAGATCCAGCAAAGCTGATGCCGGAATTTCAATCTCTGAGCCGGTTTCAGCCAAGGGTTGGGAATCTGATTCCAAATTCAGCTCTTCCGGGCAAAAAAGTGGCCGCAATTGGGTCTGGAGCGAACGGGGTATTCCCTGATATGTGGGGCTGTTCAAGAGCTGGAGCATGCCCGTTTGCACGTGTTGGCTCAAAACTGAGGCATTTTGAAGCTGACTTAAGAAAATGCTTAAAGTGGGATCGGGTTTGTTTTCAGCCAGAGGCAGGGGCCGTGTTTTGAGCCACCAATCGTTGTGGGGCAAGGTCAATTCTTTCATGATTGGCCCACCTGCCAGATGGCAGCCCGAGCAACGCAGCCGATTGCCAAATGCCGATTGACCACTGGGGCGGGGCAAATGTAAAGACTCGGTATCTGCCAAAATATCGCGGGAATCGCCACGATAATGCCAGCCCCCTTTTTGAGCACCTTTGCCAATCAATTCATAAAAATTAAACAGCCCTTTGCTGGGATCCCAGGCAATCAGCTCAATCATCAGGTTGTCACTGAGTGGATTTTGATCCAGGCTCAGAATCTGTTTATCAGCGGCGGTAAAATGGCCCAAGAAAAACATCCCGGGATTGAGTTGAAAATCCACCCCTTGTAAAGTGCCCGTCAGGCTTTCAAATAAGCTAAAACTGCCTACTGAGGCGTTGTGAAAACCCCGATTGGCCACCAGGGTAGTCATAAACGTGGCACCCCGTTTTTGCAACTCTTGCCGCAAAACCAAAACATCTGCTGGGCATTGCGGCAGGTTTCTCAGCACTTGGGCCAGGGCATCTTGGGGCGCAGTGCTGGATTTTTCCTGGCCTTGGATTTGGCAATGGCTTGGGGGCTGAGTGGGGACTTTAGCGGGAGAGGGTTCGATCAGACTCTGGGGGGTGATGGCGGCGATGGCCTGAAGTGCTGTGTGTTCCACAAGCAAACTGCCAAGTGCCAAAGCACCCAACAGCAAACCGCTCAAAGCAAAAGCACGGTTTAAGGCGACTGATCTGGTTTTGGGCTCTGGCGGTTTCAAGCTACAAGCTCCTTGTCGGCAGCGGGATAATGGGAGGTTCTTTTAGCATAACCCAGCTTAGTCTCTTATACCTACCCTGATACCTACCCTGGTACCTATCACCCTGTTCAGGCCTGCAAGTTTTCTATTTATTCCAGGGCAACCGAAATTTTTGACTTTTGGGGAGTGGCCTCAGTATCCAGATCAATCTTGGTTTTCCTCATTCGATCATGCCCAGACATTATTAAATTGATACATTTAAATATTTGGTTTTATAAATATATGTGGGTGTAAGCCCATTTGCCAACTTATTTTTCAACCTGTGGTTTGCTATCATGGAAGGGAAGCAAACAGAGGAGACGTGCCATGTTAAACGGAGAATTGAGCCTGAACTACAATCATCTACTGGTCCACGCAATCGGGTCCGAACAGGGGTTGCCAGAAGACGCCCTGGGTTCTCTGTCTGAGGCCTTTGCTCAGGTTCACCCAGCCCTCTGGGAAAAAACGGGCAAGGGTTCCGACTTTTTGGGATTTCTCGATCTG
Organism: Candidatus Sericytochromatia bacterium; assembly: GCA_044356335.1. Classification (GTDB taxonomy): domain Bacteria; phylum Cyanobacteriota; class Sericytochromatia; order UBA7694; family UBA7694. Next base: position 4,127 of record JBIKWL010000221.1, read on the forward strand.
CCCCAAACTATTTCTTCACAGCTCGATCAGATTCAATCTGTGGCCGACGATTTGGCTGCCCAAAGTGACATTCACGTGGTTTTGGGCATTGGCGGCTCGTATTTGGGCGCCAAGGCCCTGATTCAAGCTCTCTGTCATCCCTATCACAACGAATTGAGCCGCTCCAAACGGAAGCACCGTCCCCGCATCTATTTTGAAGGCAATAGCCTTGATACCGACTCTTTGAACGCCTTGCGCAGTCTCTTGCCTGAAGGGGCCCCTGCTGAGTTATCTGAGCATTGGAGCCTCAACGTGATTTCCAAATCCGGTGGAACCATCGAAACCGCAGTGGCCTTTCGCTTTTTGCGAAATTGGCTTGAAGCGAGTTATGGGGCAGAAGCAGCCCAGCGCATTGTTGCTACGACCGACGTGGCCAAAGGCCAACTCAAAGCCTTGGCCAACAAAGAGGGCTACCGCACCTTTGTGATTCCCGACAATGTGGGGGGCCGATATTCGGTCTTGACCCCTGTCGGACTCTTGCCAGCGGCTGTCGCAGGTATCAATATCCACGAAGTGGTGCGTGGTGCCCAAGACATGGCTGAATTATGTAAAAATCCCGATCCCAGCCAAAATCCAGCCTATGCCTATGCTGGGCTGCAATACCTCTCTGCCGCTGCTGGCCGAGATGTCTCTGTCATGAATATCTGGGACAAATCCCTTGAAAGCATTGGCTTTTGGTATGACCAACTCTGTGCTGAGAGTTTGGGCAAAGAGGGCCGTGGTCGGGTGCCGTTAACAGGCGTTTGCACCCGTGATTTACACGCCCGCGGCCAACAATTGCAGCAGGGTGAGCGCAATACTCTCGTCACCAATCTCTTTGTCACCCAGCCTCAATCGGAGTTGGTTTTGCCTGCAGACCCGGCAGACAGTGATGCCCTCAATTATCTCGGCGAAATGCCCGTTCAACAAATGTTAAGCAGTGCTTTTGATGGCACCAATTTTGCCTATATGCAAGATCAGCGACCCACCCTTGATTTGGTGCTGGGTCGACGCAGTGCTTACCACATTGGCGCTCTCTTCTATTTGCTCGAAGTGGCGACTGTGGCCGAGGGCTATCTCATGCAGATCAACCCCCTTGACCAACCAGGGGTTGAGGCCTACAAACAGTTTATGTTTGGCCTCTTGGGCCGGAGTGATATGGCTCGCTTCAAAACATTGGTCGAAGAGCGTCAGCCTGATCTGGATGCTGCGATTTTGTAGCTAAAATGTGACAAAAAATTTACATTTCTCGTGAAGGACTCACTTGATCTCTTGTATTTCTCTGTGTTAAAAACAGTCCTATAGGGATAAAATCCCCCTTAACCAGAAGGGAAATATCCCCCTTAGCCAGAGTCAAGATAGGAGTCGCGAGCTATGTCCGGTTTTTCGGCGAAAATTTCTGCTGATATGGACGTTTTACTGACGCTATCGGATCGCATGTTGCAGGCAGAACTCTCAGAAGAGGCTGTTTCAGACCCTTATGAAAAATTGCTGGGGCTGGAAAATGAAAGGGAAAAAATTTTACAATTTTTACCCCAGCCCCTGGCCTTGAGTTCCCGTTTACAAGGACATTTTTTACATATGTTGGTGCTCGAAGAATTGCAAAAAGAGTTTGCAAGTAAGCGTCAGGCCTTAAACACCCAATACCAGCATGATCCTGCTGCTCTGCGGCATGCGCTGTCTGAGCTTGAATTACGGCGTCAGGCCCGCTTGGCTGAATTTGATTCCCCCTCTTTAACCTTGGAAGAACAAAAAGAACTCCTGAATCATTTGCTCTGGCATGCCGTCAATGCCTATTTCGACAACGCCCTCGAAAAGTCCAAGCTGTCGCTCTTAACCGCTTAGCTTAAAACTTCGGCGCTTGGCATCAAGGCTGCAAAGCCTTATGCTGGTAATCATGAGTTCCCCATCTTTGCCCTATTCCCAATCTCTGCTCTGGAAACTGGCCCAGTATTATTATCTCAATCGAGGTCAGGCCACTTGGCTCTTGTCTGAAACACCTTATGTATTAACCTCCAACTTACAATTTGCCTATCAATTGGCTTGGGTCATTCATGCGGCCTTGGAAAGCGAACCTCAATTGCCTGAGAAATTGTCTTTTCTGGAGACAGGTGCAGGGCACGGGGTCTTTTCCATGAATTTTCTCAAGGCCTTCAAAGATGTTTGCCTGCTTGAAAAAAGTGATTATTTTTCGCGTTTGTCTTATTGGATCAGCGATTATTCACCCCGTTATTTGCAGGAGATCGCTGCTCAGCCGCTGCTGCAGCCATTGATCGAGAGCGGCCAGGTTCAATTGCTGCAATTGGACATTACCGAAATTGAGTCCTGCCGAAATCTGAGTGGGGAGCGCCACTTATTGCCCCT
>JBIKWL010000222.1:0-6500 GCA_044356335.1 Candidatus Sericytochromatia bacterium
CTAGAACTTGGCTGTCATTGAGATGAAGAATCAGCATTGGGATACCAGCTCCAGTTCTAAAAAAAGATCCTGTTGAGAATCTTGCACAGGCGACTCGGTTATATAGGCCCTTTTTTCGGGCAAGTGAAGCATTTTTTGAATCGGGATGAGCTGACGAACGTGAAAATGAGAGCCCTGAAAATGGGGAAAATGCGCTGGGGGAATCCAGAGAAATAGGGTGCCACTTAACCAAAGACCGGATTCAATGTTTTTTTCCTCGGGTTCTGGTATTTCATCTGCTTTAAGTATCAATTTCAATAAGCCAACATCCAGTACGCAATAGGTATGCTGCTGCTCTGAATATACCTCACAAATCTGGCCATAAAAATAATGCGTATTCCAATAAAGGTGTTTTAGCTGAAAAGTGCCAGAAGGCGCATTCCAGACACAGTTTTCAATCACCGCATACAAAGGGGTAGAAAAATTTTGACCTACTTGTACAAATTGTGGGGATTCCGATTGAATGAGTGCCGCCTGATAAAAATCTGAAGAACCGTGCGAGTAGGTTATCAGAAAAGGAGTTTCAAAAAATTGGGTGTAAGTTTCTTTTCTAAATAAAGAATGGGCAGTGTAATGAGGCCAATATTTAAAGCTGAACTCGGGTTTTAAGGTCATGGTTCCACCATGCCCTTGACCTGTGCGCTGGAGAACACGAAAAGTCTGATATAACTCTGGGAGGTGAAGCGGATCAACCAGAATGTAAGAAGAATCTCCCCCCAGTCGTTGTGTATCAAAGACCAGTGTGACGTTAGCTTCTATCCAGGTTTCAGCACTGATTTCAGTTGTACTATTGTCTTTTTGAAAAGGCCAACTTAAAAGTATCGGTACATTTTGATAGACAGAGAGGGCCCAAATCTGATTTTGATAATCTCCCTGAACACCAAAAACAGATTTTACAAAGAGGTTGAGACAATAATCACCGGGCTTGGCTGGGTTTGGAATAAACTTTTCCTGAGCCAGTGTACTCGGTTGCCATTGTTTGATTTCAGCCACAACCACAATATTCAGAATTTGATTTTGCTGAATAGGATCCGGCTGGTAGGGATCTAAAAATCCCTCAGCTATATCACTTTCAAAAATAGAAAGGGTTATTGAAGCAAAACTATTATTCATCATCTTTTAATGTGGGATGAATTGTATATATTGTACATTTCCCATCGAATTGATACCTATATTTTGTCGCATCGGCTACTGAAAGTCCAGAAGGGGGTGGACTGCAGCCAAGGTAAAGCAATTGTTTAGGTGTCTGGCTAAGACATGGGCCATAAAGAATATCTTGGGAGATTCTATAGCAATTATTGCTTCAATATCTCTAACAGCTCCAGTATGCATCCATATCCTCTTTAATCGAATTGTGTCCACCATCAGGTGTTTTATCGCTAATAAGATCTGTTGCTGGGTGTTCCTGTAATCTGTCAAAAGCGGTAAATAAATTGTCAGTAAAGTCAAAGTGAAGCAGATCATTTTCCTTTGAAGGTGGGTGTTTAAAGAATGGAATGGCTCGAGAAACCCGAATATATTTGTTGGTTTCAATATCTTGCAAACCTACATAATTGGAAACCGTACTTGCATCTGCACAATGAAAAGACATGACTAATTCATAGACAGGTTGTGAGTAGCAAATATGTTTGAGATGCATGTCTTGATATTCTTTCAGCGCCGCTGGAATAGAGTAGTATTCTATTCCAGCGTCTTCTTTTTGTGTTCCCCTAAGCGGCAGATACCAATCAATATGATCAAACTCAAAAAATAAATGTTCAAGAAATTCTTGTTGGAATTCAAGATTTTCTGCAAATATATTTTTTTTGCGAATCGGAAGCCATCGTGGTACGGGAATATAGCGGTGGGTTTCAATATTTTCAAAGCCAATATATTGGTAGCACTTGTCTTGATTTTTTTGCTCAAAACAAATATTCAGCTCGTAAATATGAGAATCACTTAGGCTATCTGAATTGGATTCCATTGCAAACCATGTCGTTCCTTATATGATATCTGTCTCTTCGTCCTGCCAGCGGGGATGTTTGACTGCTTCCAGTAAACTTGAATAGCCTTCTGGTGGCTCATCTGCTAGCAAAGTACTCTCTGGTGAGTGGGCAGCAAACAAGTCAAACGTGCTGTAAAGATGGTTCATGAAATCCGCTTTAAATTGAGGATTCATGGAAGATAAATAAAACTCTTCATCATACGAAAATCTTTTTTTGGATAAGATCATGTATTTCTCTGACTCGATGTTTTGGGCGCAGATGTAGCAATCGATGACATAGGGTTTGATCCTTTGAAACAGATTAATCTGCTTATACACTGGTTTAAAAGACATGTTTGTATACCTGGATTATTGAAAAAACAGAATATGCTTAAGGTCGAAATTCCATGAGGTTCCAACTCGATTACTCAAGGTTGTATTAGAAAGCTTGAATACTGTTACTACCCTCATAACTTTTGGTTTCCTGGGAGAAACAATCACAGAATTCCAAGGATCTTTTTTATCATTGGGTCTTGGAGCCACAAATACGTAGCGATTATCTACACCTAAATTTTTATAAATTTTTCTGAGGCTATGTGCAGTATTTAGAGTGGACACAATATTTATATTATCATTTTTCGCTTCTGGAATATCATCCCCCAAAACGGGAATGAACGCCATGCAGGAAAAGGTAATTACCTTTTCAGCGCATTGCTCCCCTGGTCGAGACCCGCGCATCAAACTGATTCTGGCTAGGCACTCAGATTGGCAGCGTCAATCTTCGCTTGCAGACGCTCTTCCTGTTTGGGCTTGAGAATTGCGTTTAGCTCTCATCGTTTGTCACGACTGGCACCTCTGCAGAGATCTGGCTTAAACACAGCTGTGTGAGCGATTCTTCAAAAGGACTCAAAACCAGGCTCCAGATGCGCGGATTCAGGCTCAAACAGCCCAGATAGGGATCTACCTTGCCCCGCTCTTCCAGAGCCAAGAGCAAGTCTAAATTCCAGTCAGTCGCTTCGTTGAGGCAGAGCCCTTCCCAACCCAGGCCCTTGGGCTGGGCATCCAAAAGCGGCTCACAGGCTTCCAGCCACTCAAGCCGCCACGCCAACCCATGATTGCGGCTAAAGGGCGACAGCCCCGGCTGAATCCACCTGTCTTGCCAAGTCAGTATCAGCTCCAAATCCCAGGGCAGACCCGAATTGCTGCTGAGCCCCCCTGGCCCGACCCAATTCCAACGCTCAGCGTATTGGGCCAAAAACGCCTGCGACCAGTGCAAACCTGGATTTCCACTGAGCCTGTGCCAATCCCAGCGCTCGAAATACGCTTCAAAGAGTCCCTCTTGCCAGGGCAGACCTGGATTGGCACTTAAAACAGACCAATTCCAGCGCTCAATATGGGTTTTTATCATTGTTTCTGTCCAATTCAGGGCTGGATTCTGGCTGAGCAGACGCCAATTCCAGCGCTCGGCAAAACGGCTGAGCAAGGCTTCTGACCAAGGCAGGTTGGGGTTCAGTGAGAGCCAATTCCAATCCCAGCGCTCAGCGTATTTTTCCAGCAGAGCAAGGCTCCAAGGCAGAGCGGGATTGCGCGATAACTGCGGCCATTCCCAGAGATCAGCGTATTTGGCTAAAAAGGCCTCGCTCCAGGGCAGGGCGGGATTGAGGTTGATACTTTCAGACCAGTCCCATTCGTCTTTAAAGGCCTCAAACATCTCCTCTGACCAGGGCAAATGGCGGTTGGAAGATAGCCCCTCCCAGGAGAGATGTTCCATCTGCTGGTAGATAAAATCGTCGTTCCAGGGAAAACGCGGATGATCACAGAGCCCCGGAAGAATATCGGCATTTAATTTCAGAAAGGGTTGCTGCAAAAGCGAAAAGGGAAACGCCGGGTGCTGCAACAAAAACAGTTTATTCAAGGCTGTGAGGTTGCGATCAAGATTGTATTCATACGGGTAGGTGCCACGGCCACAAAAGAGGGAGACAAAGCTGTTGGGCTCCCAATGCAGAGCGGTGTTTTGAACCAAAAGCCGCAGATAGGGCTGAGGCTCACCCCTGCCGCTGTCGGGAACAAAGAAGCGCAAGCTCTCGGCAGGCAGAGCGGCATAACGGCAGAGGGCCCGTTTGAGCCATTCGGGGTATTTTTCTAAGAGCGTGAGCAGTGCCCGCTCGGTCTCTGAAATAGCTGGATTCATGGCCCTGCAAGCACCTCTGCCACTTTTTCTGGGCTGAACTGGCTTTGCAGCGCGTATTGCCAAACACTGGGATTGTCTGACAGATAGTTAACAAACAACGCTCTCTTGCTGAGCGGCAAAAGTGGGAGCAGGCCTTCGAGCAAGTCAGCCGACCAGAAAGAGCCTGTATTCATTCCTAAAAAAGACCACCCTCCCCCATCATAAGATCGCGTGATCAGTTCATGATAATCCAGCAAAAGGTCGAGGGTCCAAGGCATACTTGTCGCCAAAGTAATACAACTGCCCCAGGTATTAAAATAGGGAAAAAAGTGTTTGAGGAAATAGGCATCCCATGGCAATTCTTCTACAGCGGCCAATCCCCGCCAACCCCAATGCCAATGAGAAACAAAGGTCTCAATCAATTCAATCGACCAAGGCAAACCCGGATTGCCGCTCAGGCCGTTTCGTTTTTCGTCAAGACCGCACCAAGCCCAACGCTGGAGGTGTCTCTGAATCAACGCTTTGGACCACGGCAGAGCGGGGTTGGCACTTAAACATTTTTCACCCGCATCCCAATTCCACTTGTCTTGGTATTTTTCGATCAGGCTTTCTGTCCAGGGCAGAGCGGGATTGCCACTGAGATTGTACCAAGACCATTGGTCCAAGTGGGCCTCAAAAAAGTCCTCAGACCAGGGCAAATGGGTATTTTCAGAGAGATACAGCCAATTCAGTTTGGGCAAAAATTTTTCAAATCCCTCGTTGAACCAGGGCGTAGATGAATGGGCACTCAGGGCCTGCCAATTCCAATGGGACTCATACCGCTCCAGCAACTCTGCTGGCCAGGGAAAATGGGGCTGAGCAGAGAGATAATCCCAATCCCAATCAGAGGCAAAAGGCATGAGCCAGTCCTCAGAGCAGAGCCTAAAGAAATCGGGATTATGGCTGAAAGCCCGCCAATTGATCTGATCGGCATATTGCTTGAGCTTGTCCTCAGAACAGAGTGCAAAAAAATAGGGATGGTGACTGAAAGCCCGCCAATTGATCTGATCGGCATATTGCTTGAGCAACTCTGGAGTCCAAGGCAATACTGGGTTGCAAAACAAATCCCAACTGATCCGCTGTTGAGAAGAAAAGAGCTGTTTGAGCAATATTTCAAACGCTTCGGAAGACCAATGGGTGGCCTGATTGCTTTGCAGCCCAAGAGATTCATCGATCTGCAGAGACTTTAAAAACAACTCTGCTTGGTGCGGCTGGGCTAAAAAGGGCTCAAAGTTATAAAAGCGCAGAATCGCTCGTTTTAAGTGTTCTTGGGGTAGCATGTTTGGCTTTAAAATGAACTTGTGATAATGGGTTGAGAATTAACTCCACACTGAAAGATATAGGATTTGGAGCAGTATCTCACTTTTAATGGAGGGATCCTATTGTGCTGAGCCTCCACTACAAATCTAGAATAAACTTCACTTGGTGATAAATTTGGGTATTTTTTTACAAAATATCCTTTATTATTTTCTTCTGTGCTTGTGAATTGAGATATATTCGTACTGCAACGTTGATCTAACAAAAGTTTATCTTTCCTTGCTTCTGCCTTTTCTAGAAATTCTTCTATTTTATTCCAGGTTTGTCGTTCAAAAAAACCACTTAAAGGAATTCTCTTATGATTTATTCTTAGTTGGCCAACTACAAAATCGTATCCAGGATCCTGTCCTGCTCGGACTTTGGGACGAGAAATTAGAGTGGGCTCAGTTCCTTCGTAAACCGTCATTAAACCCTGTAATTCAGCAATCGTATTATGGTCAATTTTGCCTGAGCCACCGTCGTCTCCGACCCATTTTATAAAATCGTTAACACTGTATTGATTCCAAAAACCAAACAGAACAGGATTATTCACTCTTAGATCTGTGGTTGCTACTGAGCATTTTGCTTCTGATATGGAGGAAGCACATTGATTACTGTATGATTGAAACGCCTTTTCCAATTCATTTTTTATCTTGTTATCACACTGGCATATTATATCAATTTGGGCATTCACTTCGTTTAATTTTTGACGGTATTCTTTCAGGGCATTTGTGGTTTTCTTGTGTGAATTCTCAAAATCCCCTTCATTGATATATGCTGCCCTTTGGGCTTTGTTAAATTCAGCCCACAATGAATTCATTGAACCCGCAAGATTTTTATCACTAATTAGTTTAAGAATTTCTGTATTTAGAGTTTTCCAGAAAAAGATTTTCATCGACTCAAATCGTTTAATAGCAATCCTTTTGACCTAATAGTTGTTTTGCAAAAGCAATGCTCTGTCCCTCCATTTCTTGAGAATGCCGTCAACCCGTG
>JBIKWL010000223.1:0-6458 GCA_044356335.1 Candidatus Sericytochromatia bacterium
TCCACTGGCCCGCCGGGCAGGGTGTCGTCGAGCACTTTGCGCTCCACGCTGCCGCTGGGCATGTCTTTGATCGCCTCCCAGTCCTTGCGGTCAAAGCCCACGCCCGGCAAGCCTTTGCTGGACGTAAACACAATCCGCCCGTTTTGGTCGTACCAAGTGTCTTGCTCGTATTGGCGCATGACCGGGAACTGAATGCGGTAGATGGTTTGCAGCTCCTCCAGCGTCAGCCCCAGGGCCATGGCGGCCAGCACGTCGATCTCCACCAGGGCTTGGCGGCGGGCATAGTCGCTGCGCAGGGCACAGTCGCGCTGCCAGGTGGGCGAAAGCCGGGCAAAGAAGCCATTGTCGAGGCGGGGATCGGCTTTCGCCCAGCGCATTTGCGCAAAGGCCGGGTCCCAGCACTCGGCCCAGAGTTCGGAGTAGTGGCTGGTGAGACAGTTGAGGAGCAAACCATAGAGTGAGCCTATAGATGATAATTCATTGTCGAAATAAACGGGCAGCATTGAAGCCACATCATTTCTAAAATGACCTTTGCCTGTGGTTTTCATAAAGAAGTCAAAAGGAACAGAGTTGAATGCCGCAACTAATTTTGGTACATCACTTTGATTTTTCAATATAATTGAAAACCCTAGATCAATATGAGCAGAATTTTGGGGGATAATTGCTGATATTAAAGTTCTTTCAGCTGAAGAACTGACCATTGTGCGTGAAGTAACTCGATAATAATCCGTCACCGGTCGCCCATCCCAAGGCACCTTGGGCGTGCGCCCGAGATAGGCTTCGGGGGGGCAGGCGGGCACATAATTGCTGCGAGGCAGATAATCATCGGGCAAAAGAGACAAGTCTAGCGTGTCATAGTGCCCTTTTTCGGTACAGATGGCCCGGGGTGTTTTATAAAATGGATTGCCCACATAAAAATGCGGGCCCGACAGAATCCACTGCCCCGGTTCGGCCGGAAATTGGGTCTGTCGTTTGGTGATTCCATCACGTTGGGCGTAGGTTTCGTCAAACATGACAGTGGAATAATATTCGTCTTGTAAATCCCCTAAACGGCGGGGCTGAGCGGCAAATTTTCGAAGCACCTCGACCACCTGTTGCGAGTGAACGACCGGCAGCCGGGCTTGCAGAGCGGGGGTGCCGGGTTCGTCGTAGAGCTGGGCAAAGAGGTCTAACATGGGGGGATCTACATGAATAATGCGATCACGATGGCCCTTTAAATTCCAATTATTCTCATCATCTTTGATGCCATCCACAACCCCCATTCCGTGGTGAGAGAATGAAGCGTCAATAGGTTGTGTATTAAATAAATTTGATAAGTGAATAAAACTGGTTGAATTGTAATTATTATAAATATTTATACTGTATTTTTCTCGATGAGCCACTTCGGCAAACAACATTAAGCCATTCTGAAACTGAAAATGATACCTTAACCTCGGATACAGTGCCTCACGCAGAGCGCCGCCTTTGGGGTCGTCGTAAACGCCTTCGGGGTGTACAAAGCCGGCCACGCCCGCCGGGCGGCTGATGCGCCAGGCCAGGGGCAAAAAGCACTTGTAGAGGTTGGTTTGTATGCCTTTGAGCAGGGGGTAATTCTGCATGCCGTTGAGGTAGTTCTGGGTGGCCGATGCTTCTTCAAAGGCCGAAAAATAGGCGGGGGTCAGGTGATACTTGTCCAGGGTTTCTTGGCGCAGTTGGGCCATTTGGGGCGCGGTAAACTTCTGAATCACGTAACGGGGCTCATGATCGCCGAGCAGGCCGCCTTCGTTCCACTCCACCTTGATCCAGGGCGGGTTGCCGAGCACCAGATCAAAGCCACCCTGGCGGGCGAAGATATCTGCAAACTCCAATTCCCAGTGCATAAACTTGTACTGCCGGGCCAGGGCTTCGACCACCTGCAAGCGCGGGCGGTCAGCCACAATTTTTTCGACATCGACCACGCCGAGTTGGTTGAGGTAATTGTTTTTGCTCTCTTCAGACTGGCCCTCGGCAAAGAGCGGCATTTGCTCGCCACTGCCTTCGACCACAAACAGGCTACTCTCAATCAGCCAGCTCAAATCCGCCAAATACTCCCAGCTTTCGGGCAGCAAATGGGCCTGCTCGATTGGCCAAAACCACAGCGCACACCAATAATCCATCACCAGCTTGAGGCGGCGATAGGCACTGGAATTGCGCACCTCGCGGCTGTACAGCTCCTGGTTGATAATCCGGTCTTTGTCGCGGGTGCTGCTGGGCAAACCCGCTTCGGCAGGCTGGCCCCAAATAGCCAGGGGGTCGGTGGTGCGGGTGCGAATCCGCTGCTGGTCTTTGACATGGTTCTGCCACAGGGCCTGCACCGAAGCACTCAGCGATTGCAATTTCTCCAGCTCTTCTGAGCTGTATTTGCCCAAAAACCCCTCACGCCAAGTTTTGATCAGCTTGAGCCGGTCTTCAGCCAATTCTTTGATCACCTTGTCGCCATAATTGGCCATGCCCGCATCTCCCAGCAGAAAATGCCAAATGCCATCGACATAGTCGCCCCCTTGTAAAGGCACAGGCAGGGGCGCTTTTTCATACCATTTGCCCATCACCACCTGCGCCGGGGTATACAGCTCGCGCCGAGCGCCAATCAGCGAATTGCCATTGACCAATTGCAGGCCAAACCAGGGCACATAGGCCGCCTGATTGGCCTCGGCCTGAAAGATCGTGTTCAGCCAGAGCGAGACCTCGGCCAGCTCCACCGCCACGGGGTTGAGATCGACCCCAAAGACATTGTTGTCGGCCAGAAACATTTTGACCTTTTGTTTTTCCTGGGCATAGGCATCGTGGGGAATATGCTCGCCCGTTTCGGCCTGCTTTTTTTGCAGATAGGCTTCGGCCAATTGGTTCACCGCTTCGTTCAAAAAGGCCGCCGAGCCCATGGCGGGTTCGCAGACGGTCAGGTGCAAAATCTCCTCGGCGCTTTTGCCGTGCAGCAGCTCTTTGAGCGCGTATTTGACCAGGCATTGTGTGAGCACTTCGGGGGTGTAATACGAGGCGGATTTTTCGCGGTCGCGGCCCGCCAGCCGGTAGAGAAAGCGGCCTTTTTCGTGTTTGATCAGGGCCCCGTTTTCGTCTTTGACCTTTTCCTCGTCTTTGTAGAGGGGCAGATCGTCGGCCCGCACAAAAAAGCCCTGGGCCAATTCGTCATAGTCGCCAGCGGGTTTGACCTCGTAGAGATCATTCTCGGCAAAAAAGCCCCGGTAAGAGAGCAGCGATTCGTAGACCTGGCCGAGCTGAGAAATACCCAGTTGGGCATACGAAATGCGGCCCCGGCGGCGTTGGCGGCCCTGCCCGCTGCGCGAGAGCGACATCAGGCGCACAATCTCTTGCAGCACCTGGTTGCGCAGCTTGACCTTGTTGAGCAGGGGCGTGCGCTCGGGGTCGAAGAGGTGGCATTGCAAGGGGCTCATGCGAAAGATCTGTTTGTGCTCCACTTCGGCGTCCTGAAACAAAGAGCCCGCATAATTCGCGCCCACCCCTTGGTAGACCAGGGCAAACAATTGGCCCAGGGTTTGGTCAAAATAATAGCCCTGACGCGACGCTTCGCTGCTGAGTTGGACCAGTTCCAGTTCCCGCAGGCTTTCCAGGCTATAACCCGTGCGGTAGGTCTCCGATTGAATGGGGGCATAACCCAGTTCTGGCCGCGCTTCGATATAAAACAAGAAGAGCAGGCGGTACATATAGCGCAGGCATTCCAGCGAGAGCTGTTCGGCCAGGCTGCTGCCCGTTTCAATTTTGTAGACCCGTTTGAGTTCGTCACGGTCGAGTTCAAAGACCTTTTCTTTGCGCACTTCGCGCAAATACCAGATCGCCTCGTTACCGAGCAGCTCAATGCTCTTGCGCAGGGCCCGTTTGAGGTCGCCGGTCACGCCATAGGCATGTTTGTGGGATTTTTCGTTCAGGCTGTCATGCAGGGGCGTGCCACCGTAGGGGCAGACGCTGTCTTTGTGCAAAAGCGCCATGCTGGCCTTGAGGGTTTCCATTTCTCGGCGGCCCAAAATCTCGCTCAGGTCAAAGCGCAGCAGGCGCTTTTCGTTCCACTTGTCGCGGTCGATCAGCAGCACCTGACCAAAGGAGCAAAGCAGCACCCAGCGCGGAGGCTCGTCTTGGGCAAAAATCTGTTTGGAGATCAGGGTTTCAAAGTCAAGTTCGGCCCATTCGGCGGGCACCTCGCCCGCTTCTCCCGGCAGGCCGTATTGAAGCGGGTGCAGCCGGGCCTTGAGTGGGTCGAAATCTTCGTGGGCCTCAGCTGCGCTCGGCAGGGCTTCGAGCAACCAGAGTTTGGGGGCGCCTGCTTCGTCCACGATTTGGCCCAGCAGGGGCAGGCTTGGCCCCCTGTCGAGGCTGACTTGGGCCGGTTCAAAGGGGTAACCTGCCGCCTGAAAAAAGGCGTAGAGAAATTCGCGCTGAAAGCCCCAAAACCCAGCCAAATCTTTTTCACGGCTGGCCTGGTCGCGCCAAGCAAAATACTTCTTGGCCAAGCCATTGAGCAGAGCCGGGGGAGAGGTATAAGCGGGGTCGGCCTGCTCGCGGGCGCTCCAACCAGAAAAGGTCTCGCGCAGGTCTTCGCCCAAGACGGCGTTGAGGTAGTGGGGGGTGTAAAATTCGTTTTGGTTGGTGATACCGGTTAAGTCCATTTTTTGCTCCTTATTCTCCCACAAACACAGCTTGAACCTGAATATACGGATGCTCATGCACCGTTAAGGTCTCTTTGACCCAGGTCTGGTAATCCGAAAAAATCCGGTCGATGCTCCTGCGCTCTTTGTCTTTGACATGCAAACGCACCCCCACCGCTTCGGCAAAGTTCAGCTCTAATTGTGCCAATTTGCGGCCTTTGAGGGTTTCCAGGGCGTTGAGTTCCTGGGTCAGTTTTTCCAACATGCGGCTTTCAAACTGCCTTTTTTGAATTATCAGCCAGTTTTGGGCCTGTTTGACCGCTTCGGGCAAACGGGTTTGCAAGGACGCCAAGTCCAGGGCCAAACCGGGGTTGGGAAAGTTGCGCCGGTCAAATTGGCTGCGTTCGAGCAGGGCTTCAAAGGGCAGGGTCTCGACAAAGCGCCCAGCTTCATAGCGCACCCCCAGCCATTGCCAGATCAGCGGATGGCCTTTGAGATTGGGGTAGAGCCCAGAGAGCACAAAAATGGTTTCGCCCGCGACCATGCCATTGAGTCGGGTATCGAGGCAGATCACCGGGGCCTGATGGCGACCAAACGAGGCGTTGACCTTGTCGTTAAGCCAGCCCATCAGCGGGTGCTGTTCCCAAAGGTAATGCACCTGGGGCCAGGCCTTTTCTTCTTTGCGGCAGTATTCAATTTCGGCTTGAATCGTCTTGACCTGGGTTGAAAATTTGAGCACCCCGTCTTCGGGATAGACCTCTGCCGGACAGGTTTCAAAGCGGGTTTTGAGATCTTCTGGCAGCGAGCGCAGATCGAGCTGTTCTCCATTTTCATAAGCGGTATAGTCGCTATGCCCCAATTGGTCGAGGGCGGCGCGCACATAGCTCAGGGTGTTGGCATAGAGCGAGGGCATTTGGCCCGTTTGCGCTTCTGGAGAGGCGACAGGCGCACTTGTAAAGCCCGCCAGAAAATCTTCAAAGCTCAGCTCAGCAGCAGGGCTGTTCAGTTTGTTTTCTAGGGCCGTTGACCCCTGCCCGCTTTCGATGATCTCGGCGATCAATTCTTCTTCGCCTTCGATGCTGTATTTGCCCAGCAGGGCCGAGGGGTCGCCAATATTCTCAACGGCCTGTTGGTCTTTTTCGATCAGCAGAGCCAACACGCGCTGATCTCCCCTGATTTTTTCGACCTGGCTGTCGGTCATCAGGTAAAAAATTTGCGGCTTTTGGCTCTGGCCGTAGCGGTCAATTCGGCCATTGCGCTGCTGAAAGACCATCAGCGACCAGGGAATGTCGAAGTGAATCATGCGGTGGCAGAGATAGTGCAAATTGATCCCCTCCGAGGCCACATCCGAGGCAATCAAGAGGCGCACTGGCGAGCGCTCTTTGCCAAAATTTTCAACCACGGCCTGTTGTTCGGTGTCGGAGAGCCCGCCATGCAGAATTTCGACTTGGTTGTCTTTGAGTTTGAGCGCTTCAGGCAAATGGGCCTGGAGAAATTTGAGGGTTTCGATTCGCTCGGTAAAGATCACCAGGCGGTCTTGCGGATCGCTTTTTTTCCACTTGAGCTCTTGATTCAGCAACGCCACCAGGCGCTGATACTTGCTAAAGTGGGCGGGGCCAATCGCAGCGACTTTTTCTTGCAAGGCCTGCAAAGCGACAATGTCTTGGCTATAATCAAGGGCATCGGATTTTTCGAGGGTATGAATCCGGTTGCGCAGGGTTTGCAAGCAGGCTGCAGGGCTCGAAAACAGGGCTTTTTCGAGCCCGGTTTTGATCAACATGCCCCCAGAGCGCTTGTCTTGCAAATGTTCAAAGCGCAATTCGC
>JBIKWL010000288.1:0-3581 GCA_044356335.1 Candidatus Sericytochromatia bacterium
CTAAATCCTCTGGTTGGGATTTTAAAACATAATCCAGGTCTTGAACTCCCCATTCGCCCAGACAGAGTTGGTCGGCCAAAAACCAACTGGGAGAGGTGTGTACCAAAATTTGCACCCCTCTTTTTTGAATCTGCGGCAAATGCTGACGAAGCCAATTGAGCCCATTTTCGCGCAGAGCTGTTTCCCCGCTATTTTGAGGCAGGGAGAGGTCGGTGAGCAACACATGGGTTTTTCCTATCCACGGCTCGGCCTCGGCCAAACAGCGGGCTTGAACAATCTTCCACTGGCGTTCTCGTTGGGCGGGAAACTTCTGCAAAAATGCTGACAGGGCTGCTTGCAGGGTCTTGTGCAACTCTTTGAGCCAGACCGGATGATCTTCGAGCAGCAAAATAACCCGTTCTGAACCGCATGGGGCGTCTTCACGGTCACAGTCGTTGCGAACAAAGGCCTGCGCTTGAGGCAACATGTTTTGAACCTCGGCTATGTGTTCCTGCAAATTTGCCAAAGTGAGGGATTTGCTGACATGTGGAACTACCTGGCTCAGCACCTGCTGCCAGCGCATGAGCAAATTAGCGCAGGTATAGAGATGTTGATCGAGGGTATTGTGGATGGCCTGGGCCAATGCCCCGCCGCGTGTTTGCCGGTCTCGTTGGGCCATGATCTGTTTGAGGGTCTGGGCTGCTGCGCAGAGCGAATGTGCCTTTAACAATTCTGCTTCGGGATAGATTTGCAGCCAGCCCTGCAGGGCCTTTGCGAGGGTCGATTCGGCCGGACTCATGGCTAAATGTTGCAAATGCTGCTTTAAGGCGACTTGATCGGCAATCAGGGCCTGCCAATGGGCCTGGAGCGATTGCAGCCCTGCAATTAAGGCAGCCAGCGAAACGGGTTCAAGCAATACAGGATCTGTTTGGCTGGGTATGAGGGCTTGCCAAAATTCCTGCCAGGCGGTTTGCAAGGCCTCCAAATCTGTCTGGGGATCTTGGGCCAAAGTGGCCAAAGCCTCGAAGGGAGAATGCAAGAGGGGTGTCAAGGCTTGGCATTCAGCCCCAAGCTGCGCGAATAATTCGCTAAAGTGGGTTTGTTGGCTGGGCCAGTTGCGCAGGGCGTTTTGCAGATCGTGTTTGAGGCGGGCATTGAAAACCAAAAAATGAGCCGAGGCGGCGATTTGCCAGGCTTTTGAAGAAAGCGGCTTGCAGCTCTGCATCCAATTCAAGCAGGCCTCGGGGCTGGTTAAGAGCTGGATATCTGCAAAGTTTTGGCGCAGCCAGGGGGCCGTCTCAGTGAGCAAAGGCAAATCTGGGGCATAGATGGCCAGCGGGCCGTGTTGACCGGCAATTCGGGCCTTTGCCAACAGGTGCAGTTCCTGCTCACGTTCAGGGTCAAAGTGATACAACAAAGCGGCGTCGTCAGGCCAGACCCTTAATTCAGCCAAAGGCTGAAAGGGGGCATCTGCACACGTAGCTGGATAGACAAAATAGTTCATTTGGCGTTTTAAACCAGGTTGTGTAAATAGGGGCTAATTTTACCGAAAGCCGAAACAAAGAGTTTTTGTTTGGCTCGCGTTGCTGCAACATACAAAAGTGAACGCTCGCGCGTTTCTGTATTTTCGAGATCAATGGCATCCGCACATTGTTGAATCACGTGGCTGGGGGGAATAATCCCTTCACTGGCTCCGGCAATGAGAACGGCATCAAACTCCAGGCCTTTGACCCGGTGCATGGTTGCCAGTCTTAGGCCTGGTTCGTTTTCTTTATCTGCTTGTTGGGTTTGGATGGTGCGGATCGGAATCCCTTGTTTTTCCAAGGCATTGCCATAATTTTTGAGCTGATTGCGGTCTCGCAAAGTTAAGCACATATGGTTAAGCGGAAACACCTTTTGGAGATCTTCCAAGGTTGAAACAAGGGCTTCAATTTCTTGATCGAAGCTTTTATACACCCTGACTTCTGGTTTGGCCCCGTGCATCAAAGAGCGATAGCCTTTTTGGGTGTCGACGCCATCATCCAAATCGTCAATGGATCTGTTCTCCAACAAATGCGTTGCCCATTTTCGAATTTCATCGGTGGTTCGGTAATTGATCTTCAATTTAAAGCTGTGATTTTTGCCTTGAATATTGATTCCACATTGACTTAAAACCAGCTTGTGGCGGTAAATACGTTGATGGGCATCTCCGACAATGAAAATATCATTGCGACCGGGTGAGAGCATTGCTCGGATCAGTTTGAGCGCCTGTTCCCCCATGTCCTGGGCTTCGTCGAGCAATATATGGGAGTAGGGCAATATATGGGGTTTTTCCAAGAGAATTTCGCGGGCATCCCAATAGGCATCATCTACTTCTTTATAGCCCTTTTCGCGCAACTGGAGCCGAAATTCATGGAAAACAGGCCAGATTTTCTTTCGCTGCATACGGTTAAGTGCCGTACCTCGTCCCATTCTCGCGACTTTGAGATAATCGTTTTCTGAACGAATCCCTTTGGCCAGAACGATTTGCTCCCACTCTTCTTGGTAGAATCCCATGCTCAAAGTCAGTTCGGGCGGGGCTTTATCCATTGCCAGGTCCCAGCAGCTATTGAGCAAATCTGAATCTTGACTTTGGTAACTGAGTTTGTATTCATAGCCCTGTTTTTGTAAAAATTGGCTGACCAAAGCATCTAGGTTTATCACGTCAATCTTTTTCATGATTTCTGGGTCACAGATCTTGCGCAGGTTGCTTTGGATGTCTGTGGCCAGGTTTTTGGTAAAAGTCGTAAATAAAATCCGTTCGTGGGGCGCATTCAAATTTTCAGCCAGTCTTTTGGCGCGATGAAGCGCAACCACTGTTTTACCTGTTCCTGCTCCCCCCAACACCCGGATCGGCCCTTGTATATCAAGTTCCACAATTCTGCGCTGAGAAGGGTGCAAAAAGACCCGCCACTTTTCCAGAGAAGCTTCGAGCACGGATTCTAAGTCAGAGTCATCGGCAATGATCACAAAGCGTCTGAGGGTATCTGGGTGTTTTAACGCTGCTTCAAAATCTTCTGGGTCTACCGGCGGATCGGACTCTGTTCGGGTTTGCAGTTCTGTGTAAGCCTCTTCCAAACTATAACCCGAAGCCAACATATACAGCGCTTCTGCCGCTTCTCCTGGCAAAGACAGTGAGAGTTGATCCAATTCTCCCTCTGCTTTTAGTTCATACACTCTGGGCAGGATTTCTTCGGGTATGCCCAAACGAATTAAATCTTTGGCTGGAAAGGCTGCAAACAGACTGGGCAGAGACTTCTCTAGGTTTTTTTCCCTGGGATTGTCTTCGCTCTGACTGACATCCAGAATTTGAATACTACCGACCTCTGGGTGAACCAAAATACGTTTGGATTTTGCCCATTGGTAAGCTTTGTCGTGGGTATCTACCCAAAGTAAGCAGTAAACATTGCCTTCTTTGGGCTTCAGTACTATTGCCCGGTAATTTACATCAATGCGAACCGATTTTAAGTGGGGATCCGCAGCCGAATGGATATTTTCGTAATTGTATCCAGATGCAGTTGGGTTCTTTTTAAAATCATCTAAAAAACGTTGAACCTTTTGCTGCTGCTGTTTGGGGAGGTCTG
>JBIKWL010000224.1:0-6390 GCA_044356335.1 Candidatus Sericytochromatia bacterium
AAATCGGTATGATTATAAAAGAAAGCCATTTTTTTCACCCTTGGTATTAATTCGTTGGAGCAGAAAATTCGTATGAAACCCACCCTATTTCCGTGTTTCACCCGCCTTTCAAACAAAGGGCTGCATTTTCTGCTGGCAGGTCTCTTGCTGGCCCAGGCGGGTTGTTCAACGCCTATTTCCACAGACCCCGTAAACACCCGTCTGCAATTATCTGGCCTGCCTCCGGTGGAGGGGCCCCATAACCAAGTTTCAGGGAACTCGCAACTCTTCAGTTTTCGGATCATTACCCCGATAAAAAACGTTGATCTCTTTTCAATTTTACAGGCCAAAGAACTCGCTCCAACCTCTGCTGTTAATGCGGGTTTGACTTTGCGCCAAACGGCTTTGCCCGTGGGCCAACTCAAAGAGGTGCTCGCAGCCAAAAAGCTGATTGAATCTTCTGAATTTTTACAGCCGCAATTGGCCAATACTTTGGCTTTTGACACCGCCCGCCTGTTTAATTGGGATACCGAAGTGGCCCGGCAGGTGATGGTCGAAGTGATCCGAATTTATACCACCCACCGCGATCGCGAAGTCGTTAAATGGCGCCAAGGCGCTGAAGAACGGGCCCAGTACTATATTAAAAAATCAATTGCCCTGCAGAACGAAAAAACCCGCCAGGATCAGGATTTGTACAAACGCATTTACAATCCCAAACCGGCAGTTAATGATCGCGATGTCAAAAATCCAGGGCTGGCCAGTTATATCAATTATTCCAAAGATGCATTGGCACGCAATAAACGCGCTCAGGACGAATACTCCCGGCAGGCCAAAGCAGCTCAAGAGATCTATTTGGGCAAACTCAAAGAGCAAATGGAAAGAGATCGCAAGAAAAAAGAAAGAGATGAACAACTGGCTCAAAGTATTATCAATGGCCAGATTGCCCAACTCAAAACCCAGTCAATTACCTCAGACAAACCCTTTTATCTCCATGCCCTGAGCAATGGCGATTTTATGCTTGAAGCAAATGGCAACAATGCCCTGCCCGCTGTGATTCAATTGCGGGTTGAGGGGTTTAAAGAGCCAGTCAGTATTCCCATTTTGGCAGAAACCAACAATGGTCGCTTATTGGTCTCAATCGACAAAGATCAACAGGGTCGCCCTGTTGTACGGGGGGGAATGGACAATTCCACTGGCAATACCCTCAATCTTCAAGAAGCCCTGTTTACTTTGCGCTATCTTGACGAGAGCCGCCAGCAATTGGATTTTCTCTATCCCGATGGCCAAGTTCACCAATTTGACGTGTCCAAACTCGAAGCGCTCAGCCGTTGGGATCAACAGCCCAGCTTGGTTCCTCCCGTGGTCAGCCGTCTCTCGGCCTCCGACTTGCGCTTAAAACAAGAGACCTTTTCTCAAATTCAATACGAATTTATTCCCATTCTCAATCAAATGCCGCCTGAACAGGCCCTGGATATTTTACAGACTGTACAGGAACAATTTTAGCTACAAAGCCTTGATAGAAAGTAAACATGCCCCTTTTTGTTTTTCCCCTGATCTTGGGACTGAGTCTTTTGCTGACAGCCTGTCCCACTGAACAGAGCCAGACCCGTGAGTCTGCCTCTCCTGCCGAAAAAAACACAGCGACGCCTTATCCCCTCAACCCCAGTCCAGATCCTGTTTCGGGCAGCCAAATTTTTATCACCAAAGGCTGTATTGCCTGCCATGCCGTTTCGGAAATATCCGAGGCCAAAGGGGTGATTGGTCCCAAACTCGATCAACTGGCGTTAACTGCCTCACAGCGCATCAAAGGCCAAAGTGCCGAGGCCTATTTGCGTGATTCGATTGAAAAACCCGCAGCTTATCTGGTGCCGGGCTATCAAAACCTGATGACCCCCAATTTGCGAGCAACCATGACAGAGCCCGAGTTTGAAGACCTGATCGCCTTTTTGCTCAGCTTAAAATAATCGGGTCGTGGCAATTTGAGTCGGGGTATAATGACGCCAACACGCTGAAGAGGTATCTCTCATGGGTATTTTGGGCCCCTTGTCCCAGTTTTTGCGCCGCAAATATGTCAAACGTTTTGAAGCCGCTTGCGCTCAGCCCGAAGTGGCCCAGTGGCACAAATTGGAGCAGATTTTAAAAGCCAATGCTCAGACCGCTTATGGACAGGCCCATGGTTTTGGCCAAATTGACTCCATTTCTGCTTACCAAGCCAAGACGCCCATTGTGACCCATGCTGAACTCAAGCCCTGGCTGGATCGCATGGTTCAGGGCGAAAAAAATATCCTGACCCACCAAGACCCGCTCTTTTATGGCATGACCACGGGCTCCACGGGCCCCCCCAAACTCACACCCATCACCCCCGACTACCGCGATGAATACCAATCCGTGGTGCAGGTTTTTTTGGCGCATATTTACAAAGATCACCCCGCGGCCTTTAATGGCAAGGTGCTGTATTTTAATGGCAGTGCCGACAAAATGCGCACACCCACGGGCGTTCCCTGTGGCACTATGAGTGGCTTTAATTTTGTCAATTTGCCCCCGCTCTTAAAAAAATTCTATGCAGTGCCTTACGAGGTGATGGTGATAGACCACAATTGGACCCGTCACTATATCACTGCTTTGCTCAGTTTGCCCCAGAAAGTCTCAATGATGCTTGGGATTACCGCTGCACCGATGGTGGCACTTTTGCAATTTATGCAAGAAAATTTACCACTGTTGGCACACGATCTGGAAATGGGAACCCTGCACCCCGATTTGGTTTTGAGTGCCGCAGAACGTGATCAAATCAGCCGCTTGCACAAAGCCAACCCGGCGACGGCCAAACATCTGCGCCAATTGCTTGCGAGTGGAGAGACCGACCCCAAATCACTCTGGCCCGGCTTAGAACTTTTTGTCTGCTGGAAGAGCAGCCACGCAGGCAGTCTCATACCGGCTCTTGAAAAATTCACAAAGAAAAAAGTACCGATCCGCGATGCCATTTATTCGGCCACCGAGGGTTGGTGTAATGTGCCCTTGAGTGATACCATTCTGGGCGGCCCTTTGGCCTTGCAGGCCCATTTTTATGAGTTTATTCCTGAAAATGCCCAAGACCCAAGTGTGATCTATTTGGCCCATGAACTCAAACAGGGTGAGCGCTACCGCATTCTCTACACCACCAGTTCAGGCATTTACCGCTACGATATTGGCGATATTCTCGAAGTCAGCGGTTTTTATAAACGCAATCCAGTTGTCCATTTTATCCGCAAAGCAGGCCAGACCTGCAATCTGGTTGGGGAACTGATGACCGATTACCATATCACGATGGCAGTGCATGCAGTCACCCAGGAAACGGCTCAATCAGGGCCTCATGAATCTCCGCTCACCCTGCCCTTTTATGTCGCCTGCCCAGATGTGAAGGCTTTTCCTCCGCGTTATCGCCTCCTGGCTGAGCCCAGTCAGAGCCTGAATGAGGACCAAGCACACAAGTTGGCTTTTGCGCTCGACAAGGCCTTGCAAAACTTAAACTGCGATTACAAAGCCTCCCGCAGTGGCGACGAATTGGGCCCTTTGCAATTGGAAATCTTGGCCCCTGGCAGCGAAGCCCGCTTTCGTCAGGCCCGTGTTGCAGCTGGTGCCGATGAAGCCCAGCTCAAACCCTTGGTTTTGGTGGCCGACCCAGCCCGTTTGGAACCCCTGCAGGCAGCCCCAAAATGAAAGCGTTGAGTCTCTCACGCGAGCAATTGCGCCATTTTCGCTTTACTCAGTCGGGATTGCTTGAACCTTTGTCAACTTTGCAAGAATGCGCCCAGCGGCTGGTCGGTTTGCAGGCCCAGATTCACCCGGCGGCCGCCCTGGCCGCTGCTGTACGTGTGTCCAACCTCAGCCTTGCCGACTTGGATACCCAGCTTTGGCAGGACAAGTCCTTGGTCAAAATTTGGGGCCAGCGTGGCACTTTACATATCTATGCCCAAAGTGATTGGCCGTTGATTCATGCCGTTTGGTCGGGGGGCTCTTGGTGGAAACGGCGTTTTATCGAAGAGGTTCTTGGGACGGAAAAAGACTATGAAGCGCTCTTAAATAAAGTGGAGGACCTGGCCAAAAAAAGTCCCTCGCTGGGGCGCACTGAATTGCGTGAGTTGGGTGTGCCTGAGCGTCTGCTTTCGTCCTGGGGCGGTCTCTTTGCCGATCTTGTTTATCAAGGCAAACTCTGCCATTTACCCCGGCAGGGCAACGAAGGGCGCTTTGCTCACCGCAGCCAATGGTTGCCCGAACTCGACTGGCAATTGCCTGCTGAAGGCCTTGCCCGAAGCGAAATTGTCAAGCGCTATCTTGCCGGTTATGGACCCGCTTCGGTGCAAGATCTGGCCCATTGGACTGGATGGCGGGTCAGCCGAGCTGAAGCAGAGCTGAAAGACTTGCAGGCCGAATTATTGGCGGTTCAGGTCGAAGGGCAAACACTCTGGGCCCTGAAGTCGCAGGCCTCGGCTCTCAAAACATTGCCCAAAGAATCAACTTCTGAGCTGCCACTTCTGCTTTTGCCCCGCTTTGACCCAATGGTGCTGGCCCATAAAAACAAAGACTGGCTGATTGATACCGAACGCTACAAACAGGTCTGGCAAAAAGCAGGGCATGTCGAGGCCGCTGTGATTGAAGCTGGGCGCATGGCAGGCACGTGGCGCTACGCCAAGCGCAAACAAAACCTTGAAGTGAGTATTTGGCCCTTTGCCACATTGTCGCGCAGCACGAAGCTGCAATTGGAAGAGCGGGCCCAGGTTTTGGCCGACTGTTTTGGGCTTGCCAGTGCCCACTGCATTTACCCCCAATAATTGGGCTATAATTGATTACACTTCGGATAAAACTTCACAGAGATTAACGCTGAGAGCAATTTATGACCAAAAAAACCAGTCCTGACAATACCCCATTATCTTCTGGCCCATTCTCAACTGCATCTGGGACATTGCCTGAATCCCCATCGCTGTTTTTACTCCTGGATCAAAAGCTGGAGTCCCTGCGCGGCAAAACAGATCAGATTCTGAATCAAGTCCACAGCGGTGAATTGCTTGCAAAGTCGGTGGAAAAAGGCTTGGAGCAACAATTGCAAAAACACACGCTGGAACTCAAAGATCTCGAAAGCCAATTGCAATATCTCTCCCACAAAACATCCTTACAAATCAAAGAAATTGAAAACGCCAATAGCCAGTTCAAGCGCGACGTTGAAGCCCGCATGCAAGATATCCATTTTGCCACCCGCGAAGAGCTGAACAGTCTGTCTCGGCGTTTGGAAGTGATCGAAAAGCTGATTCTCTGAAGATGTGGATCTTCTCAAAAAAAGTCAAAAGATCTTTCTCAGATCCTAGTGACGTTCAGAAAGGGCTACGCTATAATAGTTTTGTTCGGGTTAAAACCAGAACAAACAGTGAACAACACTCGCGGGAGTAGTTCAGTGGTAGAACATTTCCTTGCCAAGGAAAGGGTCGAGAGTTCGAGTCTCTTCTCCCGCTCTTAAATAAAACCGGTCAGAACCCTGGCCGGTTTTGTGTTTTTTGCGATTCCCATTCTGTTGAGAGAGTATTTCAAGCGCATGCGTTTTAAAGACAATGGAAAATTCAACACGGTCTATGGCAAAACCCATGTGGGTGCCAATCTCATTCAAGGAATTCCCGCTTATCAGGGCGAATTGTTTTTTTCTCGCAATCCTGCCAACCCTGCTGATATCGTGGCGGTTTTCCCGGGCGCTTCGGCATTGGATGTCGAAGCCGCCTGCCAAGCTGCCCAGAATGCCCTGGAATCCTGGCAAAATACCTCTCTTTCAGATCGGGAGCTCATCCAAGCCAATTTTGCGCTTTTGCTTGAAACGCAGCTCGAAACGTTGGCGGGACTCTTGACCCGTGAAACGGGGAAAGTGTGGGAGCTGAGCAAAAGCCAGCTTCAGGCCTTGCTTGTGCTTGTTGGGCAAGACTTGGCAGGACAAGATTTTGTAAACAGTCCAGAAGAACCTGTGACACATTTACCTGGCGCATTGGCCTTGCTCAGCGAGAGTGCTTGGCCGATGAGAGAAATTCTGTTGGTCTTGTTTTCGGGCCATACCTTGGTTTGGAAAGTTTGGGAGCAAGCCCCCGCATTTGCCTATGCCTTTGTGTCGCTTCTGATGCAGGCGGGCTTGCCTTCGGGTGTCTTGAATCTGCTCAACGGGGGGAATGCCGTTGAAATCCATTTGCGCCTGCAAATAGAAGAGGGCCAGGTGCAGGAGATGAGATTGCAAAACAAAAACTCAGTTAAACGGGCCAAGCCCCAAATCGTGCTGGCAGATGCAGACTTGGAGCAGGCTGTCACTGATGCCTTAAAAGCCTTGACTTGCTTTGAACAGCGCAATTTCTCACACCCCATTATTTTACAGGCCCCCATCGCTGAAGATTTTAAGCGGCGTTT
>JBIKWL010000225.1:0-6305 GCA_044356335.1 Candidatus Sericytochromatia bacterium
CGACTGAACCTCCGGGCAAGTCGTAAAAGGCGATTGCTCGAAAATAATGCGGATAGGTTTGGGCAAAATTCAGAAAAGCCTGACCCATTGCCAAAACCTGTTGTAGCCCTGTCCCTTTTTTACCTGCTGCTTCGGCCAAATATTGGCAGAGCAGTTTTTTTGCCCGCACATGAATGGCATAATAGACCTGATCTTTACTGGCAAAATAGAGATAAAGGGTGCCTTTGCTCAGTTCGGTTTTTTCAGCCAACATGTCCATGGTGCTTTTTTCCAAACCTATTTCAAAAAAAAGGCTTTCAGCAGCATCCAATATGGCCTGACGTCGGCGTTCTCTTTCGCGAAGTTTGCGTTCTTGGGTTCCCATACCTCCCAGTATACCAGTTTGAGTATGAACACAGTTTAGATACCATAAAATGACTATAAGTCATTTTATGGTATCTATTGTAGTAAATTAATTAGCCGGAAGTCAAGAGAGGGCACAAAGGGCTGCTGATAATGTGGGATAAAAATCAAAGATAAAATGGACCCGGCTGATCTTTAAAAGTGTTTGGCTTTGGGGTTGAAGTGCTGCCAATTTAACACTTTTTCCTTGAGAAAGGAGGGTTTGAAGGCAGGCCATAAAGGCGTTTAAACCTGTGCTATCGCGCATATCCATGCGGCTTAAATCAAGGACCCAGGCTTTGAATCCATCGTGTTTGGCCAAAGCTGCTGACACGTCTTGAACCAGTTTAAAGGCTGAAAAAGCATTGATCTGTCCTTTTAAGCTTAAGACTGCAATCCCCTGATTTTGAGCAAATTCCAATTGCATTTTTTTTCTCCTTGGGTTGATATGATTTGATTCTAATGCTTCAAAGAGGAGATAAATAGCGGAGAAGTCCTCAAAAAGGGATCAGAAAAGTCTTACACCCGTTCTCTTTGGGCTATTTGATCACGCGTTGCAGGGTAAAAGGGGCTCCCAGCCAGGGTTTGATAAATTGGGTTTGCTCTGTGCTTAATGCCAGATTTTCGCCACGCAGCAGCCCCTGATAAACTTCCCAGAGATTGTAATGCAGGTTTAATTCCTTTACCTCTTGATTGTGCAAAAGGGTGAGAAAGGTTTGGCTATAATTCAGACAATCGTCCAACAATAAATGGGGTGGTTCGAGATCCGTTGACCTCAATAAGCGTTTGAGATTTTTTTGAACTTCGGCATAAAAACGAGGCAAGAGACCCTGATAGATCAGACGCCGAATCACAAACTCTTGGGGCCACCACCACTGCCCCAAATAATAGGGCTCTGGGCCTTGGCAATATTCAAAATCGCCGTTTTGAATGGCTGCAGCTTTGGCACAGAAAAAATCCCAGATTTCTTGCAAAAGAGGTTCATTTTGGCTGGGTTGCATCAGGCTTTCAAACAGCGAGCGGTAGCTGAGGCCTTGGCTGTGGTGCAAAATCAAGGCTGCCATGCGCAAGCAGCCAGGATTAAAAAAGTAAAAATGCACCAACCAACCAAAGGCCATGGCCCTGACCCAATCAGGTTTGGGAAGCGTGGCTGTGGCGATCACCAATTCTTGATACTCGAAGATCGATTCATTCAGACTGCTTTGAATGGGGCTGTGCACATAGACACAGCGCGATTTGACTGACTCAATACCGTGTTCAGCCCGGTAAGCGGGATCTGCCATTTCGGCATTGGGCAAAATCCCGGCTGTAAAAATGTGGATATCGTGGTATTGGCCATGGGCGATCAGGGTGCAAATTCCATCGATAAAGCTCTCATAGGTCTCACCGGGCAATCCGAGAATCATGTCGGTATAGGCCTTGATATTCTCAGCCATCAGTCTCACCCGTAACTCCCGAAAATAATCCAGGGAGATATTTTCGCGTTTGACCTTTTTCAGCACCTCGGGGTTGAGGGATTGCATTGAAAGTGTCACATCAGTATCCAGCCCTGCCTGAGCCAGAATGCGGTGCACGGCAAAGGCGCGATCAGTTACGTTTTTGCTGTTTTGCACCACCAGAGCACGGGGATGGCCCGTATTTTGACGTACCAGACTTGCATATTCAGCCACTTCCAGATCACGCTTGAGAATGCCAAAATTGGCGTCACAGCAAAAGATATAGCCTATTTTATGTTTTCCGAACCAGTCCAATTCAGCTTTGAGCCGGGGCAGATCAAAGCCATTGACCTTGCTCTGGGTGGCTGAGCCCCAATCACAAAAAGTACACGAAAAGGGGCAACCTCTTGCTGTTTCCCAGAGAATGGCCCATTCATGTTCTGCGGGCGCTTGGGCCATAATACTTGAAAAAACCCCTGTGAGATAAGGTGAAGGCAGCTCAGACAGGGTTTTGCGGCGGGGAGCTTGGGGGCTGGCGTGAAAAGCGTTGTGTCTGTCGAAAAAACTCAAACCCGCGATCTCGCTCCAATCACGTGTTGAGGACTGTTCCAAAATGGCCAAGAATGTGGCTTCCCCTTCGCCATGCACACAAAGGTCGATCTGGGGATGTTGTCTGAGAAAGGATTCAGCCTGATTGGGTACTTGAGGGCCGCCAAAGACAATCAATATATTGGGTTTGAGTTGTTTGAGACGGCTGGCAATGGCCAAAGATCTTTCGATATTCCAGACATATACGCTAAAGCCAACAAGATCTGCAGTGAGTAGTTCTGAAACACTTTTTTCCAGGGATTCAAATTCGGAGAGCGGAGGCAAAAAAACATAGGCTTGGGGTTCGGGGGCATAGGCCTGAACATAGGCCTGTAATAAACCTGCCACATAGGGCAAAAAGCGTCGGGCACCGCTGTTGAGCTGAACCAAGCCAATTGTCAGCGGTGAGGGAATGTCCGTTTCATTCATTTTGGGCTTCTGAGATTACGGGGGCAATCCCCATGCGCTGAAACCAATTATCGTCGTTCCACTCGGCCACTCCGCCCCCCGCATTGTAATTAATACTCAGCTCTTCACCGGGAGCAATTTCGCGCACAGCATAAAAGCGCATCGTCAAATTCTCTGGGTCGGGGCTGTAACGCAGATTCGCAGGATTGTCGTGGTTAAACAAGCTGCCATAACCCAGTGCCAGGGCTTGGGCCTTGCCCGAACCTGCGAGTTCGCCCCAGTTAAAGACCATTTGCTTTAATTCGGGGGGCAATTCTTTAAACGGGCCTTTGAGCAAGATCACTGGACTTTCTTCGACCAATTCGCCTTTAAAAAAGCCCTGCACAGCAAAGACACCCCGACCTTTGGGGGTGCCTGTATCATCAACCCGCAGAGCAGAAGGGTAAACGGGTTTCATGGTTTACCCTGCTGGCACTAGGTCTGAGCTGCCAATTGTTCCTGGTATTGTTTCCAATTCATAGAGCCTTTGCCCTGATCCACCTCTTTCATCGAGATACAACCGGGCACGGGGCAGACCAGGGAACAGAGGTTGCAGCCAACACAGTGTTCTTGATCGACATAAGGCACACGGGTATCGTGTTCATGCAGGTGAATACATTGGTGAGCGCCATCCCAGCAGGCGATATAACAGAGCTGGCATTCAATGCATTTGCTGGCATCGATATCGGCCACGACTTTAAAATTGAGGTCGAGTTCGCCCCATTCGGTGAAATTGCGAGAGGCCAGACCGACCATCTCATCAATGGTTTTAAAGCCCTTTTCATCCATATAATTACTCAGGCCTTCGATCATGTCTTCAACAATTCGAAAGCCGTAGTGCATCACTGCCGTACACACCTGTACGTTGGTGGCACCCATCAGGATAAATTCAGCTGCGTCACGCCAATTTGAAACGCCACCAATCCCCGAAATGGGAAGATTAAATTGGGGGTGGCGGGCCAGGTCTCCGACCATGCGCAGGGCTATGGGTTTGACTGCGGGGCCGCAATAGCCGCCATTCGACGATTTCCCGCCGACATAAGGCAGGGGAACCATGCGGTCAAGGTCGACCCCAATCACACTTTTGATGGTGTTGATCAGTGAAACGGCGTGGGCTTTTCCGCGCACTGCCGCCAAACCGGGCGGCACAATTTCAGAGACATTGGGGGTCAGTTTGACAATCACGGGAACGCTGGAGTACTCCACGGCCCAGCTGGTGATTTCTTCCAATACTTTCGGCTCTTGGCCCACCGCTGAGCCCATACCGCGCTCACACATGCCATGGGGACAACCAAAATTCAGTTCCAAGCCGTCACAGCCTGCATCTACCGACCGTTTGATGATTTCTTTCCACTCAGCTTTGGTTTCGACCATCAGCGAAGAGATCACCGCATGGTTGGGGAAGCGCTTTTTCACTTCGGCCATTTCTTTAAAATTGACCTCCAAGGGACGGTCGGTGATCAATTCAATATTGTTAAAACCTGCCATTTTGGTGCCGTTATAGTCCATCCCCCCGTAGCGCGAGGAGACATTCACGATTGGGTCGCCGAGGGTTTTCCAGACTGCGCCCCCCCAACCGGCTTCAAAGGCCCGCATGATTTGATCCCCAGAATTGGTGGGCGGGGCCGAAGCCAGCCAGAAAGGATTGGGGGATTTGATCCCCGCCAAATTGCTTGAAAGATCTGCCATTTTAATTACCTTCCTTGAGATAGGCGTCGATACCAAATGCTGCGTGTTTGCCTTCTGCTGCGGCGTTGACGACTTCTTTGCCGCCATTGACGCAGTCGCCACCTGCAAAATATTTGGGATTACCGGTTTGGCCAACAGCGTTGACCACGACCCGGCCCCGGTTCAGTTCGAGTTGTGAGATTTTGCCAAAGAGTTCGGTCAATTTGCCTTGCCCTGTGGCCAATGCCACCAGATTTGCAGGCAATTCAAATTCGGAGCCCGCAACAGGTTCTGGACTGCGGCGACCCGAAGCGTCGGGCTCACCCAGGGCCATTTTCACGCAGCGCACAGCAGATACGTGGCCTTCGCCCACATATTCAACGGGCAGGGCCAAAAATTGAAATTGCACCCCTTCTTGCCTTGCTGCAGCCATTTCGTGGGCATAACCACTCATTTCTGCTTCGCCACGGCGGTAGACCATGGTCACATTGGGGACGCCCAATTTGCGCAATTCACGCACCACGTCGAGGGCCGTATTGCCCCCGCCAACAACCACTGCATTGGGGTATTTTTCAGCTGGAAATTGGGTCAATTTGAGAGCTTCGATTACTTCGAGAGCCCCAAAGACGCCCTCTTTGTCTTCACCGGGAACGTCTAAAAAGCTGTCGGGGCCCAAACCCGCACCAATAAAGATCGCGTCGTATTGGGCTTCGAGATCGGCAAAGCTGACATCGCTCCCCACAGCAACACCTGTGCGGATTTCAACCCCGATTTCTTGAATATAGGCCACTTCACGCAAGCTGGTGTCAGCCCGCAGTTTATATGGCGCAACACCTGTTGTATTGAGACCGCCAGGCAGGGCGTGGCGCTCAAAAATCACGGGACTGTGGCCCATAATCGCCAATTGGGCAGCACAGGACAAACTGGCGGGGCCTGCACCGATCAAAGCCACTTTTTTGCCTGTATCGGGGCCCTTTTTATAAAACTGGATCCCTTTTTCGTAGGCATATTCGGTGGCATAACGTTGCAAACGGCCAATTTCAATCGGTTTGATCTGCATGTGGTTATACACACAGGAGCCCACACAGAGTACCTCTACGGGACAGACAGAGGCACAGCTCAGGCCCAAGATATTCGAATCGAGAATGGTGCGGGCAGAACCCTTGATATTGCCAGTGGCAATGCGGTGAATAAATTCGGGGATATTGATTTCGGTCGGGCAGACTTGAATACAGGGGGCATCGTGACAATACAGACAGCGATTGGCCTCTGCCACAGCCTGCAGATCCGTAAACCGCGGCTTATAATCTGTAATCGCCGTTTCGCTGCGTTCTGCGGATAGATTTTCAAGGTAATTCTGGGTCATCGGTCTTCCCTTCAACTCAGTTGCTTCTTTTCAGTCTTGATTTAATTCAAAGCCAAAAGCCCGGAAAAGTCTCGCTTCAGTCTCGGCTTAAACGTGGGCTTAAACGTGGGTTTTCCAGAATTAAATCAAAATGGAGGATTGGATAAGAAAATTTTATTATAACAGGGCCATGGCAGGGCACTCAAGCCCCCGATTTTAAACAAATCACACAAAAAAGCAAAAATGCCGCAATATCTCCGCAGGGGATAGCTTCAAACGGAGAGACAGTATTTTTTCAAGCCAGAAAAAACCGGATGCTGAGGGCCTGGGCTTTCAGCATCCGGCCAGGTTGGGCAGAAGAGAATCGTTAGAAATGAAGCAAATTATTATTTGGCACAGGATGGGTAGCGCTCGACAAAATCTTTGGCACTGATACTCAA
>JBIKWL010000226.1:0-6299 GCA_044356335.1 Candidatus Sericytochromatia bacterium
CATGCCAACCTTGACGGAAAAACCCATTGTCTCGGCTTTTGCAAGTACTTTTTTGAGCAATTGGCGCGGACAGATCTCCAGGGGTGAACCATCTTTGTCTAAAAATTCGGCCAGAAAAAAGGCAATGTGATTGTCCCAGGGCACCCGGCGGTAAGTTTTGAGATCAATCCGGGCCGGGGTATCGGGAAAACCGGTATGCAAGCCGGTGTAGTCAATATGATCGTAACAGGCATCAGAAGAATCCCAGCCCAGTACCACGGTGCAAAAGCCAAAGCTATCTTCGGCTGCTGAGAGAAATTTGGCTTTGTGCATGTATTTGCCACGCAAAATACCATCTAGGTCAGAGAGGGCCACCTTGACCTTTTGACGGGGGTCTTGAAGAATTTCGTTGAGAATATCCTGAGACATGGAAAACTCCTTTTCAACTTCTAGATTTAATCGGAAAGCGCAGGCAATTCACCGGTCTGATGCAGGTGCTCGAAATCGTCGACAGTGTAGATCTCCTCTTCGGCTTCCACCCCTTTGCGCACGAGCAGGAAATAGAGACTGCCCAGGGCAAAAAGACCCAGAAAAATAAAATAAAGCAGTGCATTGAACCAGGCCATGGCCACCAGCGCCACCCCAGCCAAGACCAGCGCCAAAGCCGGAAAAAAGGGATAAAAAGGCGCAATAAACGGCCGGTGCATCTCGGGATCATCGATGCGCAGGACAAAAAGAGAAATCATCGAGACAATATACAGCACCAGCCCGCCCATGGCAGAAATGGTGATAATCTGGTCGGTATACCCCGTTAAACACGCAGCCATGCCCAAAACACCGGGCAGAATCAGGGCCCAATGCGGCACCTGGGTATGGGGATGGATCTTGGCCATCAAATGGGGCAAATAATGGGCACGCGCCAAGGCAAAGGCCTGGCGGGAATAGCCAATAATAATCCCGTTAAAACTGGCAATCAAGCCAAAAACACCCAGCACAGCAATCGCCTTGATCAGCCAATGGCCTGCAGGCAAGACCCGTGCAGCCGCATCAGGCAAGGGGTATTGGACCTGGGCCAGAGTGGCCAAAGGCGTCACGCCCAAGGTGCAGATCGTCAGAGTCAGGGTCAAAAAAACGAGTGTGCCAATCCCGGCAATATAGCCCAAAGGCACATCTTTGCGCGGATTAGCTGTTTCTTCTGCCGACATCGCCACACCTTCGATACAGAGATAAAACCAAATCGCAAAGGGCAAGGCTGAGAAAACACCGCCCCAGCCCTGGGCAAAAACGGGGGGGGCGAGTACCTGCTTTAAGTTGAGATGGGGCAAAGTAATCGCAAAAAAGACCAAAAGCACAGCAATGGCCACCAAGGTGACGACCAATTCCAGCATGACAGCCTCTTTGATCCCGCGCAAATTGATGCCGATAAACAGGGCAAAAGCCAGCAGGGCAATCCAGACCCGAGGCTCAAACATCAGCAATTTGGGCAAAACCATACCAAAAGTCTGGGCAATAAATTCAATATACGCCCCAATGCCCAAGGCAATTGCGGGCGGAGCAAAGACAAATTCAATCAGCGTGGCAAAGCCGGCAATAAAACCGGCAAAGGGCCCCATCGCGCGGCGGGCATAGGCATAAGGACCACCCGAGTTGGGAATCGCCGTGGTCAATTCGGTATAACTAAAGACAAAGGTGATATACAAAACTGTGACCAGGCCAATCGCAATCAAAAAACCAACGGGGTCTGAATTTTTGAGCCCAAAATTCCAGCCAAAGAAATCGCCAGAAATAACCATGCCCACAGCAATCGCCCAAAGATGGATCGGTTTGAGAACGGGCTTGAGGGCAAATTCCTCAAGGGGATGGGTTGAACCTGTTTTGCTTGGATGACTTGAATGGGTTTCCACGAATCGCCCCCGGATCGCTTTTTCAAACGCTTTTTAAAAGGGTAGCTCAGTTTGGCAAGAAGATCCAGGGCTGCTAAAAAGAAAAACCCATTCCCATTCAACAAAGATCAAAAAAATCTTTCCCGCAGCAAAACGTGCAGCCATCACACTTCCAACCTCTTAATTTAATTTTATTTTAAAAACATCACAATCTTCCCTTGACGTTCATAACCTGATCTTAGTATATTGAATATACGAACTTCGGTGAAGCGAAGAAGCGTGACAAAGAGTCTGGGTGCAACCCCCAGACAAAATCCCAGGAGGGGCGGCGTTTGACGCAAGTCAAAAGATGCCAGCTTGAGCCCGGGGAGCAAGACCTGAGAGCCGTCAAAACGGAAAGCAGGGAATCAGCTGGAAGCAGCGGAGAAGCTCCGGGTAGGATGAACTCCCTGAAGGGAAAACACCCAGGAGGGTAAAAGCCCGGCCGCAAGGTCAGGCACACGAAGCAGAGGGAATAACCCGCTGAAGCCTCGGTCAGGTAACGCAAGTTGCTTGAAAAAAAAGGCAAGAGCGGCAAGGGCCGGTGACGGTACCTCATCTCTGGTGAGTGCAAAACCCTGGAGGGGTTAAGGACGAGAGGGAAACGGGCTCGGTGAAAACCGCAGCAACGGATCCGCTGAAAGGGTAAGGCCCTGAAGCCGTGAGAAACGGAACAGGAGCAAAGCTCAGAAGAGGCTGCAAGGTCTGTTTTGGGACCGGTTTAGCGGGGGGAAGTCCCTGAGGGTCCGACAAGAAGCCTGAAGAGGAGGCTGCGCAAGCGGCTAGTTTCTTCCAGAATAGGCGTCAAGAGTGGGTTTCCGCAAGGAAGTAACACTGGAGGCGTGAGGGTCCTGAAAATGGAGTTACCCAGCTGGATGCGACGAAGACCTCAGGAGGCCGGTGCACGCAGTAATTC
Source organism: Candidatus Sericytochromatia bacterium (assembly GCA_044356335.1). GTDB lineage: Bacteria > Cyanobacteriota > Sericytochromatia > UBA7694 > UBA7694. The sequence goes on from JBIKWL010000226.1 coordinate 2,818, forward strand.
GCTTCAATGCCGGAGTTTGTGCCTTTTTGGGGTGTATTCTCCTTTGAGGCTTTTTTTATTTTTTGCTCAGGCTGGTTTGACATGCCCACAGAGATACTTAAACCTTCGGCTTTTTTGAGTCTGGCATGCTGTTTATTGGAGCCCCACGCCGCGTTCTACAATTTGCTCTTGGGTTTGGCCGTCAGGGCCAGCGAAAATCCCCAATCAACCAGTTGGGGGGTGCACATTCTGTCCCCCACTTCAGAATCGCTGCTTTTGGCCCTTCAAGTAAGCCCTTCATCCCCCTTGATTCTGGCTGAGTGTGGCTCAGACCCTTCAGCCGCTTGGCCGGAGTTGAGCAACGCCTTGCATCAAGCAGGGCGTGACTTCAATGAAATACGGGGCCCCGAACAAACTGTGGCTGCTTGGCTGGATTTTTGGCAAAAGCAACAAGGGGGAAGCAGCCAGGTGTTGATGCGCCAAGGGGTGTATAGCTGTACACAGGTGAGCAGTCCCCCACCCTTACCGGGCCATTTGCGCCTGGCCACAACTTCAGATCTCAGCCTGTTGATCCAATGGTTGGGTGGTTTTTATCAAGAGGCCTTGTTCGAGACCCTGCCCCCAGAAGTTGAGTTGCAAGTGTCTGTCCAGCAAAAATTAAATGAGGGAGCTCTCTTTGTTTGGGAAAATGACACTCAACCCTGTGCAATGGCCGCGATTGTCCGCAGGCCCCCAGGCGGGGCAGCCATCAGCTGGGCTTATACCCCACCCGAATTACGCAGCCAGGGGCTGGGCCTCAATCTGTGTCGCGGCCTTGACAGAACAATTACTTGGGTCTGACCAGAGTTATACTTGCCTGTTTACGGATTTGAACAATGCCCAATCCAACCGAATTTATCAGCGCTTGGGATATCAAGAATTGGGTGTTTTTGTCTCAGCGAGACATGAACCGCCTGAACCAGACTTGCAAACCTGTTAGAATAAGGCATGTTCGATACCCCATCGGTTCAAGCCCAATACACAGCCTGCCCGTATCCCCCCCTGGAAGCCGGTGAACTGCCCCATATTCACCCGCCAGCCAGTTCCTGGGACTTTGTCCATTATTATGGCAGCCATCGGCGTCCAGCTCAGCTCCCCGCTATTTTGGATGCCGGGTGCGGCACAGGTTTCTCGACACTCAAATTGGCCCGCGCCAACCCAGGGGCCAAGATCACCGCAGTTGACTTAAGCCCAAGCTCCCTCCAATTGGCCCAGCAACGCTTGAAAGCAGCGGGCATCTCCTGTGAAAATATCCAATTTTTGCAGGGGGATTTGGCTCAAATCAACCTGCCACAGACCTTTGACTATATCTATTGCACAGGTGTCTTACACCACATGCCCGACCCCACAGCGGGTCTGGCCCAGCTCAAAGCCCACCTCAAACCGCGCGGGCTCATGACGCTGATGCTCTACAATCCCCATGCCCGCCACGAGATTCGTGCCCTGCAGAAAATACTCCACAGCCTCTGGCAAAATCCTGCAGATCTGCAAGAGGGTTTGATGCTCTGCCGCACTCTTTTGCATGGCCTGCCTGAGGGACATTCTTTCAAACAGATGTATGCCCAACACCAGACCGTGATCACACAGGAATTGGGCCCGGCCTTTGCGCACTCCGATGCCTTTCTGGTCGATACCTATCTGCAGGTCTGTGAACAGGAATGGGAACTGTCCCGCTGGTGGCAGGAGCTAGACAGTGCTGGTTTGCAAATTTTGCGTTTCTTCGATGAAGCCACTTGGGAGCCCGGACAATACCTGAAAGGTCTGCCTGACTATTACCAAGGACACAATTTTCGCGAACGCTGCTGTTTGATTGATCCTTTGCGCAGGGCCAATAATTATCTCTTTGTGGTGGGGCACGGGGATCAGGCTTGGAGACGTCCAGCATTGGCTTGGCGCCCAACAGACACCCCCAGCAAACTGCCTTGGGTTCAGAGCCAAGTCTTGGCTGATCACTTTCTGGCCTTGGAAAACCAATTGGGCAGCAAACTGGAATTGGCCCCCCTGGCCCAGGGCCTCTGGAACCACTCGGATGGCCAAACGGATTGGGAAACCCTGCTCCAAAGCTGCAGCGCAAATTCCGAACCCCAGCCAAGAGAATTGCGCCATGCCTTGGAGCGCTGTGCACAGCAGCTTTTGGAGGGCTATTTTGTCTGGAACCCAGTGGATTAACCCCTTTCTGAAGCACTTGGCGGTACAATGAATAGGTTGCCGGATCCGGCATCATTTATCACCCTGATTTTTTTTATAACTAAGGACTATTTTTTCCATGACCGACACCTTACAACTCGAACAGAACACCCTTGAACTCGAGATTGCCCTCGAAAACCTTGAAAATTTGGTTGGGGGGCCCGGCTTTTCCCGCGAATTGCAAAATGTTGAAGGCCTGCTGAAACATATGCGCATGTCTGCTGAGCAGGCAGCCCCGCTTCAAGCCCGTCTGGATGCCCTGCGTGGCCAACAACAGACCCAGCGCAACGAAGCCTCGACCGGTTTGCGCAGCGAAGTCGAAGAGCGCCTGACAGGTATTTCTGTCCCCACCCCAGAAGAAGCCCAGGCCTCCGACGACTTCAAAACCCTGCAGAGCCAATTGCAAAAAGCCTGGCAAGCCTTGGAAGACAGCCGCCTCTGGCTGGAGATGGAAGGACGTCGTTTGAATCGTACAGATCGGGATGCCTGCTGGCTGACCTTAAAAACCCTGCGTTCACAGCAATACGAAGCCCGGCAGATTCTGCAGGGACGCCTCGTCGAGCGGGCCGAAGCCCTGGTACAAGAGGCCGGTGAAGTGGTTGAAAACACCTCTCTGCGCGATGCCCGCGAAGGTTTCAAAAACCTCCAGCAAGAACTGGGTGGCATGCCTTTAAAACCTGCAGATCGTCAGCGTTTTCGTGGCGAATTCGACAAACTCTGGAATCGCCTGCAAGAGCGCAGCAAACAGCACCGCGAAGAGCGCCAACAGCGCCAAGAAGACGGCATCCGCCGCCTTGAAGATGCGCTGCAAAAAGTGGAGTCGTTTATCGAGCGCAAAGAGCCCGAACTGCAAGCCCAAGAACAGCGCCTCGAACAGACCGGCTGGCACGAGCAAGATCAGATTGAGCGCCGGATTGTCCAAGACAAAGAAGCCCTCGAAGATGCCCGTCGCCGTCAGGGTGAGCTGCAAGCCAAATTGGCTGATGCCCGCAATCGCTTGAACCGCAACTAAACACGCAGAGCAACGAAGCCCGCTTCAATCTTTTCCGATTGAAGCGGGCTTTTTGCTGTTTGACAAAAAGTGCTAACTATTGGTCAAGATAAACGGCTGCTCATTGGTTTCGTTGTCTTTGATCAATTCTCCGTTTTGATCCACCCCATAAATCCAATAAGTGTTGGGTTCTTTGCCTTCACCGGGTTTGTAAAGTACCATACCCGCAAAGTCTGGAGAGGGCGAATAATCTTTAAAGGCCATGATCGCCCCGCGCAAACCAATC
>JBIKWL010000007.1:0-67021 GCA_044356335.1 Candidatus Sericytochromatia bacterium
AGCCAGAATTGATGCAACGTATCAATCAAACCCAGGCAGAAGCGATTGAAAAATTGCTCTTGAAGCAAGCAGAAGAGGTGCGACCCAAAACCTATTTGATCATGACCCCCGCTGAAACAACGCAAGCAAATGGGACAGCCGATATTGCTGGGGTTTTTATCGAGCAACATCTCAGCTTGAGCAAAAATTGGGTAAGGGTCTCTGCTGATCAGAACGCACTTGTAAAGCGTCTCTTACTGGAACAAGAGCAGGGACTCAAGCCAGAGTTAAGTCAAAATCTGGCTCAAAATGCGGGTGTTGACCTGATCATCAGACTCAGTTCAGAACCCAGTTCAGACGGAAACGTCCTTCAGATTCAAACCTACCAGAAATCACAGGCTAAGATCCAGAATTTTCACACCCCCCCCTTACCCCTAGATAATTTGGAATTTATCCTCCAGTCTTCGCAAAAATATGTGGGGGAGGTTCTCAATCTGGCCTCTTCACATCAGACAAACCAGACCATTGAAAATTACTGGAAACATCAAACCTACCAAAATTTTAATCAAACCTCTTTGGCAGGAAATCTGATGGACTCAAATCCGGTCCAAAGTAAAATAATGCTCGAAAATGTATTAAAGCAAGCCCCCCAAAATCACAGAGCGTTGCGTTTTTTATCTTTGGTTTATTTAAATGAAAACAAAGTTGAAGAAGCGATTCAATTGGCCAAAGAGGCCCTTCAACTTAACCCAGAATATGATAGCGTGGTCTCTCAATTGGGGGATATTTATTACAAACAAAAAAATTATCACGAAGCACTCAAGTATTATCATCAAGCCCACATCATGGATCCAAATTCGCTGGAGTATCTTGATAATACACTCCATGCTTTAGATCAACTTGAACCGATTGAAGCTGATTATAGCTCGTTTCCCTTGGTGCTCCGAATGAGGAATCTTTGGTCAGAAAATGCAAATTCCCACTTAATGTTAGGCAATTTACTCACATATCAAGGTTTGTATGAAAAAGCTGAATCTGAATACCAAGCAGCTATCAGATTGAATCCTGTTGAGGCCTTTAATTACCAACAGTTAGGGCTCATGTATGAACAGCAATCAAAGATCGATTTGGCTTTAGAAACCTACACAACAGGCATTAATTTAAACGCACAAAATCAAACATTGCTGTTTTACCGCTCCAATATCTACTATTTCTTGAATAAATACCAGGAAGCAATCACAGACTTAGATCAACTTATCGGCCTAGATGAAAAAAATGAATACTATTATTATCGACGGGCAAAGGCCCACAGAGTCTTAGGAAATTATTCAGATGCCTTGAAAGATTTAAATCAAGCAATCTCACTCAATTCCAATGATGTCGATTTTTTTACAGAAAGATCTTCTAACTTATTAAATTTGAAAAATTATGCTGAGTCCATTCAGGATGCAAAAAAGGCCTTGAAAATGGAGCCCACCAACACATCGGCCTGGTTTAACATCGCTTATGCTCAGTCGGAACTCAATGAATTGGATGCCAGTTTAATCAGCTACAACACCCTGTTAGACCTTGATCCTACATATGCAAGTGCCTATAACAATCGCGGGGTGATACATGAGAATAAAGGCCTAACTCGGAATGCCATGACAGACTACGAGCAGGCCATTCGCTTTGCACCAGAATATGGCATGTATTATAGCAACCGAGGAAATATCTACCGCAAATGGGAAAACTGCGAAAAAGCCAAAGCTGATTTTGTCAAAGCCTGTGAATTGGGGTATTCAGAGGCCTGTGATGCCAGCTGTGATGAATAAACTGATTGAATAAAAAAGGAAAAAAACATGGGATTCAATTCAACCAAAATGGGCGGGCTTGTTTTATTTTCGGTCTTGTGTTTGCTTTCAAATGCAGCTCAGGCAGATCTGATGAACAAAATCTATAATAAAGGCTATCATCACTACAGTGAATCAGACTTTCAACAACTCTGGCGAAAGTACGATTATTTGTTTGATGGGGATAAAGAAAAAATTTGTTATGCCTTCGTTTTAGAACGCAATGAAATTTTTGCACGCCATGGTCGCTATTTTAATTCTCTGGTGATCAGAGCTTATTTCAATGATCTCGACTGGTACAGTCCAGACGGTGGTTTTTCAGAAAATAGACTCAACAGCATTGAGAAAAAAAACTCAAGTAAGTTTATGCGTTTCGAACAGCGCAAAGGGTGTAACCGTTATTGGAATAAATGGCTTTAAATGTCTCAGATTGCGATTGCCCGCTCTTTATACTTAAGTTTTTTGTCAATTGCGTCAACCCTTGCGCTGATAACACTGAGTGTGAATCAAATTGAATCTGAACAGGTATGTCTACAAAACAAGGCCCAAAAGGCTTCGACTCAAGAAAATCTGCCTGAGCGCATACAAGCAGATTTCAGACTTCAGGCGAGTCTCAACTATCTCGTTCAAAAATGGCAACTTCAGCAAGCTGGAATTGCGCTGATAGACTTTCAAACCGGAGCGATTGCCTTCTGGAATAAAGACAAGCCCTACGTTTTAGGTTCACTGATTGAATTGCCGCTCTTGGAGCAGGCATCTACCCAGCCCTTGCCTCAAAACAGCAACGCCCGCATCGATCCCTTCAACTTTTTTCATGAATCTGAAGCCCAGGCCAAAACCCTGGCTGAGTCACCGACTCAATTGAAGATAATGGCTTTAAATCAGACCTTGCGTAAACGTGGCTTTAAAAATACTTTTCTGGCCCATTTGCCTGGCTCAGAGATCAAGTCTTTAAGTGTAAATTCAACAGGGGCCCGTGATATGGGCTTGCTCATTCATAAATTAGGATCTCTGCCCCAGCAGCAACAGGCCTCCATCAAACGTCAGGGTACGTTTATTTCTGCCCTTGATAATGGCAGAAAAGGGTATCATTATCTGAGTTTTAAACCCGCTGAAATGAACTATGCTTTGCTTGTCTTAAATCAAAACACAACTGTCTCAAAATTTCAAAATTCAATTCAGGGTTTTGAAAAAGAGTTGAAAGAATGGGTTTCACTCTTTCAGCTGAAACCCAAATCCGATGAACGGGTAACAGGCATTTATCTCAATGATGAACATTTCTCAGGAAAAGTCGCTTTCACCTTTGACGATGGGCCGGGTCAAGAGACGCTCAATATTTTAGACCTGCTCAAACAATACAAAATTAAAGCCACGTTTTTTATTACAGGCCAGCGTTTATTCACATCTCAAAACAAAATCGACCAAAGCGCAGCTTTCATTCTCAAACGGATCGTATCTGAGGGCCATACATTGGGGAACCACGGTTTTCAACATCTCGACCTCAGCCAGTCGGAGATACTCAAACAGCCAGAAAAAATTGCCGAAGAATTTGAACAAACAGAAAGAGGTATTCGGCTCGCGCTCGGCTATTTATACCCGCTGCATTTTGTGCGGCCCCCTTATGGAGAGCGGGGTGTGAATCGAAATTTGGGTGTTAATGGACTTAAACAAGCGGGCAGAGTCGACGCATATTTACAGGCCAAAAAGCAGGCCTTAATTTTGTGGCAGTCTGATTCCCTCGACTGGGAGGGCAATGCAGGCAACATTCAAATCGCCTCCTCAACCCAACTGATTCTTTCTCAGATCAGGGCAAGCCAAGGCGGAGTGGTTTTATTCCATGATATCTATCCCTATACAGTAACGCTTTTGCGCCAGCTTTTACCCGAATTAAAAAAACACCCTGAATTTCAATCGGTTTCTTTATCCGAATTACTGCTTAAAAAATACCGGCCTGAATCCTGAGCATTTTAAGCCGTTTACTGATTTGAAATAATCACAGGGGTTCCAATTTTAAGTAATTTGAAAACCAGTTCGACATCTGAATTGCGCATGCGAATACAGCCATCTGAAACTGGCTTGCCAATCAATTGAGGCACATCAGTCCCATGTAAACCAATTGTTACACCTGTGCGAAAGTGACCCACATTTAAAGCCATCCACCTGCTCCCCAAAGGATTTTTGGGATGTTTAGGCGGATAATAGCCATGACGCCCTGAATAGGAGGGGTTTTCATCTTTTGAAACTATCCGAAATTTTCCAACGGGTGTGCTCACGCTGTATCGCGCTGTGGAAACAGGAACCGTCAAAATCACTTTATCCCCATCTTTTAAAGTCAGCCGTTGATTTTTTTTGCTGATATAGACCACGGCTTTAGAAGATAGAACGGGCAAGGGCGTCGCTGTTGGTTTTGGCGTAGGTAGGGGTGTCGGCGTGGGCTGCGAGGGAAAACTGCTGGGAATACCATCAAGATCAAAAATTTCATCCAGGGTTGCCTTCTCTTGCTGTTCTGAGTGCAAAAAAGGACAACTCAGATAGGAATCCCATTCTGGATCCTTGTCTAAATCAGAAAACAAGAATAATTCCTGGGAATCACAACGAAGTAAGGGAAAGTAGGTTTGCAAGCCAATCGGGGCACGTTTTGCCATTGGAGCAGGCAAAAAGGACTGTCGTTTTGGAGGCGGATCCGCTTTGGTGGGGGGAGCCACGGGGGTATTGAGAAAGGCCCAGAGCGCTTTTCTATGGGCTTTCCAGGCCTCAGGGCCTGATTGACGCGTGGTTTCTAAGGTAACGACTGGGATACCCAGTTCGGTTCCATAATAGGTACCAAAAGATCCTGGGGTGGGGTAGCCAATACTTCCTGTCGCTTTTAAGCGGTTTTCTTTCTGCATGGCCTGTGCAATATGCAAAGCCGGTCCATCAAAATTATTGACTGCCAAAGGGGAGTGAATACTCAGAATTTTGACTTTCTCTCTTTTGCCTGTTTCCAGATAGGGCTTGATCAATTCACTCACAATTCTTGATTCGGGTTCAGAAAGCGCATTGGGACCGGCATAATAACGGGTGCCTTTATTTTGCCCTTGAATAAAATTTTTCGTGGGAAAATTTCTGTTCAAATCAACGCCGATGTTATTGACCCTGGTTTTTTTGAAGGTGCCGTCGGGATTCACCAAGGGCATGCAAAAGATTGTTTTATTGTTATATTCATTTGGTTTTTGAACGAGTTCTAACATGAGTTGTCGAAGAAGGTGTTCCCCTTGGGGTTCATCACCATGAAAATTGCCAAAAAGAAAGACATACTCATCAGTTCCCTGTCCAAATTTGTAAATTTCAATCTCTTTGCCTTTCAAGCTCATTAAGGGAGATTTTGGTTGATTTGGCAGGGCAATGAGTTGAAATGGTTTAAGCGGTGAAACTGCTGAGCCAGCTGCTCCCAAAGAGGGCGAGACAGCCGGTACCGGTGACAATTCGGTAACTTTGGGAGCGGCTAAACTTTGACCCCCAAAGATCAAAACGGGCAACAAAAATCCGCTCAAAATCAGCGAATGGTTTAACTTAAACATGTTCTGTTCTCCGGCATGAATTATCGATAGGTGGTAAAACTGGAGCAATTATCAGAGCAAAGCTCGACGTAGTCTGGCTGTTCTTCACGCAAGACTTTCCATGAACCATTGTATCGCGTAAGATACAAATATTTGATTCCCCGATCTACATAGGTATCTGATTTATAAATTTGATCAAAGACGATCACTGCACTGCCATTGTTGAGAATTTCATACCCGTAGCGTCCATCCAGAATTTCAATGTCAATCCAATTTTTCATTTTTCCTTTGGCCAATTTGTCATTCATCCAACCCGACAAACCCATGCCTTTATAAGAAGCGTAAAAATTGGGATGATAAAAGGTGCGGTAGCTACTGACGCTACTATAAGTGGCTGTTCCTTCCCAAGCACTGACCCAGTCTCTTAGAAAGCCACTCAGTTCAGATTCGTAACCACTGTTATTGTTACTGCTGTTTAAACCACTTGTTTTCACTCGGCTGAGCACATCATTGACATAATTATTTACTCTTTGTCGCGAAGCTGGATTGTAAGCACGACCTCTGTTGCGATTTCCCCTTTGCGTAAAACTCCGCCGACCATTGCTGACCCTATCATTAAATTTTTTTGCATTGATATCTACTGCCATTGCGGGCAATTCACTCATCAATACCAAAGAAGAACACAACAGAATGAGTTGGAAAAAACGAAACATATTTATTAGACCCCTTTCAGTTCAGACGTTCTAAATTTTTTTTATAAAGATCAGTGGGAAACAAAGTTATTGCTGTTTTTAATAAGCTGATTGCTTTTTCTTTTTTTGAGTTTCTCCAAGCGTAGGCGACAGAATTAAGTAAGTCAGCCAAAATTTCTTTTTGTTGTTGATCGAGTTGGTTTTTGCGATTGGGAGAATATTTCAACGCCTGCTCAACATTGTCTAAACATTCCTGAAATTTTTCCTTGTCACGCCATTCTCCAGCCCGATTTATAAAAATATTAATCAGATTTTTTCGCGCTTCATTTTGTTTTGGATCTTTATCTAAAACCTGTTGAAAAGTTTCTATCGAGGCATTGTGGTGACCCGATGCATAGAGTTTATCTGCTTTTATAAGCAACGCTTTAATCGCTGCTTGGGAAAAATTCAGAGTAATAGATTTTTCAAGGCTATTTTGGCCTCTTTTAAGTGTTAATTTTTCTTTATATGTATCAAAATTCTGAAGACTGATTTCAAGCGTGTAATCCCCTGATCTGAAAACAACTTCTTCACCTGTTTTTAATGGTTTATCGCCCAATTTAATTTTGGCATTGATCGGATGGCTGTTGATTTTGACTGTGACGTGTGCTTGTTTTTCTTGATAATCCCAATAAATCATGCCGGTTCCCCCGAGCAACATCAAAGCCAGAAAACCACCCATCAGATAGACAGGCAGCTTCATTTTTTTTGTTTCTTGGATGGGGGCTTCATTCCGCAATTTTAATTGACTGGTTTCGAGTAAATCTGTTGTTTGCGGTAATTTACCAGATCCATATGAGGCTATTTCAGTTAAGGGCTTGGTATCGCGCCGCATCGCAAGGATTAATTCTCGGGCAGTTTGATAGCGCTGTTCCGGCGATTTGGTCAGCAGTTTTAAGACAATCCCCCGACATTCAGGGCTGAGGTCAGGTTTGAGCAACTTGGGGTCAGGAGGCGCTTCTTGAATATGCTTTAAGGCAACTGCAATTTCACTTTCACCTTGAAAGGGAAGTTCCCCAGTCAGCATCTGAAACATCAAAACGCCTAAGGAATAAAGATCAGAACGCTCATCCGCTTTTTTTGCATCCTGGGCCTGTTCTGGAGACATATACAGCGCTGTTCCCATTTGAGTTCCGGTCTGGGTCAAATGGCTTGCTCCCAAGAGGTTTTTCGCAATCCCAAAATCGAGTAAATAGGCGTGGGCAAAGCGATCCAGCATAATATTCGCGGGTTTGATATCGCGGTGAACAACCCCCCGGCTGTGGGCATATTCCAGGGCGCGGGTTACTTGGGCCAAAATATCCAAGACCATTTCTTCAGGTAAAGCCCCTTCATCATGAATCAATTCAGACAAAGAACGGCCTTCAATTAATTTCATCGTGAAAAAGATGCGTTCAGGTTCCTGAACAATTCGGTAGATCGGAATAATATGGGCATGTTCTAACTGAGCCGCTCTGCGTGCTTCAGCCAAGAATCGCAAAACAAAATCTGGATTGTGGCAGAGTTCAGGCTTTAAGAGTTTAAGTGCCTCTTCGCGCTCCAAATCAAGATTTGTGACCCGGTAAACCTCTCCCATGCCACCCGCTTGCAAAAAGCCTTCTACGCGATACCCAGAGAGTTGCTCATGAAGCTTGAGTTGGTGCCGCATCGCTAATGTCCCAGTATAAAAGCCATGATCGCTTTTCCATTGCTGTTCCAAGCGGCAGGTCCAGCTTGATCTGCCGTTTCCAAAGTCACAAGGGGAATTCCTCTTTCCTGGCCATAATAGGTGCCAAAAGAGCCTGGTGTGGGATACCCAATTTCACCTTTTGCTGGTAAGCCATTGTATTGACTCATGAGTTTGGCCCACGCTTCTGAAGCGGCACCATCATAATTATTCATCGCCAAGGGGGCGTGGATCGACAAAATCCGTGTTTCCCCAAGCTGAATGATCCGATCTACCGTCCTCTGTATGGCCTGGCTTTCGGGTTCGGAGAGTGGACTTTTACCTGAATAATAGCGCGTGCCTTTTTTATTGCCAGGGATAAAATTTCGGGTGGGAAAGTTTCGATTCAAATCCACACCGGCCCCATTGGGGCGGGTTCCTCTGGCTAAGCCATCAGGGTTTACGATCGGAATCAGGTAGACCGTTTGGTCTGTATAGAGTTTCGGAGACTTATCCAAAGTTGATTGGACTTGCTGCATGATATAAGCGATCGGAAGCTCATCTCCATGAAATGAACCCAATACAATAACCTGTTCCCCGTTGCCAGAACCATATTGGTAGAGTTTTATCGGGCGACCCTCTCTGCTTGTTCCAATCTCTTTTGATAATTTCTTTGGCGCAATCTTTGGCGCAATCGGTTGGATTTTCTGTTTTGGAGAATGGCCGGGGCTTGTCGCTTCGAGAGAGGATTGAGCTTGGGGGGCCTCGGTTGCCTCTGGCGTAGGTGAATCGGTTTGATCTGGGGGTTGATTATCGGGCTGCTCAGGGGGTTGAGGTGAGTTCGATTCGAATCCGTCACTCTGTTCAGATTCGTGATCGGCACTCCCCAGTACAATTGTGCTACTTTCCTGACTGCTCGGCATGCTGGACGGTTGCTGAGTTGCTGAATCATTCGCAACACTCCCAATTTCCAGTTGATTGGCAGTGTTCAAACGCGACACCCCAAAATAGGAAAGAACCATCAGGCCAGCAGCAAGAGTCAAAACGATAGGAAGTGATTTATTGTTCATACTTTTCTCTCAAATTGGATAATGAACCCATTTATATTAACATATTTGTTTCTATGACTTAAGGTTTAATCAATAGGAATTCTGGACGCACTCATTTGGGAACTTTGGGCTGAGCGGGCATTTTCTTTATCGCCTGAATTCTGAGCTGCGGTGAATCATGGGTACTTAAAAAATCGCCAAGACTCTCAGCATTTGAATGATTGGAAAATGGCTTTATCAAGTTTTCTAGCAAACGAATTGCATCATTTCGGGAGTATCCAGCTTTCTCCATCAAAGTGACTCCATAAATATCAGCTTTTCTCTCCTGTTCTTTGTTAAATGGAAGCCGAGAGAGGCTATAAACCAACTGAACCCCCTCAGCCAGCACAGGATCAACTTTTGCAACGCGGGCACTGTATTGAACGCGGTGTGCACAGTGCAAAAGCTCTTGATGAGCCAGTTCATGCCCAAGCAGTGCAGCGATCAATCCTTCGGATTGCAGGTATTTTAAAATTCCCTGATGAATCAAAATTTTTCCGCCAACAAAGGTAAAGGCGTTCGGCGTAGTGTCGTCAATCAAAAAAAGTTCATAAGCCAAATCCTGTTGTTTTAAATACGGCTTCAGCCGCTGAAGAACACGTACCCAACGCAGATCATTCAAGACACGAATCGATTTTTCCTGCTTATATGTTTGAAGAATCTGAGCGCCTATTTGGTTTTGTTCGGCTTGGCTCAAGCCTGTCAGATGCAAAATTTCGTCATTCATACGCTCCGTATATTCAAGACCCTCTTTAAATAGGTCAAAGGGGTCAGGCAAATTTTGGTTGCTTGCCGATAGGGGGTAATACATAAAAAATATCAAGCTGGCCCAAATCTTAAACACGGAGTCCCCGACCTCCCTCTGAATTCATGATCGAGTGGTATTAACAATATTTTAACTTAAATCAACTAATTGTCAATATTGACAATATAGTTTACAAATGTTAATTTTTTAATGGGCTTGAATTTTAATTGACAATTTGCCCACACGAAATCCTGAAAGGATGCCAGCATGAAATTGAATCTTAAACGTGTTGTGTGCTTGGGTATGATGATGTCTGGTTTTTGGCAAGCCTCTCCCGTTCTCGCATTTAGTCAGGAAGATATTTGGAAAACGATTCGACCCAGCGTCGAAAAATTAAGCTCAGAATTTGGCTTAAAACAAAACCAATACGCATTAATTGTTGTAGTGCCTCATCAAAAAATGTATTTGATTCAAGGCCAAAAAATAATTAAATCTTATCGGATCTCAACGGCCAGCGCTGGAATTGGATCGATAGAAAACAGCGATATGACTCCCCCAGGAACACACCGAATCAAAGAAAAAATTGGCGCAGGTCATAAAATGGGGGCTATCTTTAAAGGCCGTAAATTTACCGGTCAACACAGCCCCATTTATAAAGATCTGACAGACCTTTCAGAAGATTTAATAACCACCCGTATTCTATGGCTAGATGGACAGGAAAATGGCGTAAACAGAGGTGGAATCCGAGATTCTCATCGCCGTTACATTTACATTCATGGAACACCAGAAGAAGGCCAATTGGGCAAACCCAACTCAAAAGGCTGTATTCGGATGGGAAATAAAGAAGTAATTGAACTCTTTCAAATGATCAGCAGTGGAACTTTAGTTGAAATTCAAGAGTGAGCAATGAGTAAACGTCCCCACCTTGCGAATAGATTAATATTTCCAAGTCGAGCCTTTTCTGGCTGTTTATTGTCTTTATCGCTCATGGGTTTCTATTTGCTTGTTCAAATCCCTCAAGATCCTGGCTTCGCGCTGACCCAGACATTTTTCGGGCTCAAAAAGGAGCCTTTAAAAGCTGTTCTTAATACATCCCCTCCGCCATCGCCCAAAAAAATCAATCTTCAAAACCCCAAAATTATTTGGCAATTGCAAAGAAAAATTTTACTTGACCAACAATTGGCGCGATTGGCAGAGCAATTTAACTTGGTCTCAGCAGGAATTATGTTGTTGGATTTAAACACAGGAAACTATGGTGGATACCAAGAAAAAAAAGTCTTCGAATCTGCAAGCTTGGTTAAACTCCCTATTATGCTGGGAGGCATGCGTGAAATCTACCAGGGAAAGGCAAAAATTGAAGATATTATTCAAATTGATAGCCAAAATATGACAACAACCGCATGGTTTGCCAAAGATCCCTTTCCTGAATTAACCCCAGGAAAACAGGTGCGTTTAGAGCATTTATTTGAAGTGATGATCAGTCGCAGTGACAATATTGCAACCAATACGCTTTTAGATATTTTTAATCGTCAATCTATCAATGACTATATTCATAACCTGAGTTTTAGGCAAACAGAAGTGGCCTACAAAATTACGGGTTCAGATCATTTATTTTGGGATGGCGACTACGTGAGTGGCATCAATCAATCAAGTGCATGGGATATGGGGCGAATGCTAAGCCTTGTGGTTAGAGAAAAAATACTGGATTCAGAAAGCTGCATTTTGATGATGGAATGGCTTAATCATCAACAGGATAAAACCAAGCTGGCAGCAAAATTACCTGCCAAAACTTATATCGCTCATAAAACGGGTGAAAATAGCCGTGGAACTCATGATGTTGCAATCATCAAATCACCCAATCATCAGTATACTTTGGCAGTCTTAACTCCTTATCCGGCCGATGAAGCGCTTTATCAGAGAATTTCTAATTTATCCCGCTCAATTTATGATTTGATTCATGCTCGACCCTCGTTGTTCCAGGAAATATACGCCTCATGAGTCTCCTGGAACAGGGTGAAGTAATTGGCATTTACAAAATTGTGCGCCATTTGGCTTCTGGAGGAATGGGAGACCTTTATGAGGTTTATAATTCTCAATTAGATCGCAATGAGGCCATGAAAGTTTTAAAATCCGATTTATCTGAGCAAAAAGATTTTGTTCTCCGCTTTACGGGCGAAGCACGCAAGCACGCACGTCTCGATCATCCAAACATCGTGCCTGTTTATCAGATCAGTGACCCAGAAACACGCCCAGTTTATTTCACAATGAAATTGATTCAGGGTCAAACGCTGAAAGATTGGTTTAAAAACCAATTGCCACTTTCAGAAGATATAGCTGCCCAGCTTATGTTGCAAATAACAGATGCGTTGGTATATGCCCATAGTTTGGGCATTATTCACAGAGACCTCAAACCCGCCAATCTTATGTTAGATCAAGATCACCGCTTGTATCTGATGGATTTTGGCATCGCCAGAGTTGCTCAGGATACCCATCTGACCATGACAGGAACCCAGATGGGAACAGCCGCTTATATGAGTCCAGAACAAGCCCAAGATGCAAAATCTGTTGATGCCCGCTCAGATCTGTATTCCCTGGGTGTCATCTTCTTTGAAATGCTGACTGGCCAAACCCCTTTTCAAAGCGATAGCGCCATCGCATTGGCCCTAAAACATGTGCAAGACCCTCTGCCTGATCCCAAAAAACTGAATCCTTCTTTATCAAAAGAAACCATTCAATTGGTAAGTTTTTTGTTGGAAAAAGCGCCTTCAAAACGACCCGATAGTTCACAATCATTTCGAAATTTGCTTAAACACCGGTTTTCTTTGCAGACGGGTCAACTTGATCTCAATCAAACAATGATTCAGAAACCGATGTTTTCAACCACAAAAGCTGAATCAAAGCATCTTGCTGCCCCAATTTGGGTTGGCAGTCTGTTATTACTTTTGGGAATCGGGGTGAGCCTGATATTTTGGGGTGCATCGCAAAATCAGACACAGGAGGTCAGTCATTCTCCTTCGCCAACAGCTCCTCTCCAACAAGAACAAATACCCCCAGTTCAAGCCCCTCTACCCACCGCAGTCTCGACTCCAAGGATTGAAAAATCACCGATTCATGGCTTATATCCCCATACCAGTTATCAGCCTGTTACAGAAGAAGAATTAATTCCGATGAATTGCAATGACCTGGCGATCATGCGAAATGAAATTTATGCCCGTCATGGCCGCCAATTTTCGACACCCAGTTTTCGGGAGTATTTTAAATCTCAAGATTGGTATCAAGTGGACCCAAATTACAGCGACAACCGTGTCACTGCTCTGGAAAAACGCAATGCCAGTCTGATTCTCAATCATGAAGAACAAAATGCCTGTTTTTAGTTAAAGGTTAATTATGAGTAAAAATATGAATTTAATATTATTAATCGGCTCAAGTCTCATTATTTCAGCGGGTTTGGGTTATGGTGTTTATCAACTCATGCCGTTTGGGGCTGATCGCCGCTCAGAAACGAGTTCACACGAATCTCTTAACAACGTTCTTGGATCTGTTCCCTCTCCAACCCCTACAGAGCCCAATATTATCACTGTGGGAGATAATGACAATCTAAATCAGCCAGTAGAATCAACACCATCGGCCACTGTTTTTAAGTCAGCGCTTGTTTCATCAATTAAAACCGCTGTTCCAGAAGAATCTAATTTTAAACAATTTCCGTTTAGTTGTGATCAATTTGAAAACCAAATAATTCAAGACCCCAAGTATCAACGTGATCTCGCGATCTGGAAACCCCAAATTACGTCATACAGTTCTCGCCATTATGGTGAACCCACCTGGAAACTTGATCCCAGTGTCATTGTGCTTCACTATACAGTGGGAACCTCTTTCCCTTGGAATTTGGTAAATACGCTAAATTTTGCTGGAGAAACCCCAGGTTTATCCGTTCACTATGTGGTGGATGGACCCAAAATTTGGCGACTATTGCCAGATAATGTCCGATCACGGGGTGCCTATGGCATTAACCACCGGGCTATCAATATTGAAATGATTGCGCTCGAAGAAAAAGATCTTTTTCAAAATCGAAAACCAACTTTGGATAAATCAGCAGAATTGGTCGCGTGCCTGATGCAGTGGCATAAAATACCAATAAAAAAAATCTATTCACATGAAGACGTTAGCAAAATGAATCCCAAAATTGTTCCTGAAGTTTTTGATTTGGTCCAATCTGGGGCCTATGGCAAATCGGATCCGGGTGAATTGAATATGGCGTATGTACTCAATAAACTGAAACTCTGGGGCCTCAATTAATGGGAAATCAACTTAAAAATCCATCCATCATTGTAAATTTCCTTTTTTGTTTGTTTATTTTATTCAGTACTTCTTCTGTTTCTTTTGCACAAGAATCGGTGAGCGCCATAATAGAACTTAAAAATTCGCCAGATGTCTATCACAACCGGCCCGTCAGAATCAAAGGCCGAATTGTTGAAACTCAAATTGCCCCCAGAGGTTTGACAACCGGTCATTATATTATTGAAGACAATACTGGGCGTTTGCCCGTACGTACCTCTAAACTGCCAGCTCCCAACGAATTGGTAGAAGTCTGGGGACAATTACTGAAAGATCAAGATGAACCTTATTTCATGCATATTCATGAAAATAAGCGCTGCTGCCCTGAATTTGATCCCTCAAATACTGGAAAAAGCAAAAGCAAGGAAGAAAAAACAGAAAAGAAAGAAACTGAAAATCCTTTTAAAGATTTATCTCCAACAGTACTGATCGGATTGGGCTTAATTGTATTATCGATTATTGGCCTCATCGTCTTTTTAGTGCTTAAATCAAATCAGAAAAAACAACTGTTGTTAAAACAGGAAAATGAACGGCGCGATTCCGAGCAAAAAAGACGTGAAGTTTTAATGATGCGTATGCAACAGGGGGGGGCTACAGGCGCATCTGATCAAACGCTTGTTCCGGGCCAAAACAACAGAGCAGGCTCTATCGGAGACGCTACCACAGTGGGCTATCCTGTCGGAAAGCTGGTCGTAATGGAAGGGCCTGAACAAGGAAAATCATATTCTGTGATGGCCCCCAAAACGATAATCGGAAAACAATCAGGATTGGGTGGCGTATTAAATCAATCTCAGGATCCACTTATCAGTAAAGTTCACGCAGAAATTCTTGCCACAGCATTTGGCAATTGCACTCTGGTAGATAAACAAAGTCGCAACGGTACCCGTCTGAATGGACATCCCGTTTCTGAGACCGCGCTGAATGAGAACGATTTGATCGAAATTGGGAACAGCAAACTAAAATTCAGCTTGGTTTCAGCGAATCATTCTCCCCCCAAAACAGATTCAGCCCATTCAGGTATAGATGATAAAACAGTCATACGCAACGTAAATGAG
Organism: Candidatus Sericytochromatia bacterium; assembly: GCA_044356335.1. Taxonomy (GTDB): domain Bacteria; phylum Cyanobacteriota; class Sericytochromatia; order UBA7694; family UBA7694. The sequence continues at coordinate 14,950 of JBIKWL010000007.1, forward strand.
CAGGCGACAATCGTTCGACGGCTCCCCAGTCTTGAAATCCTGATTGGACCCGATCAAGGAAAAATAGCCCGGATGGTTAAACAACGTTGGCTGGTTGGTAGAAGCAAAGAGGCGGATCTGGTTCTCTCGGATACCACCGTTTCGCGACAACAATTTAGCTTGGAGTTGCGTGGCGAACACATTTATCTTATTCCACTCAGCGAGCAGGTACCCATTCAAGTCGAAGACCAAGTGATCAGCACAGAAACCCTACTTGAAGACAAAGCTGAAATCAGCTTTGGAGATACCCGACTGCGTTTTTTGAAAGGATAGAAGTATGAGCAATGCCTATTTTTTAAATGTAGCAGGGCTGAGCGATGTCGGTCAAAAACGCAATAACAATGAAGATGCTTATACACATTGCTCGAACCCTCAGATCATGGACGGGCATATTGCGGGCATGCTGGTTGTTTCTGATGGTATGGGGGGGCATGCCGCCGGAGAGGTTGCAAGTAACTTAACGACGACGCATTGGAATCAATATTGCCAAGAATTAATGTTACAGGCCTTGGACAAAGATGAGTTGGAATCTGCTGTTAAACATGGCGTCGTGGAATTACACCGGCGGGTTTTGGATTATGCAGACAAAAATAACAAAATGGGCATGGGCTGTACTTTTGTTTCCGCACTTTTACACAATCAAGAAGTACTGATCTCAAATGTAGGAGACTCTGGCGCTTTTCTCTGTCGCGATTCTCAGTGTGAATCGATTTATACCAGTGACAATGAGTTAGAGCGTTTATTGCAACAGGGAAAAATAACGCCTGAGATGGCTGCAAACTCCGCATTTAAAAGTCATTTGATGCAGGCCATTGGCTATCATGGAGAAGTTGAACCCCATACCTGTTTTCGACGCGTTTATAACGGAGATCGTCTGTTGCTCTGCTCAGACGGACTCACCGCACACGTTTCTCCACACGAATTCGCTGAAATTCTCTCTGGTTTTCCTGAAGACCGTGAAGCTGCTACCTATTTGATAAAACTCGCGAATCAAAGGGGCGGGACCGATAATGTCACTGTGATTGTCGCAACTGTCGCGGGCTCTGCAACGGCCCCGCGTAAAATGGTGTTTAAACCTCAACCCATAAAATCCAAAAACCATGGGGAATCTAAATTTTCAATGCATTGGCTTTTAGCTGCCTCGATTATTTTACTCGGAGTTGGCATAGGCATCACTGCGGGAGCAATGAAACCTTTTCGAAAAAATCAACCCATGACAGCAAAGACGCCAAAGCCACAAGTCTCACAAATGGAAAGCCCTCAAGCCACAAATCTCCCAGCTTTGAATGAACAGGTAATTTCGTCGCCAGAAACCGCAAATACTCAGCTTGAACAAAATGAAACCGCTTATCTAGAAGATTTCGGACGCAATAAAGACGGTTATAAGCTTGAACTCAATCTAAATCTCAATACCGGAAAATATGAGATTTCAGCTCATCCACCTGGGGTTTTGAAATTACTGACGTTTAAAACTCAGCAGGGATTGACCGATGTTCCCTTTGATCGCTTAATTATTCCGCCAGAAGATATTAAACCGAATACAAAAGTTTTAACTCAACTGATTTTAAGAGTTCAACGCACTCAGTCAAATTATTCATTGGTGGTTGAACCTCCTCGTGAAGTCATCATCAACAAACGCTCTCAAAATGTGCTTCAAAATTACTCATTCCCCCTCAATCAACCCGCAAATACAAGAATGGGTTTGTATTTGATTAGAGAAAATACCAGAGCTTATCCCTTTATTATTACAAACGTATTTGCTCCTTTTCATAATACAAGCGTACAAACAAACCAGAATTTGGATGTCTCTAAAAATGACAGATTTCAAAAGAAAAGAGGCATTCGTGGTGATTTTTCAGTTCAGTTTAATGAGCCAGATATAAATAGTAATCTAGAGCTTAAAGCTGGCAAGCGATGAAAACTTGGCAAATCAATCAGACTCTCCAAATCGGCCGTTCTCCAGACAATCAGATCTGTTTGCCTCACGCTTTGGTTTCTCGCGCGCATGCTCGGATCACCATCAACAATGATCAAATTCAACTCGAAGATAGCAGCGCGAACGGTACCTTCGTTAACGGAGCACGGGTGAGCGGTTCGGTTGTTCTAAAAGAACAAGACCTGATTCATATCGGTCCGTTTCGGCTTAGCTTAAACCAGAAGCAGCTCTCTCTTGATACGGCCGAAGGCCAAGGGCAGGTGCGTCTGGATGCGGTCAATATTCGTCTGGATGCTAGCGGCGGGAAAACTCTTCTGAATCAAGTCTCAGTGCATATACCTGCAGGACAAGTCACGGCGCTTTTGGGGGCCAGTGGCGCAGGAAAATCTACCTTACTCAAAGTTTTAGCAGGATTTCTACCCCCTACAAGCGGTGATGTTTTTTTTAATGGCGAACCCATGTCGGTAAATTATCAAGCATTTCGTTCAAGTGTTGCCTTTGTACCCCAGGACGATATCATTCATCCTATGCTCAGTGTCGAAGAAGCTTTGAACTATGCCTCACGTTTGCGTTTGCCTGAAGATCTGACCCCCCTTGAGCGTTCACAACAAATAGACAATGTGCTATTTCAACTTGAGTTAGAACCCTTTCGGCATACTTTGGTCAAAGCGCTCAGTGGGGGACAGCGAAAACGTGTTAGCATTGGCGTCGAACTACTCAGTCAACCCCATCTCTTGATTCTGGATGAACCCACCTCAGGTCTCGACCCGGGTCTTGAAAAGTATATGATGGAACAGTTTCAGACGATGAGTCGACAAGGAAAAACCATTCTCGTTACAACCCATTATGTAAAGCACCTCGATCTATGTGATCAAATCGTGATTCTGGCCCCTGGCGGACACTTGGTATTTGCTGGCCCTCCCCGCAAAGCCTTAAGTTACTTCCAACTTAGTGATTACGCAGATATCTATCGTTTACTTGAATCTCAATCCCCAGATATACTTTCGACCCGTTTTGAAGCCAACCCGCTCTATCTTCAACACATCGTGCATCCGCAACAAAATTTACTCCAAAGAGAGACAAAGGTTCTGCGCAAAGAAATTCGTCAAGATCGCTCACTGGGGCGCTGGACGCGTCAATTAATAATTTTGACACAGCGCTATCTGCATATCTTAATGAGAGAAGGAGCGACTGTCGCTGGACTTCTTCTTCAAGCCCCTTTGATTGTTGTTTTACTGTGGCTAACTTACCATCAGAATCTCTTTGACTTAGGCCCCCTCGATGCTCCCAATTTTGACTTTATTCAATCGCCATCTTTGCTTTTTTTTATGGTCTGTTCTGCACTCTGGTTTGGTATTTCAAATGCCACCCAGGAGATCATTCGGGAGTTTCCAATCTTTGCACGTGAGCGATTAATCAACCTGCATCTCTCTACTTATATTTTATCCAAATATCTGGTTTTGGGATTTTTTTGCTTAATTCAATGTCTCGCCTTGCAGATCGGTTTGGGGCTGTGGTTTAAAGTCCCCCAAGTTTTTGAACCCGGCTTTTTTCTGATTCTTTATCTTACGGCACTTTGTGGTCAGGGGATTGGGTTTTGTCTTTCAGCCTGGTCTGATAGTGCCCTCAAAGCCATGAGTATTTTACCTTTGGTGCTGATTCCACAGATTATGTTTTCGGGTTCGATTGTACCCGTGTCTGAAATGCCCAAAGCCAGTCAAGCAATCAGTCAGGTTACAGTCTCGTATTGGGCCTATCAAGGATTGGGAAATCTAACCCAAATTTCTGATGAAAAGCTGGAAAGCCATGGTCAGGTGATTCTGGCTTTGCCAGAAACCGTTCGCAATGAATTTAAGCACCATTCATTTCAAAAAACCGGTCTCAGCCTCTCACTTTGGTGTTTGTTTTTCTATTCTCTTTGCCTCATTTTATTGGGGCGCAGACGATTGGTCTAACGTTTAAATATATATTCAAGGAGACAATATACTTCAGCAAGTAAACAAACAAACTATTATTTTTAGCAAAATAAACTAATTAGATGAGGTTTTATTTCTGCGTGAATTTTAAAAATATATATTTATTCATATTTTCGCTTGTTTTTTCTGTAAATCTTAATTTTTCCGCTTTGGCCTACGACTATGAGCAAGTTGAAAGAGTTCGATTTGCCAGGGGAAAATCAGGAACCGTACTTCAAGGTTCTGTTGTGCGCCTGACAAGAAACATCTACGTCTTGGGAGCGGCAAAAGGCCAAATGATGACCGTTCGCATCCGTTCGTTAGAAAATAATGCAGTGATACAAATTATGGATCCCAAAGGCAGAACACTTAAAGGTGGAGGAGAAAATGAAGATATCACTTATTGGAAAGGACGCTTACCCTTAAACGGCGATTATCGAATCGCCGTAGCGGCCACCCGGGGAAATGCAAGTTATGAGTTGGAAGTGTCGATCCGTTAATATTTCAAACTAATGATTTAAGGAATCTATAACTATGAAAATACGTTCTCTGATTTTGGCTGTTTTTGGTTTTTGCGGTGTCTGCAAAAAAGAATAAACGATTTGGGGAAAATGTGGACATTGTGGCATTCAGCTCTGCCCTCAGTGCAAAAAGGGAATGACCTGTCCGCAGTGCGGAAAAATGAAAGTTGAAAATATTTAAAAGAGCGATTTACTTATCAGGACATAAAGTCAAAAGCCAATTGCTTTACTTCAGCATTATTGGTCTTGGGAGTGCACGAAAAATCGTTTAATACGGCCAAATAGTCTTTCCGATTCTGAAGACATCCCAGCAAGCCCCGCCTTTTTAAAGCCAAAAACAGAGCGGCAGAGTGGGCTTGGCAATTCAGAGAGCGAGTGGGATTAAACTCAATATCTGTAAAGGCCTCAAATTCATCCAATTGGATCTTGTTTTGCAGCAAGGCTTGTAAATAGATCCAGTCATAAAAGGCTGTAGTCGGCTCTAACGGCCAGTCTTCGTCTTCAAGTTGAAATCGAATCAATGGACCCGAAGTTTGCAAACGCACATCTTTGCGTGCTTCGCGTGAATTGAATAGATACAAATCTTTGAAAGGGCCGCCATTTTGAAAAACTTTGCTGGCCTGAAAAATGACCTCAATGGGCCATTTCCCCTGACTGAGTTGCAAAGATAAGTGAAAGGCACTCAGTTGCATACCCAAGATTCGCTGAGACTTACTCGAGATTTCTAAGATAGGGTTGAGCTTTAATTGAGTCTGGGCAGCAGCATGGAAGGCGGCGACTGAACGCTGTTTTTGGGCAATCGAAAAGCCCGGAAACCAATTAAATTCGACCATGACGGTTTTGACCAATTGGTTGGGATCCGAAGAAGGAAGAAAGATCGGACGCTGAGCCATAATGTGCCTCTTTATGCTTGCCACTTTTGGCAATGAATCAAAAATTCAGGGGGAACGCGACGCAAGACCAGAATTTCAGCTTGAAACCTTTTGAAGTCTTGTCTTGGGCCTTTTTTTAGATCTTGAAACAAGTCATAGCGAATTTCTTGTAAGCCCAATGCGCCTTTAAAGAAGCGGGTATGTCTATCCAAAGAGTTGTGAGTACTGACCAGAAATTCTTTTTGCAGGTTTAAAACTGCGGGATGAATTTCAATTTTCCAAAGATCAAGTTCGGGATGGGCATTTTTGGCTGAATAAACCATGGGGTATTGATCATGAAATCCCAAATGCAAATATTTGTCATGGTTCATAGCTTTTTCTGCCTGTCGAGAGCTGGGGAGACTTATGTAAGCTGCAACCTTGAGCCGATTCTGTGCAAGTAGGCGGGGGCTTAAAATACCCAATTTGAAAATGCTGTCTAAATTTCGGCGATCCGTAATATGCCAAAGAGATTTTACACCCTTAGCTTTTAAATAGGGAACAGGATCCTGTGCAGTCGTTGGGGATGCGTTGATTGGCGTTTCATTTATACCCAGCATTCAATTCAGCCTCCGTTCAATTCTATTGATGCGAGCTTAAGCTGAGGCTTTCGTGAGCAGGTGTCAAAAAACAGAGGGATTTAAAGTCTCTGTCTGAGCGGGTATACTTGATTACACGTTGAATACATCAGAACTGGAACAAGGGTGTGTTAAAACTTTTCTTTGCTTTTTCGCTTTTGGCGCTTAGCCTACTTTCTGGCCCTCGTCTGGCCTTGGCGGATTTTACGCCCATGGATGGGAAAATCACCCGCGTTTTAAATGGCGATACAATTCAGTTTAAATTCAAAAAACACAGTTTTCGTTTGCAACTGTATGGCATTGATGCCCCCGAGGAAGGCCAACCCCAAGCTTTGGCTGCCAAAAAATACTTGGAAAATTTGGCCTTGCTCAAACCCGCCCATGTCCAGGTTTTATCCAAAGACCTCTACAAACGCTATATCGCCAAAGTGACCCTTTCGTCTCAGATCGATTTGAGTCAAGAAATGGTCAAGGCGGGTTATGCTTGGTGGTACCGCAAATATGCCCCCAATCAGACCACATTAAAAGAGTTAGAAGCCCTGGCCAAAAAGCAGAAATTGGGCATTTGGAAAGATGCAACCCCCACTCCTCCCTGGGAGTTCAGAGAACACACCCGCTAGCCCATTACTGGATTTTAGGGGCAAGTCGCTTGACAGGCTTCGTCGTGGCTCAGTTCACAGGCCTTGGCAAAATCTGCCTTGGCCTTGGAGCAATCACCCTGGGCTTTTTCAATCTGGGCGCGATGAAACCAGGCCCACCGAAAGTCTGGACGCAATTGAATTGCCTGGTTGAGATCCTCTAGGGCTTGAGCTGTTTGGCCTTGCTTAAAAAAAGTCCATCCGCGGGTGCTGTAAGCGACGGCATAAGTGAGGTCTAAAGCGATGGCTTGATTCGAATCGGAAAGGGCCTCTGGCCATTTGTTTTGGGCCTGATACACCAAGGCACGGTTGTTGTAAGCCGCCACATAGCGATTGTCGAGCTTGAGACAGCGCTCATAATAGGCCAATGCCAAGTCGTAATCCTTTGCTTGGTAGGCTTGATAGCCCACTTTGATCAACGCCGAGGGTTCCATCTTGAGCGCTTGGAGTGGAAGTCCCCGCAGATTATATTGCATACCAGCCCAAAGCAAGCCAATCCCAATCACCACAAATGCAAGACTCCAACCGGCCAATAAAAGGGGATTGCGAGAGATTTTTTCCAACATTTTTAAGGGTTGGGTTTTGCGATGGGTGATTAACGGGGCGGTAATCGGGCGGGAGAGCGTGCCGGTTTGATTTGATTGGGGCAAAGGCTTAGAAAGCGTCTGTAAATACCATTTTAAGACACTGGGCAATAAGACCAAAGCATGTTGAACTTGCTCTTGGTTAATTTTTTCATCGGTTTCTTTGGGATGAGCACCATAGGTTCCCAAGCGGTTAAGATGCATCATTGTATCGTAGACACTGTGAGGCAAACCCTTGGATTGATTCAATTGCTGTAATTGATTTTGAAGGGGTTGGGTTTTGGGAGCTTTTCCCAATTCTGCAAAATAAATAGCGTGAACCATTTTTTCGAGTAAATGACGTATGAATACGAGAACAACGATGGGGTCTTCGTTGGCAAGGATCTTGGCTGCTGTTTCAGCCATGTCAGGCTCTTGCTCTGACAACGTATTGAGCCAAGGCTGAAGTTGTTTGCGCTCTGATTCCCAATTGACGTGCATGTTAATTTTCCTACCCCATTATATCCGCCGCCTGTCTGGATTCAAAGTATAGTCATTTGCCATTTCCCCCAAAACAAGCTATCTTGCCTTGGCTGCTAAGCAGCCGCAACACACCCATTTACGAAACACGAGGAACAGAGTATGAGCTGGGAAAAACTGGACCAATTTTTAGTCAAAGAACATGTGGGCATGTTCAAGGCCGCCAATAATTTTGATATCTTCGACCTCAACGGCGGAGACAAGGTGATGGAGTGCCGCGAGCCCAATTTGGGCATGCTCACCAAAATCTTCAGATTCACCGATTACAAACGCATGACCCCCTTTGAAATTATTATCACCGACACCCAAGGCAAACAGGTCGTGAAGATCAAACGCGGTATTTCGATCTTCTTGTCGAAGGTCGAAGTCTTTAACGAAAAAGACCAGTACATTGGCGGGTTTGCCCAGAAGTTCTTTTCGATTGGCGGCAAATTCGATGTGCTGGATAAAGCCGGCAATCCGGTCTGCACCCTCAAAGGCAAATGGACCGGCTGGGATTTTAAATTTCTCCAGGGCGAAACTGAATATGCCCACGTGACCAAAAAATGGGCTGGCCTGGGCAAAGAGCTGTTTACCTCTGCCGACAATTATGTGCTGGAAATGTCCGACAAGGTCAAAGACAAACCCGATCTCAAGCGCCTGATCCTGGCTGCCGTGATGTGTATCGACATGGTCTTAAAAGAGTAAATTCCGAAAGCCCCAAAGTCAAAATGCCGCTGAGAAGCATTTCTCAGCGGCCTTTTCCTGTTTAACCCAGATTGTCTAAGCGGAGTTAGCTTTCGCTCAGCACTCCCTGGCGCGCGTCCCATTTGCGGCTGGCAACGGCAATGCCAATCCCAATCAAGACCACACAGATCGTAAAGATCAGCTCGGGCAATTTGACCTGTTTGATCAGCCAAGCCGAGACCAGACAGGCCAGCACGGGCAAAAAGATTCCACCGGGGATTTTAAATTTGCGCTCAAGTTGGGGCTGTTTGATCCTCAGCCAAATCACCGCCAAACAGGTGGAGCTGTATTGGCTGATCACCGCCAGATTGGAGATATCTACCAAGGCATTAAAGTCCAGCCAAATCGCCATCACCGCCGTCAGGCCCATGGTGATCACAATCGCGCGCGCAGGGGTGAAATACCTGGGATGAATGCCTTTGAGCCATTGCGGCAAAAAGCGGTCTTCGGCCAGGGCCTCCAAATAGCGGGCCGAACCCATGGCATTGCCGGCGCTGTAACCGGTCATGGAGATCGCGGCCCCAGCGGCCATCAGGGTCGCACCCAGCGGGCCCATAAAGCTGGCCGCCGCATCTGCCAGGGGCTTCTTTGAACCTGCCAAGCCATCAAAGCTGCCCACAGCCACAATCTGAATCAGGGTATAAAAGAGCGCCACTGCCAACAGTGAGCCCACGGTGGCCAGGGGCACATCGCGGCGGGGATTCTTGCTTTCGCCCGCCACCACGGGGGTGGTCTCGAAGCCCTGTAGCGGCCAGAGCGAGAGAAAGATCGCGGCACCGAGGGTATTCATGTCGGTGTTGAGCGCGCCCTGAAAATTCCCCATTTTGATATGGAAAAGCCCAATGCCCACAAAGATCGCCAGGGGCAGGGTTTTGGCCAGGGTAAAGAAGTTGACAGTCAAAGCGCCCATTTTGACGCCGAAATAATTGATAGTGCCAAAGGTCAGAATCAAGGAAACGGCCAGGATTTTGGTGGCGAGGGTCCCGTTAAACACCGGATGAAACCAGGCCAATTGGGAGCTGATCGCATTGGCCACCGCCGCCCAGGAAAAGATCGAGGTGACCCAGGCCATCCAGCCCACGACAAAGCCCACTTTGGGGCCAAAGGCGGTCAGGGCGTAAATATACGAACCGCCGTTGCGCTGGGTTAAACCCGCCATTTCGGCATAACACAGGGCCACGGTCACGAGCAAAAAACCGCAGAGCACAAAGGCAAAGATCGAGGTGGGGCCAGCGACGGTGGCCAATTTACCGGGAAAGAGAAAAATACCAGAGCCAATAATCGCGTTGACACCGAGACAGAGAATATCTGGCAGGGTCAGGCGGCGGGCCAGTTCAGACATGGGGGCTTCCTTCTATTGATGTACTTGGACAAAGTCCAGATAGTGCTGGAGGGCTTCAGCCCGTGTTTTAAACAGGAGATAGGTGGCGCGGGCCTTGAGCCATTCGGATTGGCTGCCAGGCACAAAAAAGGCCTGTTCCAGGTAGAGGCGTTCTGAAGCCAGATAATGCTGCCAGAGCAGATGGCTGTGTTTGAGCGCAAGATTGCGATCCCCCCCCAGGGCAAGATACAGCCTTGCCACTTCTTTTTCCAGGGCCAAACTCTGTTCTCGGTAACACTGCGCTTCGCTGCTGGTGCCAGGGTACGTTTGCAGACAGAGCAACAGGGCTTTCTCAGGATTTTCAGCGGGGACATTGGCCACAGCAGGGGCCTGCCCCCCAACCAGAAAGACCATCAACATGGCCCAAATGTAGTATTTATACATAGCTGACCAGAGGCAGAATCGCCTTCTGCCTCTGGCTCTCAATCTACTGTTTGATCTTGGTGGTGACCGTGGTCTCAACAGTCAGGTCGCCACCTTTGGTGGGCTGAGGCTGCGCCTGAATCTGAGCTGAACCCCCCGCGATATTGCGCAGCGTCTCCAGGATGATATTCGAGGCAGATTGGTAAGAGCCTCTCGCTGCTGAACTTGCCGCAGACAGGCCGTTTTGGGCCTGGTTGCGAATAAACACATCACTGGCTTTGGAGTTGATACTATCGAGCTGACGGTAAGCGCCATGGTAGATCGATTCCCGGCTCAGATTGTGGATGCTGCCATTGCTCATGATCTGTCCGCCTTGGCTGCGCACAGCGGTGTGAATATTCTGAATCGCATCCGAGGCCAGCCGTTTCATATCCTGGTCGTTGTTATTGTGTTTGGCTTTGATATCGCTGAGGGCTTTGAGGTAAGAATTGAGCCGCTTTTCGGGGTCTTTGATCAGCTTTCCGCCGTCGAGGGTGGCGGTAATGATGCTGCGCAGATTAGAAGAATCTCCGGTCAATTCATTCAGCTTTTGCAGGTATTTTTCGGCCATGCCTGCCACGTCTCCGGCATTTTCTGAGCCAGTGACGGTATTGTCGTGATTGACACCGCCAACAAATCCAAAGTCCACCGCTTTGTGCAGGGCATTGATCGCCACATCTGTCTGTTGGAAAACTTTATTGTCAAAGCTTTGCGTGGGGGCAGAAAAGAGATCTTGCATCACGGCTGCGCCACCGGCATCAAAGTTGCCTGCTTGCACCTGATCGGCCAAAAAGGCTTTGGCTGACTCACTGGCTTCGCCCCCTTTGGCGGTCATCTTTTCTTTGATATCTATGGCTTCAAATTTATCTACTTTGCCAGGTGAATAGGGATCGCTGAGTGCGCGCGATACCATATCTCTTGCTGCGTTTAAACCAAAATTACCCATGGGTGTCCTCCGGACAGATTTACTCTTATTAACTATCTTAAGTTTAAACTCGATTCTGAACCAAATTTTTGTGAAAAAATATTGAGAAAAAATTTTAAGAAAAAATTTCGAGAAAAATTTAAAAATTAGGCCTGGGCCCATTTTTTGCCCAAGTACGCCCCAATCTGAACCAAGGCGGATGTGCTGGCGGTGCTTGAGTTCTCTGTCTCATCTGCCCACTCCACAAGTGCGTACGACTCAATCACTCCCGCAGGCCGGGGAACGGTCAGTTTTTGCCCTGTCACCAAAACCACGGGGATGTGCAAATCTTTTGCCAGCTGGATTAAGCGCGCAGGCCATTTGCCAAAACCGGATTGTGCGTCGAATTGCCCCTCACCCGTGATCAGCAGATCGGCCTTGGGCAAAGCGCTTTCGAGCAGAGCGCTTTCGAGCAAAGCGCTTTCGAGCCCTGTGAGCTGCAGCATCTGTTCGGTACCTCTAAGCAATTGTGCGCCCAACAGGGCTTTGAGCCCCAGTCCCAGGCCCCCAGCCGCCCCCGCACCGGGGGTCTTGATCAGGTCTGATGCTGATTCTTTGAGCTGCAGGTCTTCACAGAGCCTGTGTGCCCAATGTTGTAAACCCGCTTCAAGTTTGGGGAGATCTTCGGGCTGGGCCCCTTTTTGCGGGCTGTATATGGCGACTCCGCCATTGGGGCCCAAGAGGGGGTTCGAGACGTCACAGAAAGCCATCACAGGGGTTTGTGCTGCAATAAAGGGGGTGGACGGCGGCACAATTTGGGCCAGTCTGTGAATCTGGGCTGGGCAAGGGGGGATCTGTTTGCCTTGGGCGTCTAAAAGCAGATAGCCCAAGGCTTGAGCCAGGCCCATGCCGCCATCCACGGTGCCACTGGAGCCCAAACCCAGCAGCCATTCTTTGGGCTGCAGCGCCTGTGCTGACCAAAACAATTCACCCAAACCCAAACTGTTGACGTGTAAGGGATGGCGCTGCGAACGCGGGATCAGATGCAGGCCCGTTGCCTGGCAGGTTTCAATTACAACGCGCATTGTCTGGGCTTGCCAACCAAATTGGGCCAGAGCCAATTCCCCGTGGGGGGCATGAATGGCGGTCTGCTGCAAGCTTAATTGCAACGGCCGCTGCAGCGCTTCCAAGAATCCTTGGCCGCCGTCACTGACAGGCCAAATTTCACACTCAAGACTGGGATGGGTTTGGCCCATGCCTTCAGCTAGGGCTTCAGCCACTTCCAACGAGCTCAGGGTGCCTTTAAACTTATCCAGCGCCAGCAGGATCTTCACTTACAGGTCAGACAAGCGCGTTTAGCGCACTTTCGAAGGCAGCAGGTAGTTCCAGACCACTTCGGAGTGGTGAGTCACTTCTAAGACCTGCCGATTGCCGCTGTGAACGATCATTGTGTGGCCATTGTCGAGGCGGTAGGCAGCCGTGGGGTTGCTGATCTTTTTGTGGGATTTCTCCGAGTTTAGGCCGCCAAATTGCCAAAAGATTCCCCCAGCGGGATCGACTTCGAGCAGGCGGTGGTTGCGGGTGTCGATGATCAGCGTATTGCCGTTGATCAGGCGAATGGCGCGCTCGGGGTACATCAGCTGATGGGGGCCATTGCCGGGGTTTTTGAGCGTGCCATATTGCCAGACAATTTCACCCTCGCGGTTGACCTCGATCACGTAATGGTTGCTCCAATCGGTGATCAAGACCGTGTCGTCGCTGGTGACTTCGGCGTAATAGGGCGCGTTGAGCGGGTTGATACCGCTGTCCCAGCCGCCAAAACTCCAGATGATCTGTTTGAGTTCGTTGACTTCCAGCACCCGGCCACTGTATTGGTCGGTGATCAGAATATGTCCCGCAGGGGTGGGCACAGCGCTGCGGGGATGGCCGAGCAGGCCGGGGCGGCTGCCCATCACACCGGCTTCGCCGTATTGCCAGAGAATTTCTTTGGTCGGGCGGTAAATCCGAATCACGCGGTGGCGGTCGGTGTCGGTTAAGAGCACTTCGCTGTCTTCGCGCTCGGAAACCTGCACATATTGCGGCCGCTCGATAAACTCAGGGCTGCGGGGGTGGCTTTCGCCAAAGCGCCACATGATCTGCTTTTGGCGGTTAATAATGTACACGCGGTTTTCCTGTTTGTCGATCAGCGGCAATTCCATGTCGAGCAAATTGGCCTTGGTGGTCACATAGCTGTGGGCTGCCTGCCGCGCCATTTCGTTGATGCGTTCATTCGAGGGTTTGGTTGAAAGCTCAACAATTTTGCCACTTTCACTCCGCAGTTTTTCGTAGTCGGGGGATTTTTGCAGGGTGCCGTATTGGTAGAGGTAAAGCGGGCGCAGCAAGCGGGTCACTTCAATCACGTAGAGCGGGCTGAAGACCACAGTATTGCCGTTGCCCATGCGTACCAGGCGGTTGGGAATAAACGAGAAGGCGCCCCCTGAGGCTTTTTCAATGCCGGTATCGAAGATCCAGACAATTTCTTTTTCGGGATTGACCTCGATCACGCGGCGGTTTTCGCTGTCGGAGATCAGGGTATTGCCGTTGGGCAGACGGAAGGCCTGGGTCGGCGCATTGAGCTGGTTGGCGTGTGAGCCGTAGCCACTGCCGAGTTTATTGTCTGGATTGCCAAATTGCCAGATGATCTCTTCGTCTTGGTTGACCTCGATCACGCGGTGGTTGTCGGTGTCGGTGATCAGAAAATGCCCGCCTTTGAGCACCTGCATATCCGAGGGGCTGTACAAGCGGCCACGGGTAATGCCAACACTGCTGGTGATGCCGTATTGCCACAAAATCTTGTTCTGGGGGTTGATTTCGATAATGCGGTGGTTGCCCTGATCGACAATAATCGTGTTGCCATTGAGCTTGCGCATCGCTTTAAGCGGGCGGTGCAGGCGGATATCCGAAGATTTGTCGGCAGGTGGGAATTGCCAGCGCACCTGGCCAGATTTGGAGACCTCGTAGACGGTATCTGTGCCCGCATCGGCAAAGAGGGTATTGCCGCTGGGCAGGCGAATCGGGTTGCTGGGCTCGATCAGCTCCATATGGCCGATGCCATCTTTGCCCCCAATTTGCCAGGTGATCTGGCCTTTGTTGTTAAATTCAATCACCCGCTGCCGTTCGGTATCGTGGATCAAAAAATGGTCATTGGGCAGGTCATCGGATCGAAGCACCTGATCGTCGGCTTCGTACTGAATGCTCTTTTGCGGCGCAGACACAGCCCCCGCCGGTGAAGCCGCTGTTTGATTGGTCTCTTTGACCCGGCTGGCGATTTCTTGCAGATTGTTCGGCGGTGCGCTGGGGGCGTTGGGGGCAATCGCCGATTTTTTGGCGGGCAAGAGGGGTGTCAACAGCTGGTGAAAGACCTCTTTGGTGATCACGGTTTCGAGTGAAAATTGGTTAAACAGATCCGCAATGCGGATGATCGTATAGTCAAAATTCATCAGCTCTTTGCGGGCCCGGTCCACATAGGGCAAGAGCGTGTCGAGGGCTTCGACTTCGCCACTGAGGTCTATGCCCCAGATTTTGCGGAATTCGTTCAAACAATAGCGCGAGAGCACCTCGTTGATCTTTTCGCTGGTCAGGAGCGAGAAGTCGATTTCAGCTTTGTCTTCAGATTCTGTGTTGGCGTCAGCACTTTCTTCGCCCTTTCCAGAACCTTCAGGCTCCGACTTGCTTTCCGGCTTGATTTCAGTTTTCTGCTCGGGTGTGGCAGCGGGTTCCACTTTTGCAGCGGCTTGGCCCACTTCTGGCCCCTCTGTTTTGGTTGCCACAGGCGGGGTTGCCTTCATTTCAGCCGGCGGCTTGGGTTCCGGTGGGGGAGCCGGTGGCAGCCCCTGTTCGAGCAGGTTTTCCATCACCCCTTCGGGGGCGGTGCTGGCAAATTCTTCGCGTTGGGCCGGTGTCATGCGGCTGACAATCTTTTTCATGCGGCTGATAATCTGGGCGTAAAACTCGCGCATGAAGCGGTCAAATTCGTCTTTTTCAAAGGGGATCACGTAAAGGGGCAAATCCGGAAAGATCTTTTGGGTGATCATTTCAATTTCGGGCCGACCAGGATTGACCGCCGCCACCCTGAAAATGCCGTTGAGGTGGTTGATCGGCACAAATTCGTAACGCCGCAAGAGAGTCTCTTTAAATTGGATCAAGATACTCGGGTCGAGTTGGTGGTCGTTTAAAACCGGATAGTCTTCTTCGGGATTGCCGCGCTGCTGTTCAAACGCATCCAATTCGGCTTCGTCTTCGGCGTCGAGTTCAAAAACATGGCTAAAGTCCAGATCATCTGCGCTGTTTTCGTTGTAGTCGGTCTCTTCCAGTAAATGGGCAAAGCCTTGCTGGGATTTGCCCATGGTTGCTTGAATGGTCCACTCGGCCTCTTCTACGTCTTGAAAGGAAATAAAGTTCATGTCCAACAAAACGTCGAGAATGCGGATATCCGAGCGGAAATAGCCATCGGGTTTGGACGAGGCAAAGGCCAAGAAACTCGGTTTGGTATCTTCGGCAAAGAGGGCATAACGATCGATCAGTTTATTGCTCTCAAGGTCAATAATATTCAGCCAGGGCGTAAACATGGCGGGCACATCGACATAGGTCATAAAGACCATAAAATTATTCAAGGGGCTCACGGCCATGAGGTCACAGGGATCGTCGAGGCTGCTGAAGAGATTGCCTTTGAGCGGAACACTGGCTTTAAACAGCAAATTGGTGGTGTCGACCACCACAATTTCGACACTTTCATCGGGGCGGGTGCTCTGCAAATACAGCCATTGCCCATCGCTGGAGATTTGAATATTGCCCAAAATGCCGTAGGGCAGAGGCATGCGTTTGATCTTAAGCGACTTGAGATGGACCATCAGCAGCGAGGGGGTGTGATTGTCGGTGATATACAGTTTTTGGCCGTCCAGGCTGGGGGCCAGATTGAGGGTCTTTTTGCTGCCTGCTGGGCGCACACTTAAGATGCCCGAGATTTTAAAGGTCTCGGTATCTATCACAAAAATGGCCCCCCGGCCCCGGTCGGTGACAAAAACATGCTGGCCCGAGGGCGAGACCATCAGGTCCAGGGGCAGCGAGCGCTGGGGTGAGATGGGGAAATAACCATAGTGCAATTGCTGGGTCAGGGCCAAATACGGGTGGTCGTCGAGTTCGCCAAAATACAGGTGGGTAAAGCGGTCGGAAACAGTGATGCCGCCGGGGTTGTTCTCGGCATCTTCCCAGGCGATTTCACCCAATTCGCGGGCGTTGCTGGCGTGAAAGAGGTAGACGCTGCCGCTGCCAGCGGGCATCCAATCGACGCCAAAAAAGCGTGGCCGAAATTTGCGGCTGATCGGCAAATCCAGGCTTTCAATCACCTCTCCCGACCAGGGGTTGACCTTGCGCAAAGCGTAGCCTTTTTGGTCCACGACATAACTCACCGCCCGCTGTTCGCGCTGTTGCTCGACCTTGATTTGGCGCAGTCGGGCCACAGCCAGAGAGAGTTGCTCAGGCGTGATTTTGCCTTGGTCTAGCAGGTATTCCTGAATGAGTTGCTCCTGAAAATCTGGGTTGGAGGGGTTCAGGGTTTCCGGGGTCGCGGTGGAAGAGATCATAGTTTTCCTGTCGTTTTTGAGGTACTGATAGCGATTTCTTTCAATATTTTACATCAAATGGGGCCCTTTCAGGTTGGGTTTGAGGTCTCTGAGGCTGGGGTTCGCTAGAACGAAAAGCTGTTTTGAGGGTGTCAGAGCTGGGTTTTAGGCCATATTGGCAGCTTTCTAAGCGCTAAGCTGAGAACCTAAACCCGTACCTTTCTAAGGTAAAATGATCTTCACCCGATTCATAAATGTGGCCAGGAGTGTTCGACATGTCTTTATCCCTTTCCCCGCGAATCTTGATTCAGTCTGCGTTTGCAGTGAGTCTCTTGCTTTTGCCCGGTTGTGGCCATTGGGAGGAAGTAGACAAAGCGGTGTCTGCCGCCACCCGGCGCGGTTTGGGCGATTATAGCGGCACCTTGGATACCGCCAATTTGGTGCCGGTTTCTTATGCCAACGAACCCGGATCTGCCGAAACCCTGGGCCGCACCTTTAAATTTGCAGGGCCACGTCTGGTTACTTTGAATACCTCATCGGCCTGCCGTGATTCGCTGCCGGGCAAACCTGTGGCCACCAGCGAAGGCACGATCAGCAAATTCAGCTATTCTTTTTTGCAGATGATGGACCAAAATTCCCAGGGCCAAACCCAGCTTAAACTCGACTATTTGGGGTATGCGGGCAATATTAAGACAGATATTAAGCAGAAGTCTTTGTTGGCGGCCAAAGTCTCATTGGCCCAGATTTTGGCCTTTCCAGGCTCTCCCAATTGGTCGGAGTTTGAGAATTGCTGCAAATTGACGGGCACCTGTGGCGATTATGTCGTCTCGGAAATGTACCAAATGAGCCAAAGTGTCAAAGCCCTGGCTTTTAACGAGTCGAATTTGCAGAGCGCGATCAATGCCTCGGGCAACGATGCGCTCAAGGCCCTGACCAATATTTCTGGCACCGTGGATTATGTCCACAAATCCACCCAGTCCACCGATCTGGGGGTAGACAAAACCTTTTGGTCCCATTTTGGCTTTCGCCAATTGCCCCCGGTTGCTGAAGCCCCGCTCGAAGGGGTCTTCCTCTCGCTCGAACCGAATAAAGTCGATTGCAGCACAACGGGCAATAAAAGTATTGGGATGCGGCTGAACCTCAACAATGCAGCGGGTTCGGAAGCTGAACGTATGCTGGGGTATAACCTGGCGATTCCCGCTGGCTGGGAAAATGTCAGCCTCAAAAACGAGGCCTTGGCCGATCGGGTTTTGATCAAAAATGGCGAATTGAGCTGCCGCCCGAGCAAAGGCAAGACCTGCCCGCCATCGCTCGAGATCAACATCACCCCCCCAGAATGTAATTCGGTGCAAGATCTGACCCGCTCCGATTGGAAAGCCAATTTGGCGCTGTATATTCCTGGTTCTGCCAGCACGACCGGCTACCGCGCCCACCAAGAAAGCACCTCGACGCTGGTGGTGCCCAGCAAGCTTAAAAATATTCCCGAAGCCAGTTTGAGCCAATCTCTGCTGCGCGTGGATTTGACTGCGGGCAGCGAAAAAAGTGTCAACACGTTTATGACCATCAATACCGGGGATTTAACTGCGCCTCAGTTTCGTGTGATTGCCCCTTCGGTCAATTTTGCCCAGGTGCTGGTCTATCCGCCCAACCAGAAAAAAGTCGAGATCGAAGTGGCTGTCTCACCAGCGATCTGTGCAGATTTTAACCTCAGCCCGGTTTTGCATGTGCCCATGCAGGTGATTGTTTGGGGCAAACGCCCAGGGGCAGTGGATACAACGCTCTTTGAAGTGCCCCCTGTGAATATCACGGTCAAGCCGCAATGCCCGCCCAAAGCCAAATTGAATCAAACACCCACGCAACCCGTGAATGGCGATCCGCCCCCTGCGGCGGTGAATTAACCCAGGCTGCGTTGCCCGGTGTTTACCCTGCCCGAGCAGATTTCTCCCAGCGACTTTGATTCACAAATTGAAGTGGCTGGGCCACTTTTTGACGCTTTGCAAGCCGCGGCTCAGACCATTTCCAAACACTGCAATTTGGCCCCTGAGATTCGGCGTGTGTCGGGGGGATCCAATGCCGTCTTTGCCTGTGGTCAGTCCCAGGTGATCAAGCTCTTCCCGCCTTTTCAGCGCTACCAATGGGAAACCGAATTGCGGGTATTAAAGGCCCTCAAAGGGCAGCGCCTGCCAGTGACATTTCCAGATTTGATTTACGCCGCTGAGGCCAATCACTGGGGCTATATTGTCATGTCGTTTGTGCCAGGGCAGTCGCTGCAAGCCATCTGGCCCGACTTAAGTGAAAGCAATAAACTGTCAGTTTTAAGCCAAATCGGGCAGCTCATGCGGGCCGTGCACCAATTACCTGCTGCGCTTTTGCCCGAATTAGAACCTGACTGGGCGCTGTTTTGGAATTATGCGCTGGAAAATTACCAGGCCCGCCACCGGGCCCAGGGTTTGCCCACCGGACTATTAGAAAGTTTGCCGCAATGGCTGCAGGGCCAATTGCCCAGCTTGGAATCACCTTCAGGTTTGCTGCAATCCCCTTTTGTCTTGCTCACGGGGGAATACACCCCCCAAAATCTCTTGGTCAAACAAGTCCAACAACAGTGGCAGCTCAGCGGCGTGATTGACTTTGCCGACAGCCTGATCGGGCCTGCCGCTTATGATTGGCTTGGGCCTGTCTGCTTTATGGTGCAGGGCCAATCTGCCCGCCTGGAGGCACTGTTTCAGGGCTACGGCCTTGACCTTGGCAGCGTCACAGGCATAGGCAAAGCCATGCTGGCGCTCTTGTTTTTGCACCGCTACAGCAATCCCAACTTCCAGATTTGTATTCCCCATTGGCGAGAGGCCAACGGTTTAGATGCCCTGGCAGATCTGGTTTGGCCAGCCTGATTCCCGACTCTGAACAAGGCGGGCTGGGGCTATGTGGGGGCAAGTTGGCTATTTCTTGGGCACAAGCAACCAGAGGCGTCCGTAGTGGTGCAAAAATCCGGCTTTGGCCTGGGCTTCAGGGCCGATGCCCATAAACATGTCCACATGTCCAGGCCCTTTGATTGCGCCGCCCGTGTCTTGGGCCACCAAGAGCCGGTAATTATGGCCGACAAATTCACCTTGGGCATTTAAGCGCGGAATCTCGGCCAGTAACACGCTGCCCAGCGGGATAAATGCCGGGTCCACTGCAATTGAGACCTCAGGCACGACCTCGGTACTCAGGCTGCCTTTGGGGCCTGCTTTCACCTTGTCAAAAAAGGTATAGCTGGCATTGCGGGAGAGATATTCAGGCATCAGCTCGGGTTGCTTGGCAAAAAAGTCACGGATCGCATTCAGCGAAATCTGGTCGGCGGGCACATGGCCCTTGTCCACCAGCAAGCGGCCCAAGCTGCTGTAAGGCAAGCCATTCTGGCCGCCAAACTGAAAGGTGATTTTTTCGCCGGTGTCGAGAAAATGCGCCAGACCCGAGCCCTGTACCTGCAGCATGTAAATATCCAGCAAGCTGGCTGCATAGCCAATCTCCAGCCCGAGGCCCTGCAGCGCGCCCTGTTGGTCTATTTCGGCCCGGCTCGGCACCTTGCCTTGGGGCCAACTTGCCGGCTTGCGATAGACGGGATACTTGAACTGTGCATCCGGCTTGCTTTTGACCTGAATCAGGGGGGCGAAATAGGCGGTAAAATGGGTATTGCCACAGCCATCCTCCCCTTTGAGCAAATAAGGGGTCAACATGCGGCTCAAGGCACCCAAGCTGGTCTGCTCAGGCAGTTGACCCACTGTCTCTGCCACCTGAAGCAGCTGCGCGGAGGTCAAACTGAGCCCTTCGACCTGCCATGACTTGGCTTTGGCCAGCACCGCCTGTTGACGCTGCAAGGCCAGTTGCAATGCGCGTTTCTGGTCTGTTAGCACCAAGGGCTGCTCGTCTAATTGCGCGATTGAATACAGCTGGTTCAAACAGGCAAAGGTCCGCTTGCCATTGCCCGAAAATTCATACCCCTGCCCGGCAGGTGCCGCAAACACAGGTCCTGCCCACGGGACAAGCAGACTGCTGACCAGCAAAAAACGGCTCAAAAAGGGATTTAAGTTTAACATGCTCTCATTTTAAGCCATCTCTTCCTGATTCTGAAAGAACGCTGCCGATGAAAAGCTGACAAAAGGGGTATAATCTGGAAAGTAGATTCAAAAAGTGGATTTGAAAAGCAGAGGCGAAACATGACCCAATCCGGTTCTTCTTTCTCGATTTATAACCGTCCCAGTTCACAAGCGATTTCTCCCATGCCCAGCGCTTCGCGCCCCCAAACCGCGCCCCCTCCACCCCCTCGGACCCAGATCCCCACCCCAACCGGCAATACAGCCCAGGCCCATACCCTGAGTGTCACGTCCACCCCTTCTGCCACGGCAGCCCCCCAGACCCTGCTCTTTCCGCTGCCAGGCACCTCAGTGGTTGAAGCCGGGCCCGGTGCCAGTCAAGTGGCTTTAAATGCCGTAAAAAATCTGCCAGGTGTGGCCCAGGCCTGGGTGGGCACGATCGAGAGCAATCAACATTCGGGCAAAGACAAAGAGACGGCCCTGATTGTGCCCCAGGGGTTGGACTATTCCAAACCTGTCAAGGTTTTGTATTATTTTCACGGCTGGAATGGCGGTGTCTCAAGTGCTTTGGGCAAAACTGGCAATGGTCTTGGCTCAGAACTGATGGAATGGGCCCGCAAAAACAACGCAGTGCTCGCAGTGCCCCAGGGCCCAGCCAAAGACCTCAGTGGACGCAGTGCTTCGGCCTGGATGGCGGGCTCTGAGACCTTTCCCAAATTTAACCAAGATGTGATGGGCAGACTCAGTGGCATGTTGCCCGCCACAGCCCAGATTGGCAGTGTCGAATTGGCAGGGCACTCAGCAGGGGGGATTGCCGTCCAGACGGCTTTACAGGGTGTGGCAGCCGCCTCTCCTCCGGTTTTGGCAGGCGGGCGGTGGCAGAATGTGACAGTTGGGGCAGCCCATTTTCTTGATGCCACCTATTCCGATGATGGCGCCCCAAATGGCTCAAATCGGGGAGAAGATGCCTTCCGTGCCCTGCAAAAGATCAATCCCATGGCCCCATTTAATCTGGCGTATATTCCCAATACGGGGACCGACAAAGGCTATAGCCAGAAACACAAGGCCTCGTATTTAAACCAGACAGCAACCCAGTTTCGGCCCATCAGCCAAGCCAATCACAGCAGCCTGCCCAAGTATTATTTTAGCCATTAGCCTGTAATTCACCTTTGGGTTGAAAGGCCTTTTCGGCCTGGGTTTGAATATGTCCCAAGACCCGCTCATGAATGCTGTGAATAATGCCATCGGTCCAGAGCGACCAATAGACCTCGGGATAAATCCGCTGACTGTACCACGTGGTGCCTGTCAGCCGGGTTTTGCCTCCTGGCAATGCCGTCAATTCAAATTTGCCCCGTTTGGAGACAAAATAGCCGTCCAAATGGGGAGGATGGATTTTCCAAAGGGTCAATTCGGTCATGGGGTTGGGCTGAGCGACCACATCAAAGGCCAGCTCGTGGGGCCGATTCCAGACTGTGATTGGCTCGGTAAAAGCGCCCGTTGAAAAATAACAGGTGCGCAGGGCGCCGACCCCTTCGCCAATGATCTCCGCATGGGTGGGATAGGCAATGCCCAATTGAAACAGGGGCTCTGTCGGCGCTGGCAGCTTCGGGAAGCGGATCACCGACTCCCAGACCACGGCTGGCGGAGCCTGAATTTCAACGCTGGTGGTGACAGCGCGCAAAGGTGCATCTGGTTTTTTAAATTCACTTTCTTGCACCAGATCAAGTCCCAGTGAGCTGGGCAACACAGCCAGCATCAAGACCGAGAGCGGCAGATGATTGCTTTTGCCTTTTTTGAGCAGTTGTAGGCCCAAAGTCACGCCCAAAAGATTGGCAAGAATCCCCAGCGGAGCAGCCATGAGCAGGCAAATGACTCCTTCTAAGGCAAAAACCAATATGCCCAAAGACAAGACAAACAGGCTCAGCAGTCCCAGTTTGACCTGTTCAAATCTACCTGGGGTGAGGCCTGCTCGACTGCCATAATAGAGACTTGAAGCCAGTCCCATCCCAAACGGCAGAGCCAAAAACAGAAAAATCCCATACGTTTCCAGTAGGTAAATGCCCAAAAAGAGCAGGCCCAGTCCCAGACCCACGCTCAAGAAAAGCGCTTCTAATGCCGAACGAAGATCCGAAAAGCCAAAACGGGGCTGGATCATGGGGGGCTCCTATGCAGGTTCTTACAGGATTTGGCTGTGTTTTTACATGAATCATACACCGCCAAAACCCAATATTCAAACCCATTATTCAACCCCAATTTTCAAAGGCCCATTCAAAGGCCGACCAG
Organism: Candidatus Sericytochromatia bacterium; assembly: GCA_044356335.1. Classification (GTDB taxonomy): domain Bacteria; phylum Cyanobacteriota; class Sericytochromatia; order UBA7694; family UBA7694. The sequence continues at coordinate 38,000 of JBIKWL010000007.1, forward strand.
AATCGCCCCTGCGGCGGGTATTTTTTAACAGGGTTGAATGTTAAAATAGAAAAAACTGTGTATATTCAGGGTTGCTATCTTGCAAATGGGGACAAAATGGTTATTATCTGCCACGCTTGTGACGCTCACGGGCTGCAGTTCTGTTGAATTGGTCACGCCATTTAGGGCTCTGGCTGGCTTGAATGCCTCTGCCCAAGCGGGGTCTGCCGGTTCAACCCCTGGCAATTCGGCATTGGCCAGTTTAAAAATCCTGGGCCAGATTCAATCCGAAAACGCCTCTTTGGAAGGGTTACAATTGCAACTTGTCTTAACGCGTCCAGGCCAAGCAGCCCAAAAAATCCGTTTAAATCCACGCGATTTGTCCAAAGGGGAATGGGCGCAGTGGCTCAATTTAGCTCCGGGCCAGGTTCAAATAGAGGCTCTTTTGCTTAACGCAGAGGGTGTCACCTTGAGCCGAACTTTAGCTGAATTGCGTCTGGTCAACCAAAACCAAGCCTCGCTGGATTTGCGACTGGACTTTACAGGCCAAGGCCGTCTTGCTGCTGGAAATGCTGCTGGAAATGCCGCAGGAAATGCCGCAGGAAATGCCGCAGGAAATGCCGCAGGAAATGCCGCAGGAAATGCCGCAGGAAATGCCGCAGGAAATGCCGCAGGAAATGCCGCCGCATTTGCGCAACCCCAACTCAGTCTCGCGCCCACGGCTCCGGCAACCGCCCCTGATTTTCGCCTCTTGCCCCAAAGTGATCTCAACGCCAATTTGAATACCAACCCAATCACAGGGGGCAACCCTGCAGGCTCCCCCAGCAAAAATACCTCTTTGCCTGCCAATTCACCCCCTGCCAATGCCAACCCTGGCTCAACGCCGGGTGCGGCAAACCCAACCAATGCCAATGCGCTCAATCTGCGCCTGTTAGAAAGTGGCAGCGACCGCCTCAGCTTGATCTGGGATGCCCCGGCCCAAAGTGGCATCACGGGTTATGATATCTACCGCAACGGTCAATTGATTCAGGCCAACCATCCCCAGGCCAATTTTCAAATGGGGGGACTCTTTGATGGCACAGATTATGCCGTTCAAATTGTACCCAAAACCGCAAATGGCCCTTTAACGGCTGCCCAACACAGTTTTCGCACCAGCAGTTCCTCCTCTGGCGGCGGAGGTGGTGGTGGCGGTGGTGGCGGTGGTGGTGGCGGCGGTGGCGGCGGAGCAGCCCCAGTCACCCCCACTGTCAACAATCCCCCTGCGATTCAATCGCTTGTCGCCAGTCGCACGACTTTAACCGGACTCAAACAGCCGATTCAACTCACGGCCAATGCCACAGATGACTCGACCTTGGCGGCCTCTGCTTACCAATGGTCATGTCTCAACTGTGGTGATGCCAGTTTTAGCAGCACCCAGGGCCATCAGGTGGTGTGGACCGCACCCACCACCCCGGGTACCTATACCCTCCAAGTCAGTGTTTCTGACGGGGTCAATGCCGCTGTGAGCAGCAGTATCGACGTGGTCGTTCAACATCTTTTGGCCGATGTGATCGTGGTGGGGAATTACCAATGAAAAAACGTCTTTTTCCTTGTCTCTCTTTGCTCTCAGTGCTCTTTTTGCAGGCCTGTCAGGGGCTGCCACTGAAAACCGCTGAACCAACAGGCAAGGTTGTCTCCACAGCTCTGCAACCCTTAAAACCCGGTTCACAGATCCAGGCCCGGCTGTTTACGGGCCCCAATTTGCGCTTTGAAATTGCCTTTCCGGCAAACGCCAATCGCGAGGGTGGCGATTTTAAAACCCAGGCCTTGGATTGCACCACCTTTTCCAAGGCCAAAATCTCTGTGCGGGGGGGGGGCATCACGGGTTCTCTTTATCCTGCGGCAGCCAATGCGGGCAACCAGTTTACAGTGCCCGTCACTGGCTGTACGATCAATGCCACCATCCCCAATGTGCCCTCGGGGGAAAACCGGGTGGCTGAGATCAAGGTCTATACTGCTGGCAATAGCGAAATTTCGGGCAGCACCCTCAGTGCCACTTTTGACATCACCGCCAATCCCACCACAGTGCAAATGAGCTACCGCTCGACGCCCACTGGCCAAGTGGTGGGGGATTTGCTCGATCAGAATTTGCTTTTATTGGCCAGCGAATTGGACACCAACCAATTGCAGACCCTGGTCGATCAGATCACGGGCGCCAGTGGGACCTATCCCAATTTCAGCTACACCACCCACCCCCTTTTGCTCAACCGCTCAGCCCTGGTGCAAGATATTATCTCCCAGTCTGGCAATTTGGCCCTGCTCAATGCCGCCAATCCCAATTACAAAGTCCAACCTGCCCAATTAAATGGCAGCGTGGCAGGCTTATTGGGCAACGACAAATACACTGTCAAATTGTCAGATCCCATCAGTTCCCCGATTACAGATACCAATGGGGTTTACCAATTTAACAATCTGCCGCCGGGCGTTTGGCAGTACCGTTTATCCTGGCCCGGTCAGTACAGCAGTGAAGCGAATCCGAACGTTGTTACATCACCGTTTATTGTCGGGGTGATTACTTTTGCCGCTGGCCAAGTGGTCAATTTGGGCACCGTCACCCTTTACCCCAAAGCGCCCTCGATCAGCAGTTTGAGCGTCAGCAGCGGTTCTCCAGGCACGACCGTGCTGATCAATGGGAATAATTTTCAGGCCTTTTCAGGTTTAAATACCGTCAAATTTGGCAATGTAACGGTGCCCGCAGCCGATGTGAGCTTCGTGAGTTTGAATCAATTGGCTGTCAAAGTGCCCACAGGGATCACGGGTCCGACGACGGTGAGTCTCACCGTCGGCACGCAAACGGCTGCTCAAACCCCCGCATTTACGGTCTTGCCACCCGTGCCCCAGGGTCTGAGTGCCAGCAATATTGCCAGCACCAGCTTTGATCTGAGCTGGAACGCAGTCACCGATGCCACAGCGTATAAAATCTACAAAGATGGGGTGCTCTACAGCACCGTCAACGCCCCTGCGCTAACGGGCACAATCAACACGGGGGTGGCTGCCACCCAGACCTACAATATGTCCGTCACCGCTGTGGTAGGTGGGGTCGAAAGCTCTCCCACATCTTTGGCTGTCACCACAGCCTCCAATTGGGTCTCTTGGTCACAATTGGGGCCCAATAATGAACATGTTTTGAGTCTTGCAGCCGTTAAACAGAATCCCAACCTGGTCTATTTTGGTGCCCAAGACGATGGCAATCCAGCCGCAGGCCCGCTGGGAGGGGTCTGGAAATGCCTCAATGGTACTTGCAGCAATCTCAAATTGGGTTCCGAAACGGGATCTGTACAGGCTTTGGCCGTACATCCTCAGAATGCGCAAATCCTGTACGCAGGCACCCTCAGCAATGGCATTTACCGCAGCAGCAATGGCGGCACAGATTGGAGCCAGATCAACACGGGGCTCAACGCCAATCACCTGAATATTAAATCGCTGGTGGTGGACCCTGCCCATCCCACCCATGTCTATGCGGGTGTGGCCCGTGCAAACGATGCCCAGGTCTATTTCAGCAGCAATGGCGGCGACAGCTGGACATTGGCCAGTACGGGCTTGCCCACGGGCAGCCTGAGCAGTATTTCGTCTCTGGCAATTTACAACCCAACCGCCCCGGCGGATGCCTTTGTCTATGCCGGCACCTTTGGTGGGGGGGTCTACAAAGCCACAGGCGGCAATGCTGCCACGATCAATTGGCAACCGATCAACAATGGGCTGCCGACCTTTGGGGGCTTGGTCTTTTTGGCTGTGGTCGATGTGCGTGCCCTGACCACCCATCCTGTTTTGTCTGAGCGCCTGTTTGGGGCCGGCACAGGGGGCTGTTTTACGCCCTTTGTCTGTTCCAGTATTCCCCCCATTCCCGGCGGCGTGCCCGGTGGTTATTTGCCCGGCGTCTGGCGCCGCAACGAAGGAGATGCCAATGGCTGGCGTCAATTGGGCCACAATGGCACCAATGCCTATGGCCCTGCAACTTTAACTGCCACTTCCACGGGGCTGACCCAGATGGTGGTCCATGCCCTGTCGATTGATCCCGTCACACCGGATAAAATGTACGCAGCCACCACCGATGGCATCTTTCGGTCCCTCGATGGGGGACTGAGTTGGAGTGCTTACAATACAGGTTTGAGTTCTGCCTTTTTGCAGATCAACGCGATCGTCACCCAGCCCCAGGCCCTGTGGATTGGCACCGAAGCGGGCCTTTACAAAGCCCAATAGCTGACGCGGTGTGTTATGCTGGATCGTTAGCTTTGACTGGGTTGCTGGTCTGGCCAGCCCCCTGAGTTTGAAAGGAATATGACCCTGTGTCTTCTGAAGCACGCATTTTGAATTTTTCTGCAGGTCCGGCGATTTTACCCGAGCCTGTTTTAACCCAACTCCAAGCCGAAATGCTCTCTTTGCCCGGTGTGGGCATGTCCATTCTCGAAATCAGCCACCGCTCGGCGGTTTTTGAGCATATTTTAGAGCAGACCCTGACCGATCTCAAACAGCTTTTAAATGTGCCCGCTGGTTACCAACTGATCTTTTTACAGGGGGGGGCCTCATTGCAATTTTCAATGGTGCCCATGAATTTTTTACTGCCAGATACCCAAGCCGCGTATATCGACAGTGGGTCTTGGGGCCGCAAGGCGATGTGTGAAGCCAAACGCGAAGGGGCCATCAGTGTGGCCTGGAGTGGCAAAAGTGAGGGGTATAAACGCATGCCCAAGCAGTCAGAAATGGTGCTGCCAGAAAACCCCGCCTATCTCCACATCACCTCCAACGAAACGATCGAAGGCATTGAACTCTTCGAAGATTGGGATCTGGGCGAGACCCCCCTGATCTGCGATGCCTCCTCGGACATCCTCAGCCGCCCACTTGATGTCTCAAAATATTCCCTGATCTATGCCGGAGCTCAAAAAAACATGGGCCCTGCTGGGGTCACTTTGGCGATTGTCAAAGAAGAGTTACTCACCCGCGGAAAACGGGGTTTGCACACGATGTTGGACTATTCCACTTACGTTGAAAACAATTCCCTTTACAATACCCCCCCGGTTTTTTCAATCCGTGTGGTAGGTCTGGTGGCCCGCTGGATGTTGGACAATGGCGGCTTGGCGGCCATGGCAGAGCTCAATCAACGCAAAGCAGAATTGATCTACCAGGCCCTGGACCAATCCGAGGGCTTTTACCGGGGCCATGCCGACAAAGACAGCCGCTCGCGCATGAACCTGACTTTCCGCTTGCCCAGCGAAGAATTGGAAGCCGAATTTGTCAAAATGGCCACTGCTTCAGGCATGGATGGCCTCAAAGGTCACCGCTCTGTGGGGGGCATTCGCGCCTCGATCTACAATGCCTTTCCGCTCACGGGTGTGGAGGTTTTGGCTGGCTTTATGCGGGATTTTGCCCGCCAAAAGGCCTAATCGCGATGTCGCTGGCCCGCATTATTCCCTTGCGTAGCTTTGATGCCCAGTTGGCCATCCCTGGAGATAAATCTCTCTCTCACAGGGCCTTGATCTTTGGCGCCCTCAGCGAAGGAAAGACGGAGATCACTGGGCTATTGGCCAGCGCAGATGTGCTTTCAACCTGGGCCTGTTTGGCTGCTTTGGGGGTCAAAATTGAGCAAATCGGCGAAACCGTTGTGGTTCATGGCGTGGGATTGGCTGGTTTTCACCCCCCTTCTGCCCCACTCGATTGCGGCAATTCAGGCACCACACTGCGTCTGTTGATGGGCATCTTGGCGGGTCAAAACTTTGAATCTTGTTTAATCGGCGACGCCTCCCTTTCCCGCCGCCCGATGAAACGGGTGGCAGAACCCCTGCGGCAAATGGGGGCCGAAATTGAACTGCGAGAGGGCAATTATCCCCCGGTTCATATCCACCCTGCGACGTTGAAGGGCTTGGACTATGCCCTGCCTGTCGCCAGTGCCCAACTCAAAAGCGCATTGCTCTTGGCGGGGCTCTTTGCCCAAGCGCCAGTCACCTTGCGCGGAGAAATTGGCAGCAGAGATCATACCGAGCGCCTCTTGCCCCATTTTGGCGTCAGTCTCCACAAATCTGACGGCAGCCTGCAGATTGAACCCGGTCAAGTCTTGCGGGGAGCCCAGGTTCAGGTGCCTGGAGATCCCTCAACAGCCGCTTTTTGGCTGGCTGCAGCGGCCATGATCCCCGGTGGACGGGTTGAAATCGAGCGGGTCTCGCTCAATCCCACCCGCTTGGGCTTTATCAACGTACTCAAGCGCATGGGGGCGGTGGTGGTCGAAGAAATGACCCTGGGCAATCCCGAACCACTGGGCATCGTGCGTTTGCAACAGGTGCCGCTGCAAGGCACACGGGTCTATGCCCATGAAATCCCAGATTTGGTGGATGAAGTGCCTTTGATTGCCATTTTGGCTACCCAGGCCACTGGAATCACGGAGGTGCGTGGGGCGGGTGAATTGCGGGTCAAAGAATCAGACCGGTTAGAGGCCATTGCCCTGAATTTGCGCGCCATGGGAGCCCAGATCAAACTTTTTGATGACGGCTTTGCGATCGAAGGTCCCCAGGCCTTATACGGGGCCGAAATTGAGCCCTTTCACGATCACCGCATTGCCATGGCCTTTGCCATTGCCGGTTTGGTGGCCACGGGTGAAACCCACATTTTAAACCCCGAATGTGTGGCCATTTCTTACCCTGAATTTTTTGATGTACTCAGTTCTATCCACAATGGAGCCATAACCCCATGCGTTTTTTGACCTCAGGTGAATCACACGGCCCGGCCTTGATGGGCATTCTCGAAGGCCTGCCAGCCGGACTGCCACTCAGCTTAGACTATCTCAATGCCCATTTGAGCCGCCGCCAAAAAGGCCATGGCCGGGGCCGCCGCATGCAAATCGAAACCGACGAAGTGCAAATTACAGCCGGGGTGCGCCACGGCCACACACTCGGCAGCCCAATTGGCCTGCTGATGCCCAACCGCGATTGGAAAAACTGGGAAGAGACCATGGCTGCAGGCCCGATTGAAGGCCCAGTAAAACGTGTGGTAACAGTCCCTCGGCCCGGCCATGCCGATCTGGTGGGCGGGATAAAATACGGCCACGAAGACCTGCGCAATGTCCTCGAACGAGCCAGCGCCCGCGAAACAGCCATGCGTGTGGCTTTGGGCACGGTGTCCCGCCGCCTGCTTGAAGAAGTCGGAATTGTGATCGCCAGCCGGGTGGTCTCGATTGGCGCGATCGCCGACCCCACACCGATGGATTTGCCTGTTTCAGACCTGAATCAACGCGCTGATGACTCACCTGTGCGCTGCCTGGGCAGCGAAGCAGAGGCCAAAATGGTGGCTGCCATTGATGCTGCCAAAGAAGCAGGTGATACCCTCGGTGGCATCGTCGAAATATACGCCGATGGCCTGCCGATTGGCCTGGGCACCTATAGCCAATGGGATCGCAAGCTCGAAGCAGCGATTGGTGAGGCTTTTTTAAGCATGAATGCCTTTAAAGGGATTGAATTGGGACTGGGCTTTGAAAGTGCCCGGGTGCCCGGATCTTTGGCCCACGACGAACTTTCGCCAGGGCCCGACCCCAACCACCCGCGCCGGGTCAACTACCTGAGCAACCGTGGCGGTGGCATCGTGGCGGGCATGAGCACAGGCCAGCCATTGGTGCTGCGGGCAGCCATGAAACCCATCGCCACGCTCATGCAGCCGCTGAAATCTGTTCACAGTTTAAGTGGTGAGGCTGTAGAAGCGCATATTGAGCGCTCAGACACCTGTGCTGTGCCCGCTGCTGCTGTGATCGGTGAATCGCTGCTGGCCTTGGTGCTGGCCGAATTTGTCTTGGAAAAATTTGGCGGTGACTCCCTGGCTGAACTCTTGCCACGGGTGGCGCTTTGGCGGGAAATGAATCCGTTTTAAAGCGCAAAAAAGTCCCGCGCCTTGTGAATCCAGTCAATATTGCCCATCACCACCAGGGTGTCTCCCGTGTGGACATGGGTCTCGGCCATGGGGTTGTAGAGGGGGATTTCGTGATTGCCACCGGGCAACAGTGCCAGCACCAAGACATTGCCAAATTGCTCGGGCAAGCGAATCTCTTTCAGTGATTTGCCGTGGCAGCCTTCGCCTTTGACCCGTACCTCTTCGATGCGGATCTGTTCACTTTTGATTCGCATCATGGTGTCGAGAAATTTGACCACGTGGGGATGGATCATTTGACTGACCATGCGCAAACCGCCAATCGAGTCTGGGCAGACCACTTCGTTGGCGCCTGCCATGCGCATTTTGCTTGCCGAATTTTGATGGACTATTTTGGCAATAATGCGAATTTCGGGGTTGAGCCCCCTAGCAGAAATGGTCACAAAGAGATTGTCGCGATCGTCGGGCAAGGTGGTGATCAGACCTTCGGCGCGTTCCAGACCTGCTTCTTTTAAGATATCGTCGTTGGTGGCGTCGCCGATTAATCCCAATAAACGGGGGTTGTGAAAATGCTCTTGTAAAGCGATGAAGGCCGCAGGATCTTTTTCAATCACAACAAAGGGTTTGTTGGCGGCCAAAAGTTCTTGCACAGCATAAAAAGCAGTTTGCCCTCCGCCCACAAGGATCAGGTGTTGCTTGAGTTTTTCAATTTCTTTGTTCATTCGCCTGTGGCTGAGTATATTGTTGAGTTCGCCTTCGACCAAAAAAGCGGTTAAGTATGATGCAAAGTATACCGTAATCCCCATCCCACAGAGCAGCAAAAACATCGTAAACACGCGGGCGGGTTTGTTGTGCAAAATGTCGATGGTTTCCCCATAACCTGTGGTGGTAATCGAGATAATGGTCATATACAGGGCTTCAAAGACCGAACTGCCGGTCAGGGCGATATATCCCAAAGTGCCAAAACAAATCAGACCCAGAAACAGGGCCAATGAGATAAACAGGCGATTTTTGGTCAGTCCCAGACGCATATTTCTTACTCCGAGAGCATTATACCCGTTAAGTTGGCACACAGTTTGTTATTCTGATTGAGTCGTGTTTCCAACGCATTGGCGAATTTGTGATACGTTTTGAGGTCTCAGCATCTGATGTCCGACCCCCGCTCGCTCTATCTCGATTTACTCAAAAAGTCCCTGGGTAATTTTATCTATGGTGGCGATCTCGACCTGATGCTGGGCACCCCTACCTTGGATCCCCAATCGGGCAAAGTCTATAGTTTGAATTCGCCCCAAGCCGACCCCAGCAAAAAAGTGGCAGGTGGGATCTGGCCCTCGCAGGCCCATACCATGATTGGGCTGCAGCGCTTGAACAATCTCCAGTTTTGCCTCGAAACGGTGCTGAAAGAGGGAATTCCGGGTGACCTGATTGAAACGGGGGTTTGGCGAGGGGGGGCCGCTATATTGATGGCGGGTATCTTAAAGGCCCATGGCGTTACAGATCGCCAATTGTGGGTCGCAGATTCTTTTGAGGGCCTGCCTCCCCCAAATTTTAGGCGCTATCCCCGTGAGTCAGATATGGGCCTGCATTTGGTCAAACACCTGGCCGTTTCAATCGATGAAGTGCGCGCCAATTTTGAGAAATACGGCCTTTTGAGTGAACAGATCATTTTCCTCAAAGGCTGGTTCAGAGAGACGTTGCCGACCGCCCCCATTGCCTCTTTGGCCATACTGCGCCTGGATGGCGATATGTATGAATCGACGATGGATGCTCTGGTCCATTTATATCCCAAATTATCCCCAGGGGGCTTTATCATCGTTGATGATTACAATAGCTTTCAACCCTGCAACGAAGCCCTGCACGATTACCGCAATTTGCATCAGATTCAGACTGAATTGCAGTTGATACCCAAAGGCGGGGCCTTTTGGCGCAAAGCGGCCTTGAGTTAGGTTTTGGCGGCAGCAGGCGTTTCTTTGTCTGCGCCTTTTAAGGTGCGAATGGCCTCGGTCAGCTTTTTTACCCCGATAATTTCAATCCCTTCCACTCTTTCTTTTAATGGCAAATTGGAGGTGGGTACCACGGCTCGGGTAAATCCCAATTTGCAGGCCTCGATCAAGCGGCGTTCGAGCTGGGCGACCGAGCGGATTTCTCCTGCAAGGCCGACTTCGCCCAAAAAGACCGTTCGGCCTTCAAGGGGCAAATCGCGCACCCCCGAAACCAGGGCCATGGCCACAGCCAAATCTGCGGCGGGCTCTTCAATCGCCAGCCCGCCGACAACATTGACCAGCACATCGGATTTGGAAAGATTGAGCCCCACCCGTTTTTCGAGCACGGCCAAAATCTGGATCAGGCGTTGGTGGCCAATTCCATTGGCTGAGCGCTTGGGAAAATTGGCAAACGAGGAATAACTCAAAGCCTGGATTTCGACCAAAAGCGGACGGCTGCCCTCCATGGTCACCCCAATCGCAGAACCGCTGATCTCTGCGGTGTATTCAGACAAAAACAGAGCCGAAGGGTTTTCGACGGCTTCAAGGCCACTGCCGCGCATTTCAAAGACCCCCACTTCGTGGGTGGCCCCAAAGCGGTTTTTGATCGTGCGCAAAAGCCGAAATGAGCGGTAGCGTTCGCCTTCAAAATACAGCACGGCATCGACCATGTGTTCGAGCACCTTGGGGCCAGCGATATCTCCATCTTTGTTGACATGGCCAATAATCCAGATGCTGATCTGCTTTTGTTTGGCCAATTTTAAAAGCAAATTACAGGTGTTTTTGACCTGGCTGATGCCGCCTGGGGGAGACTCCAGGCGCGAATCGTAGACGGCCTGAATTGAGTCGAGAATTGCCACTGCGGGGCGTTTTTGATCGAGTATGCCCATAATCGCCTGCATTTCGGTCTCAGCCAAGAGAAAAAAGTTTTCGGATTGTTCAAAGCCCAAGCGCTGGGCCCGCGATTTGATCTGTTGGGCTGACTCTTCCCCTGAGACATAAATCACGGGCTGACCTTGGTTTTCGGCCATGTGAAAGGCCGATTGCAACAAGAGCGTGGATTTACCAATGCCCGGCTCGCCCCCCAATAGCACCAATGAGCCGGGAACCAATCCACCACCCAGGGTGCGATCCAACTCACCCATGCCGGTTTTGAGCCGATCTTCTTCGCTGTAGACAATTTCTTGCAGTCGCAGCAACTCGACCAAATCGCCCTGGCTGTAGTGCTCAACCATGTCCATGCGGTTTTTTTTGTCTTGCACAACTTGCTCTTCCAAACTGTTCCAAGCCCCACATTCAGGGCATTTGCCCAGCCATTTGGGTGTGTCTGAGCCACAGCTATTGCAGACATAACGGGTCTTGATCTTTGTTGAACTTTTTGCCATCTTTTATCCCTGTTTTTCCGCGAAATTTTCCAAGAGCTTTTTCAAGAATTTTTTCAAGAACTTTTCCAAGAACTTTTCCAAGAACTTTTCCAAGAACTTTTCCAAGAATTTTTATATATGCACACATACACTTACATACACTCTATGTTTCAGTATAACTGTTCTTGTACAGGCTCACAAGTCCCTTCCCGCATTGAAATTTTCGCGTTAAGGTAGTTAGATGCAGCACAAACATGCCACCTTTCGGATTGTCTTAACTTCGCTCTGGCAAGAAGTACGTCTGCCTTTGTTTTTGCTGACGGGCACCTTCTTTGGGGGAGCATTGGGCTACCGCTTGCTCTATCCAGAACAGTCCTGGACCCTGATTTTTTATATGACGGGAATTACCCTTGCAACTGTGGGTTACGGTGATGTCTTGGGCACTGAAAAAACACCCCTGACGGCTGCCTATACCCTGATTTTGATGCTGGCAGGCATGTCAATGGTGGTTTATGGGCTGTCGAGTGTCACAGCTTTTATAGTCGAAGGGCGGCTCAGCCGCCTATTGATGGAAAACCGCATTCGGAGGAAAATTGCACGTATGCAAGGGCATTTTATTGTGTGTGGCGCAGGCACTTTGGGAGAACATGTCATTCGCGAAATGCTCAATTCCCATGCAAAGGTGGTGGTGATCGATTCGGACCTCGATCATTTGAATCAGCTCAAAGAGGATTATCCGGATCTGATCGCCTTACATGGCGATGCCACCGATGATGAAGATTTAAAAGAGGCCAATATTGACAATGCCCGTGGCCTGGTGGCGGCTCTGAGCAATGACAAAGACAATTTGTTTTTGACCCTCACGGCCCGTCAGATCAATCCCGCACTTAAAATTGTCTCTCGGGCCGTGGATGTCAATTTGCACAACCGCCTCAAAATTGCTGGAGCTGATTATATCGTCAGCCCCAATTATATTGGCGGGATGCGTATGGCTTCAGAAATTCTTAGACCCAATGTGGTCGGTTTTCTCGACCGCATGTTGCGCGGCAAAGATCCTTCGATTCGGGTCTCAGAGGTGGTGATCGCTCCAGACAGTCCTTACCAGGGCAAACGCATGGGAGATGTGCCGATTTATGCCCAAACGGGTTTGAATATGTTGGCATGGTCCCCTACAGGCAAAGATGACGATATTTGTTATAATCCGGGGCCAGACACCCGCTTAGATGTGGGTGGTTTTTTGCTGTTTATTGGGAATTTTGAGCAAATTCACAAATTAGAGCATTTATTGGGGTCTCCTTCAAGTCATTTTGCTTAGAATCATTGTAGAGAGAAAGACTTGACCCCTGCTGAACTCAAATCATATACTGATCATTAACGCTATTTATAAGTAAAAAATAGATTTACTCTCATCCTTTCCTCCCCATTTAAACTGAAGGGCAGGCGTGTTGCTGCTTGGAAATTGCTTTTTTAAAAGAACTCATTGTCATCTTGGGCCTCAGTACAGTCGTGGTGATGGTCTGCCAAAAGCTTAAAATCCCGTCAATCATGGGTTTTTTGCTGACAGGTGTCGTGGCTGGGCCCCATGGTTTGGGTCTGGTGCATTCTGTCCACGAAGTGGAGATGATCGCAGAAATTGGCATTGTCTTTTTGCTGTTTACGATTGGGATTGAATTTTCGTTTGAACATCTTTTGTATATTCGCCGCACTGTTTTACAGGGGGGATTTTTACAAGTTGGACTGACGATTTTGGCCATCGCAGTCGGGTTTTCCCTGTTGGGCCAGCAGCCCAATGTGGGCATTTTTGCAGGCTGTCTGATTGCGCTCAGCAGCACCGCAATTGTGCTCAAATTGATGCAAACCCGGCTCGAAATGGAAAGCCCCCACGGCAAAATTGTCTTGGGGGTCTTGATTTTTCAGGATTTGGTGATTGTACCCATGATGCTGTTGACGCCACTTTTGGCAGGCAAGGCAGATAATCCGGGTCTGAGTTTGTTGATCCTGGGACTCAAGTCCGTGGCTGTAGGACTCGGGGTCTGGATCACGAGCAAATGGTTGATGCCCCGCCTGCTCTTTCAAATCGTTAAAAGCCGCAACTCTGAGCTGTTTTTGCTCAGTATTATCTCCATTTGTATGGTGATCGCCTGGCTGACTTCCAGTCTGGGTCTGTCTTTGTCTTTGGGGGCCTTTTTGGCCGGATTGATCATCTCCGAATCGGAATACAGCCACCAGGCTATGAGCAATATTTTGCCCTTTCGCGATATTTTTATCAGTTTCTTTTTTGTCTCGATTGGCATGCTTTTAAATCTGCACTTTTTTCTGAATCATCTGGGCCTGATTCTGGCCTTGGTGGCTGGGGTTCTGCTGCTGAAACTGCTGACTGGGTATATTGCCTCGGCCTCCTTGGGCTATCCCCTGCGCACCAATATTCTCAGCGCTTTGGCCCTTTGCCAAGTCGGTGAATTTGCCTTTGTGCTTTCCAAAAGTGGGGTCGAATTTGGCCTGCTTTCCCCGCAAAATTACCAGCTTTTTTTGGCGGTCTCGATTTGCACCATGGCCCTGACCCCGCCTTTGATTGCCCTGGGGCCCAAAACGTCTGAAATGGTCACCCGTTTGCCCATTCCCAAGCGCTTTACGGGCCATTTAACCCTGCCCGATCAGCCAGAAAGTGTGGCAGAGGCTGAAAGTTTGCGCAACCATTTGGTGATCATTGGCTATGGGGTCAATGGCCAAAATCTCTCGCGGGCCGCCAAAGCGGGGGGCATACACTATGCTGTTTTGGAAGCCAACGCCCAGACCGTCATGGCTTTTAAAGCCCAAGGGGAACCCATACATTTTGGCGATGCGGCCCAGCCCCTGATTCTCGAACAAGTCAGGCTCTCTCAGGTCCGCGTAGCGGTGATCGCCATTTCGGACCCGGATGCCACCCGCCGAATTATTGTCGCGATTCGCCAATTAAATGACCGGCTCTACTTAATTGTGCGTACCCGCTTTGTCAAAGAAATTCCCGAATTGCTCAAATTGGGGGCCGACCGGGTCGTTCCCGAAGAATTTGAAACCTCGGTTGAAATCTTTAGCTTGGTCTTGCGCAAATACTTTGTGCCAGAAGAAGAAATTCTCAACTTTGTGGAAGAAGTGCGGGCCGATAGCTATGGCATGTTGCGTGGACTCAAACGGGAAAAGGTCTCGGTCAGCGAGTTACAAGAAGAAGAGGGGATCGAAATTTTTTCGCGTCGCCTGGAAGAAGGGTCTCCTTTGGTGGGGCAGACCCTGGTGGAAAGCAATTTGCGGCAGAACTATGGCGTGACGGTTTTGGCCATTCGCCGCGATGCCCAATTGATCAGCAATTTGGACATTCATTCCCGCTTTCGCTCAGGCGATGTTCTGGTGATGATGGGACATGCCCAAATTTTGACCGACACGGCCAGTTTGTTTCGTGCCGCAGAGGTTTAAGTTTTTTTTGCCGCTTACCAAAAGCATCTCAATCTGCGAGGCCCTCCATTCTAGGGACTTTCAGAAAAAAATGGTAGACTGAAACACTTCTTTCCCCACCTGCAAAATCCCGTTTTGGGTATCTATTTGGGGCAGAAATTCTAGGAGGTCAAGGCATTGGATATTCTCTCGCTCATGGAAGTAATTATTGGATTTCTATGGGGGCCGTGGACATTCTTTGTCTTGATGGGCACAGGAATTCTCTTCACAATCTGGACAAAATTTATCCAGTTTCGCGCAGTCACCCACGGGGTGACGGTCATTCGTGGGGTCTATGACAACCCCAATGACCCTGGCGCGATTAACCACTTTCAAGCCTTGTCGGCGGCCCTGTCGGCCACCGTCGGGCTCGGCAATATCGGCGGCGTTGCCATGGCGATTGCCTTGGGCGGTCCCGGTGCGCTGTTTTGGATGTGGGTAGTGGGATTTCTCGGCATGGCCATCAAGACAGTTGAAGTCACACTGGCGCTCATGTACCGCAATACCGACAATCCCGACGACCCCCACGGGGGAGCCATGTGGGTGATCGACAAAACCCTCGGCAAACACGATGATTGGCGCAAAGTTGCTGGCCGGATTTTGGCCTATTTTTTCTGTTGTACCCTCTTAATTTCCACCATGACCGGTGGCAATATGTTCCAGTCTTGGAACGTGGGTGAAATTCTCAATGTCTATTTTGGTGTGCCCCAGATTGCCACAGGCATCGTTCTGGCCATTGTCGTTGGTGCTGTCATTATTGGCGGAATCAAACGCATTGGCGATGTGGCTGAGAAAATTGTACCGCTGATGTGTGGCATGTATATTCTCTCAGGCTTGGCTGTTTTGGCGATCAATATCGACAAAATTCCTTCCATGTTTCTGCTGATCATTCAATCTGCGTTTACACCCGTGGCCGCTGGCGGCGCTTTTGTCGGCGTTGGCATTTATACCGCTTTTGAAATGGGTCTGCAGCGGGCGCTCTTTTCAAATGAAGCGGGTCAAGGTTCGGCTCCGATTGCCCACTCCGCGGCCAAAACCGACGAGCCCTCCCGTGAAGGCGTTGTGGCGGGTCTGGAGCCCTTTATCGACACCTTGATGATCTGTACACTGACCGCTTTGGTGATTTTGTGTACGGGAACTTGGAATCGCCCTGCGATTGGCGAAATCAATGGCCCTGTGGCGATTGTTCAGGCCGAAGGCAAAGTCAAATTGGAGGCCCCGACCTCCGTTAAAGCCCTGCCCGAATTGCCCAGTTGGGAAAAATGGCAGCCCGGTTCACAGGTTTTTATTTTGGCGGAAGCACCAGATGCCAAGACCAGTGAAAAGAAACGCGTCAAAATTTATGGGGCGATCAAAGCCGGTGCCACAGCTGGTCAAGACCATATCGAATGGGGTGAAGTCCCTGCCGGTGCGGTGTTAATCAAAAAAGCCAATGGCCAGACCGATCAAAGTGTTTTCCGCAATTTTGTGGGAGCCAGTTTGACGGGGCATGCCTTTGACCGGGCCTTTCCGGGCCTGGGAAAATGGCTGGTGACCGCCGCTGCCTTGCTCTTTGCCATATCAACCCAAATCTCTTGGAGCTATTACGGCGAACAGGGCGTGATTTTTATGTTTAAAGGCAAAGGAGTCATGGTCTATAAGTTCATCTTTTTACTAGGGACCTTGATTGCTCCTGTCATGATTAGCACCGATCGTGAGTTGGGAATATTGGCGGATTTTGGCACTGGCTGGATGCTTTGGGCCAATATCCCAATTATTCTCAGCATGGGCTATTTGGCTGTAAACGATCTCGATGGCTATTTCAAGAAATTGAAGGCTGGCGAGTTTAAGGCCCACAAGCCGATCAATCCGTTTACCAAGCAATAACCTCTGCGTTATTTTAAAGAGAACTGGGGGCCGTTGAAATCTTCAACGGCCCCCAGGAACTTTTTTGGCTTGTGCGGGTCTAAGAATCTGAAACCCGATGACGAAAAGAGCGGGCTTCGATTATACTAAAAGCATCGCTCTACACTGGATTCAGACATCCACCTTAACGCTTTTCAGCGCACCCTGCTTCATTCTGAAATTAATCTGCTTTTAATAAAACCCCCACCCACTTAATTTTCTGTTAATTTTTTTAAAGCTGTGACGGCAGGCTTAATCTTTTAATAAAGGTATGATATACTCCTAAGGGTAAATTGAAAGTGAAAACCCCCCAGTAATGCACGTAATTCCTAGTCTGCAGCAACATAAACAGCAAGAAACTCACCATGATAACCCTCCGGGCATGTGGTTGAAGTCACTGAGGTTGCCGCCCTTGTTACAGCATGATGGATCTATCAACAACGAAGAATGGAATGCAGAGATGAATTTGGATAGACTCAAAATCAACGGCGGCGTAGCACTCAATGGCCATGTCACCATTAACGGGGCGAAAAACTCCGCATTGGTCCTGATGGCCGCTGCGATACTCGGTAGCGAAGAAATTGTGCTCGAAAACGTGCCCCGTCTGGCTGACGTCGAAATCATGGTGGATGTTTTACGCAGTTTGGGTGCCCGTGCTCACTTCATTGAACACAATGTTTTGCTGATTGATCCCCGCCACATTGCCAATTCTGTCGCCCCTTACGATTTGGTGACTAAAATGCGCGCTTCTTTCTTCGTTTTGGGCCCTCTCGTAGGCAAATTGGGCCAAGCCAAGGTCTCTCTGCCCGGTGGCTGTGCAATTGGTTCCCGCCCCGTCGATTTACACCTCAAGGGCCTTGAAGCCATGGGCGCAGATATTGTGCTCGAACATGGCGACGTGATTGCCAATGCCCCGCACCTGCGTGGTGCAGATATTTATCTCAACTTCCCCAGTGTGGGAGCCACAGAAAATATCATGATGGCTGCCTCTTTGGCTGATGGCACCACCACCATTCGCAATGCCGCCCAAGAGCCCGAAATTGATGATTTGGCTCAGTTCCTGATCAGCATGGGTGCCCGTATCCAAGGGGCAGGCAGCGACACCATCGTGATCGAAGGCGTCAAAAAACTCGACAAAGCTTCGACCTACCGCGTCATGCCCGACCGCATTGAAGCAGGTACGTTTATGATTGGCGCAGCCATGACCCGCGGTGACATTATTCTCGAAAAATGCCCCACCCATTCGCTGATGGCCCTGATCAGCAAAATGCGCGAATGCGGCGTTTTCTTTGACCAAATTGACGCTCAGACCCTGCGTGTTTGTGGCCCAGCCAAAATCCTGGCTCGCGATGCCCGCACCATGCCTCACCCCGGTTTCCCCACCGATATTCAGGCCCAGTATGCAGCCATGATGGCCATGGCCGAAGGCACCAGTCTCTTGACCGAAACCGTCTTCGAAAACCGCTTTATGTATGTCGATGAGCTGCAGCGCATGGGTGCTCAGATTCGCATCGAAGGCAATACTGCCATTATCAAAGGGCAGCCGATTTTGTCTGGCGCTCCTGTGATTGCCACAGATTTGCGTGCTGCTGCTGCGCTCGTACTGGCTGGCCTGGTGGCTGATGGTGAAACCCTCGTGGCCAACCTCTGCTACCTCGACCGTGGTTATGAGTCCTTTGAACAAAAATTGGCCAATCTCGGCGCCCGCATCTGCAGGATTGCGGTTAAAGCTGAAAAAAAGGAAGAAGTGCTGCTGACGATGTAAAACCCGTCTGAAGCAGAAACCGCCTTTTAGGTTTTCGGGCCCGGCAATCAAGCCGGGCCTGTTTGTTTGGTCCCTATTTCCCCAGCAACGCCGCTCCCCGTAGCGCCAGTGCCCGCCAAGCCAAATCGCTGCAACGGCTGGCCCGAAAGAGATCCCAGAGCACGGCCCAACTGAGATCCGGGGAGCCGTAGAGGTAAACCGGCCGCCACCAGGGCCGAAATTTGGCCTTAAATTTAAACAGCCCTTCTGCGGAATAGACGGGATCCAAGCTGCGACCGGCCTGTTGCAAAAGAGACTCTTTGAGGTTTTGGGGCGGAAGCAGGGGATAAAAGGGCACCTCACCCAAGCTCCAGCAGGCAAACCCTTCAGTTTGCAAGCGCAGAAAAACGGCTTCGAGCAAAGCCGCCATCATGCCCTCAGGGGCATCGGGTCTGCGCAACATTTGCTCAGTGTGCCAAGTTTGTTGCCCCGAACGGCTCAGGCTGATCAGACCCAACAATTGGCCTGTATCAGACTCAAAGCCCATCAGCCTGAGCGGAGCTTTGCCAGAGTGCCGGTAGAGATGCCTGAGTTGGACGGGGTAACGTGCAAAGACCCTCTCACAGAGCCGTCTTGTCTGTGTTTGAGCGCTGCTTGATAATGGGGAGATTTCTATCACACGCCCGTGGCGGTTGCCTCTACGAATCAATGCCCGGATTTTTTTGCGCTCAAAATGATCTCCCTGCAAATCCAGCAGGGCTTCGCGGCCCGAACAGAGACTTTGACCTGACTGCTTTTGTTTTAAAGCTCTGATCAAAGCAGGTGGGCAGCCACGCAAGACAAAGCCCGCTGGGGCCTGCTGAGACAGGATTTGCACCAAATCTTGGAGCGAAGCTGTGGCATGGGGGGGGAGATCTGCAAAAGGCAACCACAGGCGTTTGGCATTTGGCAAAAGAATGCGCTCAAAGACAGGTTCTGGTCGTTCTTGGGCCGGGGCCATGATCCAACTGAGGGGCAAAAAAGCGCAATCAGGATCTCTTTCGGAGTGCCAAATGCGCTCTTGAAAAGACTGAACGTGGGTCAGACCATCTCCCTTTCGACCACAGACACCAATTGTTGAACCACTGATTCAACCTGCTCCAGGCTGCGGCCTTCGGCCATGACCCGAATTTTGGGTTCGGTGCCCGAAGCGCGCACCAAGATTCGGCCCTCTTGGCCCATTTCAGCTTCGCAGGTGGCAATCGCGGCCTTGAGCGCAGCATTGTCTTGCCAGGAGCGGTGGGCCTCTGGCGAAACCACGACATTTTTGAGCAATTGGGGATAGCTGGGTACGTCTTCAAGCAGGGTTTCCCAACTCTGGCCACTGAGTTTCCAGGCGCAGAGCAATTGCAAAGCCGTCAGCAGGCCATCGCCAGTGATCTGGTGTTGCAAAAAGATCACGTGGCCCGATTGTTCACCCCCGAGTAGCAATTGCTCAGCCCGCATGGTTTCGAGTACGTAGCGGTCACCCACCTGGGTGCGCAACAGGTTTTTTCCCTGTTTTTCGAGGGCTTTTTCAAAACCCAGATTGCTCATCACCGTCGCCACAACCTGCTTTTGGCCCTGCAAATCTGGCAAAAAGCGCGAACAGAAATAGAGGATTTTATCCCCATCTAATTCTGCGCCATTGGGCGTAACAGCCAGGCAGCGGTCACCATCGCCATCAAAGGCAATGCCCAGATCATAGTCGCCATTTTTGAGGGCGGTTTTGAGCGGTTCCAGATGGGTCGAGCCACAGCCCTCGTTGATATTCAGCCCATCGGGTTGGTTGTGGATCACCGTCACATGCAGACCCAGATGTTGGAATAAGATGGGAGCCAAGTGGCATGTGGCCCCGTGGGCGGTATCGAGCAAAACGCGCACGCCTTTGAGGGACACAGGCGCCGTCACAGTCAAGGCATCGATATACGGTTTAAGCGTGAGTGGCGTGGTTTGAGCCAAACTGCCCAAAGCAGCCCCCACCGGGCGGGCGGCATCGATGGCCGCATTGTCTTCCAAGAGCGCTTCAATCGCATGTTCCCGTTCGTCGCTCAGTTTTTCTCCTAAGCCATTAAAGAACTTAAGGCCATTGTCGGGCGCGGGATTGTGGGAAGCCGAGATCATGACACCACCGACTGCTTCGCCCTCCCGAACGAGCCAGGCCACAGCTGGGGTGGGAACAACGCCCAAGAGTTCGACTTGGCAACCCACGGAGGTAAAACCCGCCACCATCGCCGCTTCGAGCATATCTCCCGAGCGCCGGGTATCTTTGCCAATCAAAACCAGCGGCGGATTCTGCTCAGAGGGTTGCTCAGGCAGAGTTAAAATAAAAGCCTGGGCCAATTTTAAGGCCAATTCTGGTGTCAAGTCCCGATTAGCGACACCCCGCACACCGTCTGTGCCAAAATAATGCCTCATGGTTGGTTTTTTTCTTTCATCCGCGAGATCTCTTTGTCGATTTCAATCGCTTCGATCGACGATTTGAGTTTGGCCTCGCGGGCGGTTTCTTCCATGGCTTCGCGCTGTTGCCGCAATTCAGCTTCAACGCGGAGACGTTGCTGTTCAATTTTGCCTAGGCGCTCTTCGGCTTTGAGGAATTGCTGTTCGGCTTTTTGGATTTGAGATTTTAAGACGTCATATTCTGCTTGCAGTGGATCTGGTTTTTTATCTTGGGCCTTTTTTTCGTCATTTTCATTGCCAGAATTTTGGGCAGAACTTGAAGAGTGATCTGCTTCTGGCTCTGCTTGAGCAGGCTCAGATTCAAGACCATCATGGGCTGCGGCTTCAGCCTGCAGGCGTGTGGCCGAAACGGCGGGCAATTTCAGGGTCGCGCCAATCAGGGGGACATTTTCTTTTTTCAGGCGAATAAAACAGATATCCCGCAGGTCAAAGAGCATTTCGTCGAAGCTGGTGGATAAATGAAACAGGCCAATAGCGGCGTCGAGTTTGGCGTCCATGGCCTGTTTCATAAAGCGCAGGGCCGTTTCGCGATCTTCAAGCGGGACGATCACGCCCTGACCATTGTTAAACAATACTTCCAATTCAATCATGTTACTTCTCCTTATCTGCGGTTTTTAGCTGACGCGTGCACCAGGTGCGACGTCGTCGAGCAAGGTTAAAATGCTAAACTGGGTTTCGTTTTTGGCTGCCAACAACATGCCCCGTGATTCCAGACCACGCAATTTGGCGGGTTTGAGATTGGCCACAACGATCACTTTTTTTCCGAGCAATTGCTCAGGGCTATAATAGGCGGCAATACCCGCCACAATCTGGCGCTGTTCGCCCCCAAGATCGACAATCAAGCGCATCAATTTGTCGGTCTTGGGCACACGTTCGGCTTCTTGGATTTGGGCCACGCGCAATTCCACTTTGGCAAAGTCTTCAATCCCAATCAGGAGATTAGCGCCATTTTCGTCTGCATTCACAGCAGGCGGCGTGGTTGCGGGAGATGCGACAGGCGCTGTGGGCGCGGCGTCAGGGGATGTTGTGGGGGTTTCGGTTGGGGCTTCAGTCTGCATTTTTTCTTCCTCAGTTTTAAATTCTTGGCGGGGAAACAAGACCCGGGGTTCGTTGGTTTGTGTGCCGGGGGGCAAAATACCCCATTCGAGCTTGAGGGCACTGGGTTCGAGCCCGAGTTGATCGAGCAAATCTGCGATTTTGCCCGGAATGACAGGGGCCAGCAAGGCCGCTGCCAATCTAAAAATTTCTAGCACATGCCAGAGGATGGTGCCCGTGCGGGGCAGATCCGTTTTGGCTGTTTTCCAGGGAGCCGTCTGTTCCATATATTTATTGGCCCTGCGTACCAATTGCAGGGTTTCTTCAAGGGCTGCGTGTAATTTAAAGTCATGCACCAGCGCTTTGACATTGACAATGGTCTGCTGACCCAAAGCCTCAATTTCGATTTCAAGCTCGCCTTTCTCACCTGGGCTTGGGATCACCCCCGCAAAATTGCGTTTGAGCAGATTGAGTGTGCGGTTGAGTAAATTGCCGAAATCGTTGGCCAGATCGCTGTTGATGCGCTCCACCAGGGCTTTTTCACTGAAATTGCTATCAAGGCCCAGGGTCATATCGCGGATCAAGAAATAGCGGAAGGCATCGACGCCATATTTGTCCATCAAATCCAGGGGTTTGACCACATTGCCTTTGGATTTGCTCATCTTGGCAGAGTCCAACAGCCACCAACCGTGGGCCAAAATGGTCTTGGGCTGGGTGTAACCCGCCGCTTCTAACATCGTGGTCCAATAGACACAGTGGGTGGTGAGAATGTCTTTGCCAATTAAATGCAAAGATTCTGGCCACCATTTTTGCAGCTCAGCTTCACCGCCTCTGTCGAGATGGACGGAGATATAGTTGATCAAGGCATCGAACCAGACATAAGTCACATAGTCTTTGTCAAAAGGCAGTTCAATCCCCCAACTTAGGCGTGACTTGGGCCGGGAAATACACAGATCACCCAGTGGTTGGCGCAAAAAACCCAAGATTTCGTTTTTGCGGCTTTCAGGGCGAATAAAATCGGGGTGGCTCTCAATATGTGCGATCAGCCAGTCTTGGTAGGCGCTCATTTTAAAGAAATAATTCTTCTCTTTAATAAAGCTGATCTCAGGGCTGTCTTTGGTATAGCCTTTTTCTTCGATCTCTTTGTCCGTCAAAAAACGCTCTTCGGAGACCTCGTACCAGCCTTCATAGGTGGCATCGTAGATCAGACCTTTGTCCCAAATCCGCTGCAAAATGTCGGTTACAACCGCTTTGTGGCGGGGTTCGGTGGTGCGCACAAAATCGTCAGGAACGATGCCCATTTTCTCCCAGAGCGCCTGAAAACGCGGGGCCATGCGGTCACAATGTTCTTGGGGGGTGATGCCCAGTTTATCTGCGGCCTGTTGTACTTTTTGGCCGTGTTCATCCAAACCTGTCAGGAAAAACGTTTCTTCTCCCATGATGCGGTGATAGCCTCTGAGTACATCGGCCAAGGTGGTGGTATAAGCGTGGCCAATATGGGCCTCGTCGTTGACATAATAAATCGGGGTAGTGACATAAAAACGGGAGGGGGGGGTGGGTTCATTCATGGTTTTGAAATGGGGCTGCCTTCCTGCAAGATCCTGCTGACATTATACCGGCCACGGGTGATATAGTGGGAGGGAATCTCAATCTGGAGTGTCGTTTGATGCGTCTATTGCCTCTCTTTTTGACTTTTTCACTGCTGTCTACTGGGGCCACTTTGGCAACTCCCGTTCAAACGCCTGCCAAAACCACGCGCTATTGTAATGCCAAATACGATTATTGCTTAAGTGTGCCGCTTTTTTTAATTCCCCAGGGTGAACCTCCCGCCCATGATGGCCAGGTCTTTCTCTCGGAAGATAAACAAGCAGAATTGCGGGTTTGGGGTCAATGGGATGTACTCGGTCAAAATTTGCAAGATTCACTCAAATCAGCGGGCAAAGGCAAAAAGGTTACTTATCAAAAGCTACTCAAAAATGGCTATGTTTTATCTGGCTTCAGTGGCAAAGAGATCTTTTATCAAAAATCCATTCTAGAAGCAGGCCGTTACCGCCATCTGTCCCTTCGCTATCCTGTGCAAGCCAAAGCCGAATTTGATCAACTCATTCCAGAAGTGCTCAAGTCCTTTGTGGGGGATGAAACCCCTGCCTGGGCTGGGCTCTGGAAATTTGCCGAAAAAGATCCCAAACAGAGCCATTATTTGCTGCTCAAAGGCAGTGAAGCCAATCCCAAGGGGATCTATACAGGCAGTGAATCGGATGAATACCTCTTTTATATCAAAGTGGGGGTATCTCAATTGCAGATCTCTCCCGAAGGCCAAATTCGCTTCAAACTCGGGCCGCGTCACTTGTTTCAAACCCCTCAAAATCCCCAAACCCCGCCCATGATCAAGGCGCCTCTGAGTTCTGGCATGACAGGTGTTGAGTGGCTTTATCAGGGGCAAATTAAAGGCGATACCCTGACCTTATCCTGCAAAGTCGGAGACAAAGGCCTTCCCGGCATCGACTTCTGTTGGTTGCCACAAATGACCTTTGTCCGGGTCAAATCATAAACACAGAAATACCTTTCAACGCCACACCGACTTAAAGGTGATTGAAATCGGGGGATTCTTGATTTGACAAAAAAGTGAATGTAGTTCACAATTTAAATATGATTCAAAAAAATAGCTCTCAACGCATCGAACGCAAACGCGAACAACGGCTTCAATCGCTCTTACAGGCGGCATTTGAGCTGGTGATGGAAGAGGGACTGGCCGGTTTGACCATGCAAAAATTGGCAGATCGTCAGGACTCTGCGGTGGGTGGCTTGTACCGCTATTTCAAATCCAAAGATGCGCTGTTGGCCGCTTTGCAACGCCAAGTCTTGAGCGATTTTGCCTCAGTGATTCAAGCAGCGGATCTGTGTTTTCTGCAACAAGCAAAAATCCAAACCAATCTGTCAGAGCGTTCTGAAGTTTTGGCCCGTCTGCTTTTGGCCTCTGAGGTCTATTTTCATTTGCCCAAAATCTGCCCCCAGCGCTTTCGCCTGCTTTACGAAATGAGCATCAGTCCAGAGCCTTTATTGGGTTTGCAAGAGGGCTTTCAGGTGTTACAAGTCGCATTGCCTTTGTTTAAACACCTCGAAAGTCGTTTTGACCACGCCGCTCGGATTCAGGCTTTAAAGTCAGGTGCAGCCAGTCAAAGAGCCATACTCTATTGGTCTTCGCTTCAAGGCCTTTTGCCACTTGAAAAACTGACCCGCTTTGTGCCCCTCTATGATTTGCCCAAGCTGCGGGTCGAACTTGAAAATACCCTTTTGCTGGGCATGGGAGCGCACTCAGAGGACCTAAAACAGGCCCGCATAAATCTGAAAACGTTTGTGGTCCAGTCTGAATATCTCTATTTGTTTGAATCGCTTTTAGAAAGGAAATTGCCATGATTCTCTCACTCTCTCTCAGTCTGCTGGCAGGTGTCATCAGTTGGAGTTTTGCCGAATATGCCCTGCACAACTGGGTGGGCCATGTCGCCAAGGGCAAAAATGAATTTTCCCGCGAGCATTTGCGCCACCATGCGCAAAAAGACTATTTTGCCCCCACCTTCAAAAAATGGCTTTTGGCTCTGCCCGTTTTGCTCGGCGCAGGCTTTTTAGCTCAGCTTTTTGCGGGTCCTATCTGGGGAGGTGTTTATGCTTTGGGCTTTGGGCTCACCTGGCTGGGGTACGAACAATTGCATTACCGCTTGCACACAGTTCCGCCCCGTGGCCCGCTCAGCCGCTTTTTGCGCCTCCATCACTTTGCCCACCATTTTCAGAATCCCCACAAAAACCACGGTGTAACGTCTCCCCTCTGGGATTGGATCTTTGGCAGTTTTATGGCTGTTAAAGGGCCTTTGATCGTGCCCCGCAGCCATGCGATGGATTGGCTATTCAATGCCGAGGGCGAGATCAAAGCTGAATACCTTGCTGATTACCAAATAAAGACCTATGCCCGTCAATTGTCAGCAGAACACAGGCTCAAACAAAGTCAAAACCCGGCTTAACTGCCGGGTTATGGAGCTGAATTGACTGTCAGAGCGGGTGAGTTAGGGCTTTAATAAGGGCTGCATTTTCTCTTGGTCGCTGCCTTTGAGTGCGCTGATTGCGCCACCACCCACAAAGGTTACTGCGGCTCCGCCAGCCAGCAAAGGGGCAATCGCCATACCAGACATAACCATGCCCAAGGCATTGTCACCTTGGCCAATGGCACCACCGACGATAACCAGCCCGACGGCAGCGGCTGTCAGAGCCAAAGCGCCTTTGGTGCCCCAATTCATGCCACCTTCCATAAAGGTGTTCTTTTCATTGTCGACTGCTTTAACATTGGCCAAAACCGAACCTTTGTCGGTATGTAATTGCACAAAAGGCATATCGCCTTTTTTCTGTAGGGCTTTGATATCCAAGCCATCGCCTTGAAGCACATAATTTTTACCATCGGCCTGAAAATAGACCTGATCGAGTCCATCTTTTTTACCGGCTTGAAAGGCCTGTTCAAGTGCGACACCGGGTTTGAGTTCATGTAAAGTTCCACCGAGAGCTTTGCCGTTGACTGTGACTACATTCAGATTCATTTCTCTACACCACCTGGGATTTTAATTAATTTAAGTCTCTGAATAAAATCGTAAAAGCTGAACGGATTTAACTATTTTTTGTACCTATCTTAAACTTGATTTAAATATTTCAAATGTTTTTTTTAGCGCATTATTTAGCCCTTCAAAAGGGGATCTGGACATTTTAAAGAGTTTAAGCTACTATGCCCATAAGGCTTTGAGCTGGATTTTGAAGGTATATTTTCCAGTTTTTCGGAGTCATTGAACTATTTGATGAAGGTATTGTAAATAGATGAATATTTATGTTGGTAATCTGTCATTCCAGGCCGATGAGGAAAGTCTCTATCAACTCTTTGCCGAATATGGTGAAGTGAAGAGCTGCCGCATCATTACCGATCGGGAAACAAGGCGTTCTAAAGGCTTTGCCTTTGTAGAAATGACTTCCGATGATGATGCCCGGAATGCCATCAGCGCCCTGAACGGTGCCGATTATATGCGTCGTCCCCTGACCGTCAATGAAGCCCGTCCCCGTGAAGATCGCGGCGGCTTTGGTGGCGGTGGTGGTGGAAACCGCCGTGGCGGTGGTGGCGGTGGTGGTGGCGGCTACCGTCGCTGATTGCCTCAACCCTTTTTGAACTGCCCCGTACTGAGATAAGCGATTTTGTCTTCAGTGCGGGGTATTCTTCTTTCTTGTACCGGTTTTCTGGGGCGTAAAGGTATACTGTAGCCATGTTACCCAGCCACGAAACGCTCAATACCCATCAAAAAGCCCTTCAGATCAATCTGGAGCCTATTCGCTATGGGACCTTTGCCGAAATCGGCGCGGGTCAAGAGGTTGTGCGCTGGTTTTTTACCGTGGGTGGGGCTGCGGGCACCATCGCCAAAAGCATCTCTGCCTATGATATGCAGGTCAGTGATGCGATCTATGGCCGCTGTAAGCGTTATGTCTGCCGCGAACGTCTCGAAAGCATGTTGGAATACGAACACCGCTTAAATTTGGAGCGATTGCGCGATGAACGGGGCAACACCACTGCCTTTTTTACCTTTGCCGACACCGTCTCTGCCCAATCTTACAAAGGCAACAGCGATTGTCATGGCTGGATGGGGGTGCGCTACCAGGCCCATCCCCGCGATGCCGACAGCCAGATCATTTTACATGTGCGTATGCGCGACAAAGAAAATGCCCTGCAACAAGAGGCCTTGGGCATTGTCGGTGTCAATTTGCTCTATGGTGCCTTTTTCTTGCACCACCGTCCCGATGATCTGATTCGCTCACTCAAAGACAATCTCTCACCGGGTCGCATTGTGATCGACATGATTGAATTTTCGGGGATCGAGTTTCGCAATGTCGACAATCGCCTGATGAGCCTGCGTCTGGTTCAAGAGGGTTTGGCCAATGCTGCGATGTTTGCCGCTGATGGCAAAGTTTTACAGCCCTCTGAGGTCTTTTACAAAAAACCAATTCTGGTGGAGCGCGGGAGTTTTCACCCCGTGCGCAAGGTGCACCTCGATCTGATGCGTGCAGCCCATGAAAAATTTGTGGCCCAGCCAGATGTTAAAGCCGAAGACGTGGTGCGGGTGATGGAAGTAACCATGCACCATTTACATGCCTCAGGTGGTTTGGAACCGCGGGAGTTTTTGGCCCGGGCAGATGCCCTCAATGCCTGTGGATTTCAGGTCTTGATCTCCAATTATTATGAGTATTACCGGCTTGCGGCGTATTTGGCGCGTTTTAGCAAGAATAAGACGGCTTTGGCTTTGGGGGTGCGCAGTTTGCAGACCCTCTTTGACGAAAAATACTATACCGAACTCGAAGGGGGCATATTGGAGTCTTTGGGCCGCCTGTTTAAAAATGACCTCAAGCTCTATGTCTATCCTACGCAAGACCCAGAAACGGGGGAGTTACTCACACTCAATTCACTCAAAATTGCCCCCGGTCTCGACAAACTCTTTGGCTATTTGGTTGAAAAAGGCCATATTGTCGACCTGGATAATTACAACCCCGACTGTCTCGACGATTATTCCCGCGATCTGCTGCGTCAGCTTGAAAACAATCAGCCCGGCTGGGAAGAAATGGTGCCCGACCCAGTGGTTGAACTGATCAAATCCCGTCATTATTTTGGCTACCGCCCCCCCCTGGAAGAAGAAACCCATGCTTGAGATTAACCAACTCACGGTCGAATTTGGCGACCGGGCTCTGTTTAAAGATGTCAGTTTGCTCTTTTACGACAAAAAGCGCTATGGTTTGGTCGGTGCCAACGGTGCAGGCAAATCCACTTTTTTGCGGATATTAACCGGACAAGAACACCACTACAGCGGTCAAATCCACTGGCCCAAAGATGTCAAAGTGGGGGTGCTCAACCAAGACCATTTTGCCTTCGAAGAACAGCCAATTATGGATGTGGTGATCCAGGGTAAAAAAGCGCTCTGGCAGGCCCTGCAAACCCAGGCCAGGCTTTCGCAGAAATCTGAGCTCAGCTTAGAGGAGAGCAGTCACTACTCTGAGGCAGAGGCAGTGATCCAGCGCGAGTCTGGGTACACCGCAGAGAGTGAAGCGGCCAAATTGCTGATGGGTTTGGGCATTCCCGACAACCATCACAACCAGCCACTCAAGACCCTCTCTGGCGGATACAAACTGCGGG
>JBIKWL010000095.1:0-21301 GCA_044356335.1 Candidatus Sericytochromatia bacterium
AACCATCGGGAGACCAGGCTGGGGAACGCAATTCCGGGGCACTGAGCAGCGTCTGGTGCTGCCCGCCTGCAAGTGAGAGCACTTCCAAACTGGTTTGATCTGTTTTTTGTTTGATCAGCGCCAGTTTTTTGCCATCGGGTGACCAAGCCGGCTCCCTCTCCGAGGCAGGGTCTTTGCTGATGCGCTGACTGACACGGCTGCTGACATTCATCAGGTAGAGATCGTCTTGGCCCTCACGGTCACTGACAAAGAGCAATTGCCGTCCATCCGGTGACCAAACCGGATCGCGCTCCCAGGCCAAATCCTGAGTCAGGCGACTGAGATTGCTGCCATCCAATTCCAAGGTGTAGAGGTCGTCTTGGCCCTCGCGGCTGGAAACAAAAGCCACCCGCTGTCCATCGGGGGCCACCGCCGGACTTTTGTCGATATCTGGGTAGCGGCTGAGATTTTGAAATTCGCGGGTATTGAGATTGAGGTGGCAGATCTCCCAATTGCCCTCGCGGTTGGAGGCAAAGACCAAGGCTTGCCCAGCCGGTTTTTGCTGGGGGTTGCAGGCCTGCAGGCCCATGAGGCAGAGAGCCGCGAGACAGGGGCCCAAGCTCAGACTGCGCCACAGGTCTCTGGCGACCTGTTTGACTGAGTGTTGACCTGTTTGCCAGGGCATACCTGCGAGCATAAGGGGCTGAAACGATTTGGGCATGAAGGCTCCCTGCAGTATTGGATGGCTCACGAATTTAACTATATAATACCTGTCATGCAAGCGGAACCCCCTTCTCACTCTCTGTTTTCAGCCCGTATAAAATCGTTGCGCCGCAGTGGCACCTTGCTTTTGGCGGGTTTCAGCCTCTTGGCTGGTCTGGGTTGGGCAAGACCAGCGGATCCGATCTCCCGGCCAGAAATTGCCCTGTTTATGCCGCGCGAGGCCGACGATACCTTTTGGTCGATGTTTCGCGACTTTACCCAAGCTGCCTGCAACGATCTGGGCATGGATTTGCGCGTCTATTATGCCCATGATGACCCGGCCACGGCGCTCAAACAGATCAAAGAGGCCACTTCTGGGCCCAATCCCGTTCAGGGGCTTGTTTATCAGAATTTTAAACAGACCGGTCGCCAATTTTTGGAGATTGCCGAAAAGGCGCATGTGCCTTCGTTTATTATCGATACAGGGCTCGACGAAAGGGATCAGAAGCGGGTGGGCAAACCCCGTGAAACCTTTCAATATTGGCTCGGAGAGTTCTTGCCCGAAAACGAAGAGGCGGGTTTTGACCTCGCCAATCGCCTGCTCGATCGCGCTTTGGAGCTGAAGCAGGTCGATTTCGAGGCCAATCCCTTTGCTAAAATCCAGATCATTGGCCTGGCGGGAGAGAATCTCTCCAATGCTTCCAGCGATCGCATCAAAGGCCTGGGCATTGCTGCTCGGGGCCGCAAAGACACCCTTTTACAAGACATGATTCCCGCTTATTGGAACCGCGATCAGGCGCGGTTGCGCACCCGCCAATTACTGCAACAGGCTCCCCCCGGCAGCATTCAGGTGATCTGGGCCGCCAATGATCCGATGGCCCTGGGTGCCACCGACGCCCTCAAAGAGCTGGGGCTGAAGCCTGGCAAAGATGTGGTCGCAGGGGGCGTAGACTGGACCGCTGAGGGCTTACAAGCCGTTCAGGCCGGGGTACTCGATGCCACGGTCGGCGGGCATTTTATGCAGGGAGCCTGGGCTGCCGTGATGCTCTTCGACTATTTTCAGGGCCAGGACTTTGCCAAAGAATCGGTGGAGATGCGTTTGCGCATGCAGATTTTGGACAAACAGAATATCGACACCTATCTGCAGTATTTTAGCAAGGGCAATTGGGAGCAGATCGACTTTCGCGCATTTTCAAAGGTCGCCAATCCCGCCCGCAAAAAATACAACTTTGGCTTGCAGGCCCTGTTGGAGCAATTACAGCAAAAATAGCGCAGCTATTTGTCCTGCT
Organism: Candidatus Sericytochromatia bacterium; assembly: GCA_044356335.1. Taxonomy (GTDB): domain Bacteria; phylum Cyanobacteriota; class Sericytochromatia; order UBA7694; family UBA7694. The sequence goes on from JBIKWL010000095.1 coordinate 1,971, forward strand.
ATTTGTATTTGGCGTAGGGAATGCCTTCGCGGTCCAAGCGGGCATAATATTCATCGTGGACCAGGTCTGAAGGCTTAAAATTGTTGAGCAGACGCTCCAAAGCCGCATGGGTACGGGCACCATATTTGCGGTCGAGACCATCGGGGGTTTTTGAGGTGGCCAACTCACTGCCATAGCGGGTGTCTTTGGCCAAAAAGAGCTGAATACTGCCGATATCATCTTTGCTCAGAGGCTTGCCTTGGGCAGCTTTTTCCAGGGCATGCATAAAGTCCAATCCGCGTGGATTGCGGCCAATGGCCTTTTTCATCTCTTCGTTGAGTTTGCCAGAAAAACCTTTGAGGGCAGCACCCAGCTTGGGATCACTCTCTTTGACATAACTTTTGTCCCCAAAGGCATTTTTAAAGTTTTTGCGGGCGTCTTCAGACGTGGGGGTGGGGCCTGTCAGATTGACCTGGGGAGCCTGGCTGGCAGAACCGGCCAAAGGTGTCACACTGAGGCTTTCACTGGGTGCCGCTGGCGTCGCAACGGCAGGTGCTGCGGCTGCGGGGGTGGGGGTTCCTCCGGGGGCCGTGGCAGGGAGCGGTTTGACCACGGGTTGGGGAATGGCTGGGGTGGCTTTGGGGATATCGAGACTCATGGCAGGGCTCCTTTTTTTCTTCTGTTTCTATTTTAGCAGGCGATTATAGGCAGATCCAGCTATTTTACACCCCCACTGGGTGGCTGCAGCTCTTTCTGTGAAATGCGGTTCTGCCAGAGGGTTTTGCCCAGGGTATTGTGGGTTTTGAGTTCCAGCACGCGCTCTCCGGCGGGACCGGAAATCTGAATGGTGCCAAAATTGCGCTCCACCACCAAGGAGCCCGGTATCCGCTCGGGCAAGACCTGCTCAGCTGGAAAGGGCGGAAAGGCTTTGCTGGTGAGCGGTGAGACCGTGTATTCGTAGAGTGGGTAGCTGCCGGGCCGCTCTTTTTTGAGCAATTCGCTGTGGTGGCGGTCGCCGCTGAGCAAGACAATACCCGGAATTTTGCTGCTTTCCAACCAGTTTAAAAAGGTGCTGTACTCCTGGCTGTAGCTGTAAAAGTTTTCGCTGGGGGTTTGGGTATTGAGCACCTGATTGCCAATCACAATAAATTTAAACGTGGCGGGGCTGCTCGAGAGGCTCTCTTTAAGCCATTGCCACTGAGCGGCCCCAAAAAAGGATTTATGGGGGTCTTGGAGCTGGTTGGCAGCCCGAAACGAGCGATTGTCGGTCAAGAAAAATTCGGCGTCTCCCCATTCAAAGCGGGTATAAATACCTTCTTGTTCTGTTTGTCCATGGCCAGGATTCGGCCAATAGTGTTTAAACAGATCCATCACCTCGCTGCGCATGCGGTAGCTGCGGTCGGCGTCATTGCTGCCAAAATCGTGATCGTCCCAGATTGCGTAATGGGGCAATGCGGCCAGCAGGGGGCGGGCCTCCGGAAAGGCCCGCAATTGGTGGTAGCGCCTTTCGAGTCGCTCTTTGGAATAAAAATCCGGCTCACGGAGATAGATATTGTCGCCCATCCAGAGCATAAAGTCGGGTTGGGCCCTGCGAATCGATTCAAAAACCTCATAATTGCCACCCAGGGCGTTGTAATTGGGCAAGTCAGAGCTGGGATCGTTGAGGTAAACACAGGAACCCAAGGCAAATTGAATATTCGGCGGGGCTGTGCGGTTGCGCCAGAGCGGCTGGGTGCGAAAAGTCGTGCCAAAACCCATCGCTTCGATGCGGCCGTTGATCTCAACTTGGTAAGTGTAGTTTGTCTGGGGCATCAGGCCCGTTAGCGGCACCTGCACACTCAAATAATGCTCAGGGGTGGTGTTAAAACTCTGGCTCCATTGGCCTTTTTCGGGGCTGTTTTGGGCTTGAACATAGACCCGCACCTGCGCAGGGGTAGCGGTCTGCACCCAGATCGTGGCCTGGGTCATTTCTGCCGGGCCGACCATCACAAAAAACGAGCGGGGAAAGGGTTCGGGGGGCGTGAGAGCTTGGACGGGCTGGGAAGCCAAAGCAGCCAGCAACAGGCTGGCGCTGAGCAGCAGGCCAGAGAGGGTTTTGGGCAAGGTGTGAAACATAGAAAAAATCCTTTCTGCCCACAGCTTAGCAGGGATAAGGGACGGGTGTGAGATGTTTGGAGAAGCGCTGTTCCCTAAAATAAAATCCCTTCTTGCCTAAGACCTATCTCAAAACTTGATCTGCAAGCCGCCGCCGACACCGATAGTGCCAGGGTTGCTATAAGCACCGGCTTTGTCGCTGAAGATCTTCTCTTGCTGGGCCCCGAGATAGAGGTGGGCATTGTCGGTAATATTCAATCCAACACGTTGATTCGTGCGCAGATGCACCCCTTCAGCACTGGGAAAGAGGTCGGCACCTGTGCCAAAAGAGAAACGCCCGGTCTGATAAGAGACCCCTGTTTTGATCCCACTGGTTTCGAGGTTATTGACCTGCTGAAAGAGGTACTGGCCACCGAGATAGGTCGAAAAGCCGCCTTTGGTATAGGTTAAAGTTGTATTGGCGCCGATATTGGCGTAAAAGCCTTTGCCCCCCATGCCATAGGCTGCGGCGGAGAGGAAGACATCGTTGTCAACAAAGAGTTCGGATTTATACGTCAGGCCCTCAGCAATGCGGCCTTCGAAGTTTTGCGAGAGGCGCAAATTGGCTTTGGGCAGGCCCGTGAGCAGATCTGAATCAAATCCATAACCCGCATTTACCCGTTGGCCCGCGTCACTTTCTTTTTTGTCGTTGAAGGCCGCAAAGGCCCCGGCCAATTGCCCCTGCACGGTGGTGCTGGTGCGGTGATTCTGGCCCAGGTTGGCTTTAAAGGGGGTGACTTTGCCTTCGATGTTGACCCCCAGCAAAGTGGTGGGATTGGCCTCCCAGGTATTGGGGCCAACCACATGGGAGCCTTCGTTGGGGCGGTGTTGCGCACCGAGCGAGACGCGGCCCCAATTGTCAAAATCGCCCCATTGGTACCCGGCTGCGATATATTTGGCGTTTTTGCCGGTGGGATCGCCAGGCATCTCACCCCGCACACCGGCTTTGATACTCCAATGTTCACCCAGGGTCTTTTCGATCTCCACCCCACGGATGCTGTCAACGCTGACACTGTCTTGGTGTTTGAGGCGCAGGCTCTCGTGGTAGAGTTGGTGGCCGAGGGTATAATAAATATCTTTGACGGAGCCGTCTTTGCCTTTTTCGGGCGGGGTCCAGCCAAAGACCACTTTGGCTTCTGGGCGCAGGGCCAGCAGGGCTTCGCGCGGCGAAAGCGCCGGGCGCCCCAGCAATTTGGCGATGTCTTCGGGGGAATAATTGCGGCCGTATTCGACAATGCCATAGCCTTTGCCAGGCTCGGCATAGGCCAGAATCGAGTGACTGGTGCGGCCTGCAACATACCCGACCTGCTGGGCACTGTAGCCATTTTGACTGAGCACATAGGCGCCCAATTGGTGAATATCGCGGCAGACCCCGCTGAATTTGCTCAGGGTGTCTTCGGGGGCCATCGCGCCCAAGGGGCCGTCTCCCCCCATGGGTTTGCCACGCTCGGCGTCATAATTCACGGCATCGAGCAGGGCGGCGACCTGATCGGGGGTTTTGACCTTGCCCACCAAGCTGTCGAGATTGCGCTCGCCCGTGTCCACTGAAGCAGTAGAAGGATTCACACTTAAAACCTGATCGGGTTTGCTGATACCGAGGGCCTGGGGGCCAGCCAAGAAGGGCTCCTGCGGGGTGGGGCCTTTTTTACGGGCTGGAGCTGTGCTTTCGGGCTCGACAAAAGCCAGACTGGTTTGCGAAGAGGGGGTGGCAGTGCTGAGGGGATCGAGTTTGACCTGGTTGGCGACAATCGCTTCAACCAGCTCATCTTGGGAGATTTGCGTATCCCCATTGGCGTCTATTTTGGCCAATTGCTCGGGGTTGAGCTGCAGCGACTGCAGCTTTTGGTCGTTCAAGCGCAAAGGCTGCGCGGCATCGGGGATATATTGTTTGGCCAAATTTAAGGCCATTTGACGATCCATCATACACAACTCCTTTGGGGCAACACTGCCTATTATTTGGGGCAACACTGCCTATTATAACATCGCCCGTTAAATCCCCTCTCATGCTTAAAAAACGTGCACATTGACTCAAAAAATAGAATTACTTATTCTTTATGTTGAATTAATCTCTTCTTAATTTTTATTGGTTTTTTTTGACGAAAATTGTATTTTGACTGTGTTTGAGTGAGTCAGCTGCATTAAAAATACTTTGTTTAAAACTTAATCTGGGTTTTACTCTTTGGGCTGCAAGTTTTGCGCTTTGGCAGCGGATAAATGCCCCTATACACAATCAAACAGGTGGGCACCATGACTCAAAAAGCTGCTGGTTATTATTGGATTTCGCCAGAACTCTACGATCAGGATACAAAAATTATTGTTCAAAAGCGAAAATTGCTCGAAGCACATTGTAAGCAAAAAAATCTTGTTTTTTTAGATCTTTCTGTGGATTTGGCCTTGGTCAAAAACCCATTGGAACGGCCCGAACTCAAACAACTATTGCAATCGCTGCAGCCGGGAGAATTTTTATTGGTCGAGAGCATGTTGGATCTCGGTCGGCGCTTTAACGATGTCTACAGCATTCTCAAACTCTTCCGTGACGGCTTGGTCAAAGGTGGGTTTATCAGCATCCGCGAAGAGATTTTTCTCGAGAGCAAAAATTGTCCCCCTTTGTTCTTGGACATCCTGCCACGCATTCCCCAGCTCAAGCCCCACAACCGGGTGCGTGTCATGCCCACAGAACGCACCCGCTCAGAGCTCTCGCGCAACAATGGCGGGGCCTGCCCCTATGGCTACCAGATCAATGCTGTGAGCAATGAATACGAATGTCTGGCTGAAGAGGCCAAGGTCGTGGTCAAGATCTTTCGCGAGCGGGCAGCGGGGCGTTCACTGCGCCAAATTGCCATGGGTCTGACCCATGCTGGGGTGCAAACCAAACGTGGGGGCCGCTGGCAGGCCAATACGATCAAAACCATTCTCGAAAATATTTTTTATACGGGTTCGTACCAAACCCATTTTAAGCTCTTTGAAAATCACCACGCCCCGATCATTGACCGCGAACTCTATTATCGCGTCAATCACAGCGATTCCTTTGACGATATCGCGCTTTAGAGTTGGGCGAGGTTGAGCCGCTCGCTGGTTTGCTCAGCCAGGTTTTGCAAGATCTCTGAAGACATGAACCAGGTCAATTCGCCTTTGGGTTCGTCCTGCAATTGGTAAGACTGCAAACAGGCCATGCTGCCTGTATTGTAGTGAAAGGACACATCTCGACGCCCAGTCAAAAGATAAGCGGTTAAATGCACAATAAAAGGTTGGTGACTGACCAAGAGGATTCTTTTTTCGGGCATATTTGCCAGAATTTTTTGAACATTGGCCAAAGAGGGGCTATCTCCCAGGGCGTCGCAAAACTCCACAGGTGCACCGACAGGGGCGTTGAGCAATTCTGCCGTCTGCCTTGCCCGCACCAAGGGGCTGGAGAGAATTTTGTCCCAGCGTGCACCCAGCTGCTTGAGTCCGAGGGCCTGTTTGGCAATCTTGGCTTTGCCCTCCTCACTCAGGTGGCGGTCAAAATCGCTGAAGACCCCCGGTGCGCCGACATTGACGGCTTCACCGTGACGGGAAAGATACAGGGTTTTCATGTTTGGGGCTCACTTTCAAGGGATTTGAGAATCTTCACAATGGCAGCCTGAAAGGCCTGAATATCTTCTGGCTGGGTATCAAAGGCACACATCCAGCGCACGATGGAAGCGGCTTCATCCCAGACATAAAAATAGAATTCTGCTTTGAGCGGGGCAATCAGGCCCACAGGGACTTTGGCAAAAACCGCGTTGCTCTCGACAGGCCAGGCGGGCTCAATCCCTGGCAAGGCAAAAACCGCTTCGGCCAATTGCAGGGCCATGTTATTGGCGTGTTGGGCATTTTTGAGCCAGAGCTGCTCCTTTAAAAAGGGCAGCCACTGGGCGCTGACAAAACGCATTTTGGAATTGAGCTGCATGGCCTGTTTGCGCAGGTAGGGCATTTCTTTGGCCAGAGCAGGGTTTAAAAAGACCAGGGCTTCGGCATTGAGCAGGCCGTTTTTGGTGCCGCCAAAACTGACCACATCGACACCGGTCTCGCGCAAGAGGGTGGAAAAACGACAGTTCAGCGCAGCGGCGGCGTTGGAGATGCGCGCCCCATCGACATGCAAATACAGTCCCTGGGCATGGGCAAACTCTGCCAAGGCTTGAATCTCGGCCAAACTATACAAGGTGCCCACTTCCGTTGGCTGGGTGATAGAAATCATGCGGGGTTGCACCCGATGTTCATCGCCCCGTCCACCGAGGACGGCAGCCACTTGTGCGACTTGCAATTTGCCATCCGGTGAGTCGAGGGGAATCAATTTACAGCCTGTAAAGCGCTCGGGAGCGCCACATTCATCGACCCAAAGATGGGCCAGACGGCTGCAGATCACCGCTTCGAAGGGCCGCAACAGGGCTGCAATCGCCAAGACATTGGCGGCGGTGCCTGTCAGTACAGGAAAGACGGCAACTTCTCCCAATTCGGCGATAAAAGCCGCTTCGGCAGCCTGGGTATAGGGGTCGTCACCGTAGCCCAACTCGTGTTCCTGATTGGCGTTGGCCAGCGCGGCCAGAGCCTGTGGATGCAGACCTGCATTGTTGTCACTGGCAAAACTGCGTCGCATAAAGGAACTCCCTGGCGTTGATTGGGCTGTGAGATTGTTTTACAGGTTAACATATCTGACAGGCAGACGCAGGCCAAATGATGACTTTCAGGCAAGTTGCCATCATAACTTTGCGATAAAAAAAAATGAGTCCGATTTTGTATTGCCAAGGAGCGCTTTTAAGACACGATGGAGATTAAATCGTTTACGCCGCAAACCCAGCGCTTTCTGGCCCGCATGGACTATAACCAAGACGATAAACTCAGTGCCCGAGAACTGGGTGTTTTGGCCAAAATACCTTCCGCACCGGGCATCGACCCCAAAGATTTGCTCACCATTCAAGCTGAATTGAAAAAAGCCAAAGGCCCCGAAACCATCATTGTCTCTTTGGTGGATGAAGCCAGTCTGCCTCCAGGGTATAAGCCGCCCGCCCCAATTTTTTCGGAAGCCCCCACTCCTCGGCAAAGCCCAGCTACCGCCCGCAAAGCGCCATCCGCTTCTGCTGCAGCCGATTCGGCTCCCGCTCCCAGCGGTTCAAAAGAAAGCCAGCCCTTTAGCCTCAAAGCCACTCCCAAAACCCAGCCCAAAGAAGCGGCAGCCGCTCCCGGCGTGCCCACCCAACTCATGCCCGGAGCCCCCCGTGAAGAACAAGAAATCACGGGTCTGGACGTGCAGTCTTCAGCCCAATTGGGTGATTTAAAGCTGCAGGGCACCAATAGTTTTAACGCCCAGGGTCAGCACAGCACCAGTAAGCTCCGCGCTTCTTACCAAATGGCCCCGTCTCTGGGCCTGACTGTCGGCGTAGATACGGTCGAAGCCAAGGCGGCGGACCCTAAAAAAGCCACGCCGAAAACAGGCACAGGCAAGACCAAAACACCCACAGTCCCAACCACACCAGCTTCCTCCACGTCTGCTTTGCCAGCCCAACTCAATCTCAATGGCCAGGTGGACTTGGGCAAAGTCAAAGTCAATGCCAAAGGTCGCCTCAATACCGAGTCTTCTCTGGTCGACAATCTCAGCACCGGGGTTGAAATGGAATTGATTCCTGGTCATTCGCTCAAAGCAGATACCAAACCCGTCGCCGGTCCCAAGGGCCAGGGCGTGAATTGGAGTTCGGTAGAGGTGGGCACCCAACACACTGTCTACGAAGGGTTGAGCTTGACCACCAAATTTAAACCGGGTGAAACCCAAAAACCCAATCAATACGGGGCGGGTTTCCGTTATAACCTGACCCAGGGTCTGAGTTTGGATGGTGAAGCCGCCACCCGCAAAGACACAAGCTTTGCCGGACCTTTGGATACGGCCCGCAGCCTGGATTATAAAATGGGCTTTCGCTATAAAATGAGTTTTTAGGCGGGCGGCGTTTTAAGGCTGGCTGGCCTGGATTTGTTCAAAGACGTGGTTGGCCCAATTGGTGGCGGTTTTGCTGCCCTCTTTGCCCCAATAATGCACGCCGTCACCGCCTTTGGCCGGGTATTCGGTTACGGGACGGGAGTCAATAAAGGTACCGTATTGACCTGCTACCTTCTGCAGATGTTCGTAGAGCGCCGCCTGTTTGGAAGTGGGTTTGTTGCTCTCGCGCCCGTCAGGCGGGCCCACCCAGAGAATTTTGGCCCCGCTGGCTTTGGCCACTTCGGCCAGATCTTTGACCTGTTTTTCGATGCTGGCGCCATTGGCTTGGATCAAATTGGCCCCCAGCGAAATCACGATAACTGAAGGCTGGTGTTTTTTGAGCAAATCTGGCAGTTTGGGCGTTTGCCGGGGGGTTTTCCAATCTGCAGGGCTGTCGACTTTGCCGTCTTCCCCCCGGCCATAAAAGCCCGAGCGGGTGGTGGTGCCTTGCAGCCACCAAGAGGGTGAAGAGCCTGCAGAACCGTAGGTCGCGACCTGTGCTCCCGTTGAACGCATCAATTTGTCCATTTCCCGGCCATAAATACCCACGGTGTGCGAGTCGCCAATATGCAAGACCCGTGTACCGGGTCCAATCAGGGGTTTGCCATTTTGAAAGAGATCCAATGAGGTTGAGGCTGGCTGTTGGGTGGGGGTGGATTGTTGCACCTGATCTTGCTCGGCCGGTTGCAGCGGTGAGACGGGACGCATGGGAGGGGCTGGCGTCTTGTCGGTTTTAACAGGGCCGCTGAGGGGCGCAGGAAAGAGCTGATCAGGAGACTTCAGGCCTGCTGCTCGGAGCCAAGTGCTCAGGGGTGGGGGGCTGGGTTGAGTGGGAAAATGGGTCATGGAGACTCCTCTGGGCTGTGCTTTTTTAATTATAGCCTACCCACTTCGGAGCCTTTCTTGGGTATCTGCGGAATACAAAAAAAAATATGAATGTTAAGAATTGTAAATGAATGGGAATACTTCATCAGACCTGAATCGGTCCTGTATCACCCCAAGGAGAATATCTTATGTCCGCTTGTTCACGGGTTCGTTTGTCGCTTTTGTCTGCGCTTTGCTTGAGTTTTGCCGGTCTGATGGCCTGTACGCCCGAACAATTGGCCTTGATCTCCAAGCTCAAACCGCTGCCTTTGCCTTCTGGATTGCCGAGTGGTTTGCCTTCAGCACTGCCCAGTGCTGTTTCAAGTGTTTATCCCAGTGCTTTTCCCAGTGCCCTGAGCGGAGTCGAAGGGCCGCTTCCCTCATCTTCGCCCACGCCAACCCCACTTCCCACATCTGTCGCAACGCCTACGGAGATGCCCACAATCGCTCCAACAGGCGAGTCTACGGCCACACCCTTGCCGATACCCTTGCCGACACCTCTGCCCACTTCTGTCGCGACCCCCAGTCCCGCTCCCAGTGTTGTCCCCAGTGCTGCATCAACCGCAACGCCCACACCCTTGCCGACACCCTTGTCCACACCCTTGCCCACGGCCACGTCGGTCGCCAGTCCAGCAGGGGTGGGAGCTTCGCTCAATGGCCGTCTGCCCTTTCCCGCTGACAATGCCTGGAATCAGGCTGTGGATACCCAGCCCGTAGATCCCAATTCAGCCAATTTGATCGCCAGCATCGGCCTGACAACGGGCCTACATCCGGATTTTGGGGCCAATTGGAATGGGGGGCCCTTTGGCATTCCCTATGTCATTGTGGGAGCAGAGACCCCGCCCGTGCCCATTGTCTTTACGGATTATGGCGATGAAAGTGATCCAGGGCCCTACCCTGTGCCTGCCAATGCGCCGATCGAGGGTGGCCCTAATGCCAGTGGCGACCGGCATATTTTGGTGGTGGATGCGGCCAATTGGAAGCTCTACGAATTGTTTCATGCTTTTCCCCGCGCCGGTGGGGGCTATAATGCCAGTTCTGGCGCAGTCTTTGACCTCAATTCCAACGCCCAGCGGCCAGCCGGTTGGACCTCGGCAGATGCCGCTGGTCTGCCGATTTTCCCCGGTCTCGTGCGCTACGACGAAGTGGTGGAACAGGGTGAGATCAAACATGCGCTGCGCTTTACGGTCTCCCGCAGCCGCCGGGCTTATGTGGCTCCTGCTCGCCACTTTGCCAGCAGCCGCACCGATGTCAATCTGCCGCCGATGGGCATGCGCGTGCGGCTCAAAGCCAGTTTTGACATCTCGACCTATCCGACTGAGGCCCAGGTGATTCTGCGTGCCCTGAAAAAATACGGCATGATCGTGGCCGACAATGGCAGCAATTGGTTTATCAGCGGCGCGCCGGATAGCCGCTGGAACGACACGGCCCTCAATACCCTCAAACGGGTCAAAGGCAGTGCGTTTGAGGTTGTGCAGATGGGGGAAGTGGTGACCCCTTAGACATCGCCTATTGACAGGAGGGGGAATGTTTCGTCGGGTTTGTGAATTTTAATGAAACTTTTTCTGACTCCGACAAAGACAAAAATCAAGAGCGAATAAAACACAAAAAACGGCAGAATCCAGTTTGTCAGGTGCAAGGTGAGCAAAACTGCCAAGAGCAATAATTGAAAGCCCAGCCCGTAAATAGAAACAGCTGTCATGAACCAACCGGGAAGACGTTTGACCTTAACCGCACCGGTATCAATCAAGTAAATCAGCCTGTCGAAGCCGCCATAAAGTCCGTGAAAGATCCGAAAAAGCAGATCAACGTGCATTTGGGATTCACCCGGTAGAGCGATTGGCGCACGGGTCTCAAAAACTCGGCTGGTCTGATCACTTCCCGCGATTTGGTTCCTGAGAATGACATAATAATAATTGTACAAGGTGCCCTGCAATTGGATTCCCACAAAAGCTGCCAAAGTAAGCCAAACGGATGCATTTGCCATAAAGCAGATCGTAACCACAAAAGCCAGATTGAGCAGGAAATCAAAAATCGAATCAAGGTAGCGACCTGTATAAGATGGCGTATTTTTGACCCGAGACAGTTCACCGTCTGCGGCATCCAAAATCGACTTCAGAATCAGAAAAAACCCTGCGGCTAAAAACTGTTCATGCAACATGCAGGCTATGGCCAGGATGCCAGAGACCACAAAGGCATAGGTGACGTGAATCGGCGTCGTTGCCGTGTGTCTGAGCTTTCTGGCTATCCATTTAGCTATGGGCCTACCATAGTCAGAAAAGTCTACAAACGCTTCGTCATTGGTAAGCTTTGACATGTATATTGCAACCTAAAAATCAAAAAATAGAGACAAAAGTAGCCAAAAAAACAGAAAGATTAACATGAAAACAAGCAGAATTCTATCGGCTGATCTATCTTATGGGCAAGTTACCAACAGGAGAGGAGAAATGCTTTATGTTGTGGAGTTGAAACAGGTTTTGGGCGCTTTTGTACTATAATAAAAAGGTGTTCAATCTGGTTTGAATCACTCAAGTGAAATGTCTTAAGCGAAAGTAGCACCCATGGCGAATCTGAAGATTAATTCTGGTCATAGCCCCCTTTCTCTGTCTTTGCCTCAGCCTGGACCGGTCGTGAATACACAGGTTCCGGTGGCAAGCCCTTTAAAACCCCTCACCGGGGATCGGCTCAACCTCAATTTGCCTCAATCACAAGGTCCTCAGAAGATGCTCAGCTTGGCAACTTCACTCCCCACAACGGCTGCTGCCTCTCCCGCCCGTTTTCAAGGGTCCAAAGAAGCGTATTTTGCTCACCTCGACAAAGATCCGGCCTTCAGGGCCAAGGCTCAAAGTGATGCTGTTGGGGCTATGTTGGATTTTTTGGCCCGCTCAGACGTGCCTTTGGCGGTTGAAAAAGCCTATACCAAAGAAGCGGGCTCTCCCGGTGGGGGACGTTTATTGCTTTTGCTGGATTATACCCGTGGGGTTCCCTCTGATGAGAGCAAATGGCAGGCCCTCAAACAGGGCCCGATGCACTATCTTTCAAGCAAAATTTTGACCCCGATGCTGACCCATTTCCGCGAAGTGGAAGGCGGCTCGCTCTTTCCGGGCGATGTCACCATGACCCAAGCCTTTCAAGACAGCCCACTCTGGGGGGCCAAAACCAACCAGGTCGGGCATATGCTCTGTGCCTTAGAGACCGGCGTGCGCATGGGCAAATTGGCCCAAAGTGATCTGCAGCGCAAGGCCTTTGATTTGGGCATCAAAGCCGCCAATCAGCTGGCTGGGTTTGAACATATTCAAGACAATGCCATGGATTTCTCTCGGGCCGGCATTATTGGCCATGAAATGTTGGGGGATGGCGGTTTTCTGGGCCAGATGAAAGCCTACGACCAATTGGTGGCCAACGGCGATCCCGACCAGATTCGCAGCCATTGGGATCAAGCAGTACAGGCCGCGCAAACCGGCCAACACGACAAAGCATTTCAACATATTGTCGCGATTTCCCAGGCCATCGAAGCCCCCAGCAGTCCTGCTGAAGTGGCCCAAAATCTGGCCAAAGACAAACCGCGTTTTGCGGCCCCTCACAAGCCCCGCGATGGCAATAGCCATCAAGATATTGCTTTAAGTGTCTATGGCTTTGCGCTGGGCTATCAAGCGATGACCCAGGGGCTGCCTTCTCCCCAGGCGGCCAAAACCGCGTTTGAATCCCTGTTTTCAGAAAAAGGGGCCCAGGCAGCGGCGATTAATCAAGCGGCCAAAAAGCATCCTTCGGTTTTGAAGCCTTAAAACCCAAAAGCAGCAACGGATGCCAGAATCCCGTTTGCGCTTTGTAATACATTTAAAACAGGCCCGGCTGGAATCCCCAGCCGGGCCTGTGGCTTTAAGCTGTGCGTTTAAGCGGGTTTCACCACCAGATTTAACATGCGGTCGGTCTTGTGAATCACTTTCACGATTTGCATGCCCTCCAAATGGCCCTGAATCGCTTCGTTGCCTTCGGCAATGGTGCGCACGGTGGCTTCGTCGGCCCCCACGGGCGCGACAATCACACCGCGCAATTTGCCATTGAGCTGTACAGGCAATTCAATGTCGCGGTCGATGGTTTTTTCGGGGTCAAATTCGGGCCAATCGGCCAAGGCGATGCTTTCGCTGTGGCCCAGGCTGGCCCAGAATTCTTCGGCCAAATGCGGGGCAAACGGCGCGAGCAGGCGGGCAAAGACGCCTTTCATGGGCGCGGGCAGATAACCCAATTTGGTGGCCTCGTTGACGAAGATCATCATGGCGCTGACAGCGGTATTGGGGTGAATTTCATCCAAATCTTGGCTGACTTTTTGGATCGTTTTGTGTAAGAGGCGGTCGAGATCTTCGGGGATCTCGTCTTGGGCTTCGACTGCTTTTTCGGGAAAATACAAGCGCCAGACACGCTCCAAGAAACGGCGCACCCCTGCCATGTTTTCGGTCTGCCAGACGGCATTGTCTTCGAGCGGGCCCATAAAGACCTCATAGAGGCGCAGCGAGTCGGCCCCGTACTCCTCAATCGTCTCGTCGGGGGTGACCACATTGTGTTTGCTCTTGCTCATCTTTTCCACACGGGTTTCGAGCAGGGTCTCCGTGCCTTTGACAAACCACTGGTCTTGGGTCTCACCTTTGGCGCTGGTGTAGGTCCGGCTTTCGACCTCATTCGGGTAATAGTATTTGCCCCGGCCATCGCGGAAGCTGCGGGCCTGGATCTTGCCCTGGTTAAACAGGCGCTGGAAAGGCTCTTTGGTTGAAACCATGCCTAAATCGTAGAGCACTTTGTGCCAGAAACGGGCATAGAGCAGGTGCAGCGTGGCGTGTTCGGTGCCACCGACATAGAGATCGACGGGCATCCAGCGTTTTTCGAGGGTGGGATCCCAGGGGGCTTCGCTGTTCTGGGGGTCGATAAAACGCAGATAATACCAGCAAGAACCGGCCCATTGGGGCATGGTATTGGTCTCTCGCAGGCCTTTGCGGCCATCGGGCAGGGTCACTTCGCGCCACTCGGGCCCGGTGCGCGCCAGGGGCGGCTGACCATCAGCGGTGGGGTTAAAGTCGTCGAGGTGGGGCAATTCAATCGGCAGATCCTGCTCAGATAGGGCCACGACGCTGCCATCTTCGAGATGCACAATCGGGATCGGCTCTCCCCAATAGCGTTGGCGGCTGAAGAGCCAGTCGCGCAGGCGGTAATTGATCTGGCCTTCACCATGTTTGTGCTCTTCGAGCCAGGCGATGATGGCCTTTTTGGCCTCGGCAATATTCAGGCCATTCAAAAATTCAGAATCAATGTGAGGGCCATCTCCGGTATAAGCGGCTTCGTGTACGTCGCCCCCCTGCACGACTTCGATCACCGGCAGATCAAAGGCCTCGGCAAAGTCCCAGTCGCGCTCGTCATGAGCGGGGCAGGCAAAAACTGCGCCGGTGCCATAATTGGCCAGCACATAATCGGCAATCCAGATTGGCACCCGCTGGCCGTTGACGGGATTCACGGCATAAGAGCCTGTAAACACGCCGGTTTTTTTGACTTCGGTCATGCGTTCGCGCTCAGATTGCTTGGCGGCTGCTTCGACATAGGCCTCTACTGCGGCTTTCTGACCCGGTTGGGTGAGCTGCGGTACGAGTGCATGTTCGGGGGCCAGCACACAGTAGCTGCAGCCAAAGAGCGTGTCGGGGCGGGTGGTAAAGATGTCAAAGCTGGAATCCTGATCCGCGATCTGGAAGGTGATCCGCGCGCCTTCGGCTTTGCCAATCCAGTGGCGCTGCATTTCTTTCAGGCTCTCGGGCCAGTCGAGGGTGTCGAGGTCTTCGAGCAGGGCGTCGGCATAAGCGGTGATCTTGAGCATCCACTGGGTCATCAGGCGCTTTTCAACCGGATCTCCGGTTTCAACATAGACGCCGTCTTTGACCTCTTCGTTGGCCAGTACCGTGCCCAGGGCCGGGCACCAATTGACGGGCAATTCGGCTTGGTAAGCCAGGCCTTTTTCGTAGAGTTTGAGAAAGATCAGCTGGGTCCAGCGGTAATAGTCTTTGTGGCTGGTGGCGATTTCACGGTCCCAATCATAGCCCAGACCAATTTTTTTCAGCTGTTTGCGGAAGGTGTCGGTATTGCGGTCGGTCACGACTTTGGGGTGAATGCCCTCTTTGTTGGCTTGGCGCTCAGTGGGCAGGCCAAAGGCGTCCCAGCCCATCGGATGCAGCACATCAAAGCCGCGCATGCGCTTGTAGCGGGCAATCATATCTGTGCCAACATAGCCCTTGGGATGGCCCACATGCAGGCCCTGACCAGAAGGATAGGGAAACATGTCCAGAATATAATATTTGGGGCGATCTCCGAGGGCGGGGGTCTTAAATGTTTTGTGTGTTTCCCAATAGCTTTGCCATTTGGCGTCGATTTCGTGGTGATTATAACTCATGGGGCTACCTGATCCTTTAGCTGGTCCTGGATTTTTTTCTGATAGATCTCGGACTTTTTTCTCAAATGTACTCTATCTTAACCCATGTATGCATCTCGCTTACAGACTATTTGGGCTGAGATTGGGGAAATATCCTGAGAATTCACTCTGCTTTGGAATGTAAAAAAAATGTAATAATTTGAGCATTTGCGATTAAGAATTTTGAGAACTGGGAAATTAAAAACAGGCAAACAGCAAATGCCGTTTGTCAGTCGTAGATTTAAAATTTGCCTCTAAAGGCAAATGACCCTTTTCCTTGAACCCTGTCGGGGGAATTTGATTCCCCCTCTTTTTTTGGGCCATTTTTTGGCCGTTTTCAGCTCAATCGAGATTTTTGTTGATCGCCTGAGACAGGGTTTCACCCATCCATTCATAGGGATTGAGCAAGCCAGCTGTCTTTGGCGTATATAGATTTGAGCCACTGTTGGCTAATAATATGTCAAGATTGGTGGCATAACGACTCCAGCTGAAAATTTCAGTTTGGGGGCCCAACGCTTTTTGCCAGGCCGCTTCTTGTTTGCCGACAGAGCAGGACTGGAAATAAGCCATGCGTAAATTCGGACTCACTTTGCTTGGATCAATATTTTGAGGGCCGAGCCATTTAGGGTTAAACACGCTGTTGCCCGCCGTTGATAAATTTCCTCCTCCGCCATGGCCAAGAAAAACCAGTCCACTGGTACGGGGATCGTAAAGGGCTTGAACAATCTCTCGACTGGTGGCTGTATTATCGACCACCACTGTATAACCCTTGGCTCGCAGCAACGCCTTTTCATCGGTTTGCAACAAACGATTGGGCGCACCCAAGATCGCATTATCTAGAAACTGGCGAGCCACATTTTGGTTTGGACGATCGAGTGCGCGCATAAAATGCACGTTTTTGCCATTGTCTTTGCCTGTTGGCGGCTCAACATAGATGCCCCTCTCCAGACTGGCTCCGTCACTGCCAACAAAATCGACGACCGCTGAAGCCTTGCCTTCGACAGTCTCTCCCAAATTTAAGTCATCCAAAGCAGCGCCGTCTTCTATGGCATAAGCAGCAAAAGTGGCATATCCTTCCAGGACAATCGCCCCTTGTTTTCCTGATTGTACGATTGCCTTATGGGCTTCGAGCTGATCGGAATAGCCGCTGCCAATTTTTTCGCGGGCCTGAATTTCGGCTGTACCGAAACGGCTTTTCCATTCACCTAAGCGGCTGCCATTTTGAATGTTTGGCATGAGGGCCAGCTTCTCCCTAATTCACTTTTTAGACTTAGTCTTATTATAGGGCAGATCCCGTTTTGACTGACCTTGATTCTCTGCTTTGGGACTGAATTTGATTCCATCTGTTCTCCAGAGCTTGCTTTGCATTTCTGTTGAGTTAATGCTGAAACTTGGGCTACACTCAGGGGAATACTACAAATGCACTACAGCAACAAAGGAGTCCTCCATGAGTCTCGATTGTGGAAAAACAGATTATGAACTCGGCAAACGGGTTTTGGCCTATCTCGAAGCCAAAGGGGTCGAAACCCCGCGCATCAAAGATCAGATCAGCCCATCGGCCAAAGTCGATGTGATCGAAAAGAATTTTAAAGAGATCCTGACCGTCATGGGGCTGGATCTGACCGATGACAGCCTCAAAGATACCCCGCGCCGGGTGGCGACCATGTATATCAACGAAATGTACTGGGGGCTCGACCCTCAGAACTTTCCCAAAATCACAGCTGTTGAAAACAAAATGGGCTATAAATCGATGGTGATTGAAAAAAACATCGTTGTCCACAGCACCTGTGAGCACCATTTTGTGATGATTGATGGCTATGCCCATGTTGCCTATATTCCCAAAGACAAGGTTCTGGGCCTGAGCAAAATGAACCGCGTGGTAGAGTATTTTTCTCGCCGTCCACAGATTCAGGAGCGTTTAACTGAGCAGATCTATTTCACGCTCGAACACGTGCTGGAGACCCCAGATATTGCCGTGATGATCAGCGCCAAACACTATTGTGTCAAAGCGCGGGGCGTAGAAGATATCAACTGCGAGACGATCACCAGCAAAATGGGTGGCTGTTTTAAAGATGATATGAATTCGCGCAATGAATTTTTGAGTTTGATTCGCTCTGCAGGTGGGGTTTAGAGGGCTCCCTTCGACTCCGCTCAGGGAGCGACAGGAAAGAGTTGTGTCCTGAGCGAAGTCGAAGGACTCATTTCAGGGTCTTGGCCAACGGGGTTGGGTTGTTTCAAGGCTTTTTCAAAGGAAAGAGCACCGGGGTGCGGGCTTTGTAGGCCTCGTACTCGGGCTGCCCGCCCCACTTTTGGTCGGATTTTTCTTCGAGCATGGGCACGCCACTGATCCGGCTGAGTAGAATATAGATAAATACAGGGGAGATCAGGGTCAGGTATTGCCAGCCTTGTAAGTGGGGCAGGGCAATCACCGCAATGCCAAGCCAAAGCAAGATTTCGCCAACATAATTGGGGTGGCGTGACCAAGCCCAGAGGCCGCTCTGGATAAATTTGCCTCTATTGTTGGGATCTTTGCGAAAGCTGTTTTTTTGGCGATCAGCCAGGGCTTCAATCCCAAAACCGACAATCCAGATGGCTGTGCCCAAGATTGTTAGCAGGCCTGGGGTCGTGTTGGCCTGTGTGGTAATGGCAGCCAAAGCGGCCGCCAATGAAAAACAGACCCACAGGCCCTGCAGGGTCCAGGCCATTAAAAAGCGCGGGAAATGGGGCTTGATCTGATCAAAGCGGCTGTCTGAGCCCGTTGCTTGGATACGCAGAAACAAAAACGACCCCAGGCGCAAAGCCCAAACGCCAATCAACCCGCCCAGCAGCAGCGAGACGGGGCGAAAATTGCCACTCAGGGTCAGGGAGAGGGCCAAGACGGAAAGATAGGTCAAACTGCCGATCAGATCGTAAAACTTTTCGGTCTGTTTGAGGTAGGCAAAGACAAACGCCAGCCACTGAATCACATAGGCCAACAGGACGCTCCAGCCATAGATCGGCAAGCCAGCGATGCTTTTTCCGCCTTGGCTGCCTGCCAGGGCCAATAAAAAGCCAATCAATACGATAATAGGTAAGGCGAGCCAGGCTTCTTTGTCTTGTTTTTGCATGATTTAAATGATGTGTGTGTATTCTTTGCCAGATTTGTTGGCCGGATTTGTTGCAATCCCAGGCATCTTAACAGTCGACGTAGGTGCTGAACAACTTGGTTGAATGAAGTTTGTTAAAACTGTCTGAGTTCACCCGAACGCATTGCTGCTTTTGTTTCTTTTCCATCGGCCAGATAAGGCTGTGTGGCACTCAGACCACCCAATTCATGCAATAAAAAGGCGGTGGCAAAGTCCAGTGCACGCTCTTGCCCCGGCTGATTGGGCCATTCTGAGCTGCTGACAAAATTGAGGTGAGGCATATCTTTGAGTTCAAACGCGTATTTTTGGGGAGAAGCCAATTCATGGTAAATTCCGGGGCCGAGGTTATTGGGGCCGCCGTCGCCAAAGATAAATGCTGCTGGTACTTGAACCTGAGAAGCCTGGCGACGACCTGGATTCATTTGCAGTAAATTGTCGTTGGGATCCAATGCCAGCAGGGCTTTTACTGCCGGATGATCTGCTGCGAGTGTCGCTGTTAGACCGCCAAAAGAATGCCCTGAAACAGCGATTAAATTCGGGTCAATCTGTGTGCCTTGGAGTTTTTTGCGCTGACTGAGATCTGAGAGGATTTTTTCTATACTCTGCCCACTGTTAACGGGATTGAGGTTGCCTCCGAGTGACGGGACAATTGTTACCATGCCCCAAGAGGCAAAGTGGTTGGCGTTGGCTTTGGCATGACGTTGAGTATGTGAGAGGCCTGTTGCATAGACATTTACGGGAAAGGGGCCTTTGCCAACAGGTAAATAGACATCTACCTGTTGGTCTGCCAGGGTCA
>JBIKWL010000227.1:0-6262 GCA_044356335.1 Candidatus Sericytochromatia bacterium
GATCCGCATGTTCTTTGTGCAGCCGGGTGTGATCGGACTGCAATTCCGTGTGGCGGGTCTGCAGCTCTGCGTGGGTCTGTTGCAATTCGCTGTGTTCAGTTTGTAAAACCTGGGTGGCCTGCAAATGGGCGGCTTTTTCTTGCTGCCATTTTTCGCGGTAGCTGCCAAGTTCTTGATGAAACGACTGCAGCGACGCGCCGAGATCGGCAAAATGGCCATGCAGCGATTCCAACTCCCCTTGCAAACTGGAAATGCTGTCCTGTTGCAGGCGTTTTTCCTGATTGAGGGTCGCCAGATGGTCTTTTTGGGCCTGGTATTGGGCGTAGGTTTCTTGGAGCTTTTGCTGTTGCGCTTCAAAGCGCTCGCGCAGCCCGATTAATTCATCAGAAGAGGCATCCGAACGGGAGGTAAAGGCCTTGATATCTTCGCTGAGATGGGCTAATTCGCTGTAGAGTTGACCAAAGGAACCATTGAGTTCTTGGTAAGACCCTCCCAAATGGGCAAACGACTGTTGCAGGCCCACCACATCGCCAAAATAGCTCTTCCAGAAATGCTGGAATTGGGACAATTGAGAATAGAGCGAATCCACATCTTGCGCCAATTCGGTATTGTTCTGGCGCAGAATTTCAAATTCATTTTCGATCAGGGTCTGTTTGCTGTCGAGATAATGTTGGGTATTTCGCCACTGTTCAAGCAGGGATTGCCGCTTATCTTTGAGCTCCAGACACATATTCCAGAGCGTTTGGATTTTTGTATTTTCCATTCCTTATATCTCCACGTTTCTTTGCCCTCTAAATAAAGCGGTGCTGGGAATAATAATGCCTGAAAAGAATTTTGCCTGTGTGATCCAGCTGCATAATTTCCTGGTTAATTCCCCGTTTGACCAGGTGGGAAAAGTCGACCAGAAAACGACTGTCTTCAAGCGGATAGGCCTGCTTGATATCCACATCGCTGAGCTTGCTGTATTCCCAGACAACTTCTCCCTTGGGGTTGACTTCGATCAGTTTATCCGACGATATCCAAATATTACCGCTTTTCAAGCGATATGCAAAATTGACCGCGGCCAAGGTCTCATTTTTTTTCTCGGGATACATCCACAGCAATTTGCCTTTGCGGTTGATCAACAAAATCCTGCCATTGCCTTGATCTGCAACCAAAAACAGGCCGGGTTCAAGTTCAAACGCCGAGACCGGTAAAAAGACCTCGGGCCGGATCAGGCTGTGGGTCCATTTCAGATTAAACGCCAATTGCCCCTGAAACTGCCATTCGATGCTGTGGTTGGGGGCGATTTCAAACACCGCCCGGTGACCGCTGTCGGTCAGGAGAATCCCCCCGGCGGCAGTGGCTGTGGCAAAACTGGGTTGGGCCATGGCCCGCATCTGCACCGATTGCTGCTGATAGGTATACGACCAGAGGGTCTGTTTTTTGAGATTGAGCTTGAGCACCTGTTGTTGACCGGTATCAGTTACCAAAAGATGGCCCTCTGGCGTAAACAGGGCAATATGCGGCTTTTTTAAGCTCTGCCCCTGTTTTTTGCCATATTTCCAGACCACCTCGCCTTTGAGATTCATCAAAAGCACCCGGTGACCGCGTTCGTCTGCCAGGAGCAGGTGAGAGCCCCAGAGCATGGGTGCTTGGTAGCTGCCTTCGAGTTTTTTGAGTTCGACCGGCTCGGCTTTGATCGCGGCCACTTGCTCTGCTTCTGCTTTGGCTTTGCGGGCAAAAGCCTCTTTCTCGGAGCGAATCATCTCCCGTTGCCGGGCAATTTTTTCGCGCCAGAGATCGTAGCGTTTGCGCCGCTCCCCATCAATTAAGATATCGTAGGCGTGGTTGATGCGCTGCGCCAATTGCAAATTGCCACCGCGATCGGGGTGGTTTTTTTGCATCAGGGTATGGTAGGCCTTTTTAATGACTTCGGGACTGGCCTTGGCATGCACCTGTAACAATGCGTAGAGGTCTTCAGCGTCATCCATGCCCAAAACTAGAGTTGGCTGTTTTCGATGACCATGGCGATGCCTTGGCCACCGCCAATGCAGAGACTGACAAGACCATAACGCAGTTTGCGGTTGTGCAGTTCATACATGGCTGAGAGCAGCACCCGCGCGCCAGAGGCCCCGAGGGGATGGCCCAGGGCAATTGCGCCGCCATTGAGATTGACCTTGCTGCGGTCCAGTTCCAGGGCTTTTTCCACCGCCAAATACTGAGCGGCAAAGGCCTCATTGATCTCAACCACATCGATTTGGTCAATATTCAGTCCCGCTTTTTCGAGCGCCTTGCGCGAAGCCGGTACGGGGCCAAAACCCATGATTTCGGGAGGCACACCCACACTGGCCCAGGACTTGATCCGCGCCAGCGGTTTGACACCCAGAGCAGCGGCTTTTTCAGCACTGGTCACGATCAAAGCGGCTGCCCCATCGTTGATTCCACTGGCATTGCCTGCTGTCACACTGCCACCGGCTTTAAAAGCGGCTTTGAGTTTGCCCAATTGTTCGACGGTGGTCTCAGGGCGCAGGTGTTCATCGTGTTCGATCACCGTTTGCTTTTTGTCTTTGAGTTCCACGGGCACAATTTCTTGGGCCAAACGGCCAGAGGCCTGGGCCTGCCCAGCCAATTGTTGGCTGCGCACAGAAAAGGCATCTTGCTCTTCGCGGCTAATACTGTATTTTTCGGCCAGGTTCTCAGCGGTGATCGCCATGCCCTGACCCGTGCAACCATCAATCAAAGAGGCGGTCATGAGATCGATCACCTGGCTGTGACCCATGCGGTAGCCCCAGCGGGCATCGGGCATGACATAAGGGATTTGGCTCATATTTTCGCTGCCACCTGCGGCGACAATTTCCGCTTCGCCCAATTGAATCAACTGGGCGGCTTGCACCACCGACTCCAGGCCAGAGCCGCAGAGACGATTGACCGTCAAAGCGGGGGCTTCGATCGGCATGCCGCTGAAAAGTCCAATGTGGCGGGCCAAGTAAATGGGGTCGGGACCGGATTGAACCACATTGCCCATGATAATCTGTTCAACCTGGGCTGCTTCTATCTGACTGCGTTCGAGTGCAGCTTTGAGCGCGGCGACCCCCAACTGAATGGCAGAGACGTCTTTCAGGCCACCGCCAAAGCGGCCAAAAGGGGTACGGGCACCCTGAATGATTACGACTTCTTTCATGCGACAAAGACCTCTCTGTGACTTGAATGGGGCACGGGGCCCGAATTTGGTTTAATCCAACCCATTATACCTTAGGGGGATTCGGTTCTAGGTGTTAGGTTTGAAGGTTTTAGGCAAGAAGGCGCTTGCCCAAGCCTCAAAACCGACGCTCTCCACCTTCCCGCCCAAAACCTGACTTCTCCCGCCTGGCTGCTCTGTGCTACCATGATAAGCATCAGGCGCTTCACGCGAGCCTTTCATTTTTTGGCGCACGGTTTTTAAGGTCTTTGAATGAAAATCAAAGGAAAAGATTATGTCCAAGTTCAATGAGCTTTACGGTTACCTCTCAGATCGTCAAACCCCCCACCTCTTTGTGATTGCAGAGGTGCTGTATGGAGTTAAAGAATCGATCGACAAACACAACGAACATTTGGCCAGTATCGCCGCCAGTCTCGAAAAATTGGCAGGCAAACCCGATTCTGCTTTGGCTTCCGCGGTCGATGACTCTCCCACTGAATAGCGCTTTGAAAATGCGTTTCTCTTTGGGCTCTGTCTTGGCGGCACTGATGCTGACGCTTGCGGCCTGTCAGCCATTGGTTCCGTGGACACCGTCTCAAGGGCGTACACCGACGCGGGCACAGTCGCAGAGTGTGAGCCAGAGTGTAAGCCAGAGCAAGCGTTCATTGCAGGTGGCTGTCTTGTCACCAGATAAGATCCCTGTTGAAATACAAACCCGCACACAGGCCCAGGCGCAGGTTTATGCCGACGAAGTCAGCAAGCGCCGTGGCATCGACCTCTTTTATGTCCATCCAGTGCCCATTGCCCTGCAGTTAAATGTCGGAGAGCAAAAGGCCTGGGTCTTGTCTTATCCTGGCACATCTCGTTTGCGCAACGATCTCAACCTCGAGTTGCGGGCCCTGGTGAGTGGCCAAAGCGGCGCGAAGGCCGCACTCAACCTCAATTATTCTGGCCCGGTGACACTGGGCCGCTCAGACTCACAGGAACAGGTCTTGCAACCGGTTTTTTCGGCCCTGGAAAAACAGTTGGCCCCCCGGCAAGACAGTCAAAATCTGTCTTTTGAGCTGATTACAGGCCTGCCTGGCAATGGTGTGACCGAAGCGTATGGCGACCATCTGGAAGGCCTGCAACAATTTCTGCGGTCCCGTTTTCAGGCCCGGCCCTTTGCCTTTGATGATGGCCCGTTGATCTATGCCGTACACCAAGGACAAACCCTGTTGGGTTTTGTCTTTCAGAATCAGCGCAACCGCCTGATACTGGGTGAGCGCAAATACGCTGACGTGCAATCCATGGTACTGGTCAGCAGCAGCCGTGAAATTTTGGCCAGTTATACCGTCGTAGGCTTTAACCCCAAAACCGCAGCCCCCGATCAACTGCCCGTGTACAGCCAAGAAGACCACGGCAATTTGGGCAGCCTGTTCATTTTTGGCGAGTACTAGAACCTCAGCTCCTGCTCCTGGATCCGGTACTCCCAAAGCAATTTGCCTTTGGCGTCGCGGGTTTCCATGATCAGCACCCGTTTGCCGGGGGGGCCTTCAAATTTGAGCTTGCCATAATTGTGTTGCTGAACCAAGGTGCCAGGCACGCGTTTGGGCAGGTTCTGCTCTGCTGCGCTCATGATCTGGGTGGGCAAACTGGTGAGCGGCGAAGAGGTAAAATTATAAAAGGGATAGCCATTTTTCACGGGCTCTTTGTAGAGATCTGAGTGGTGGCGATCGCCAGAGATAAAGACAAGGCCTTCGATTTTTTCACGTTGGACAAAGTCAAAAAAGTCGTTGTATTCGCTCGGGTATTGGGCAAAACTCTCGCTGTAAACGGGATTAAAGATCGGACTGCCCATCACCACCAGTTTAAACGGCGCCTGGCTGGCTTTGAGTTCCTGCTTGAGCCAAGCCAATTGGGATTCCCCCAAGAGCTTGCGCTTTGCTTCGGGTAGATCATAGGCATCGCGGTAATAGCGGCCATCGGTCAAAAAGATATCCACATCATTCCAACTCAGGCGCGACCAATTGCCGGGCTCAGTGGCCAGACCATAGCGGGGATTGGCCCAATAGGCCTTAAATAAATCCAAGGAGGATTCCTTTAAGGGAAAGCCCGCAGTTGAATTATTGGGGCCAAAATCATGGTCGTCCCAGATCGCATATTGGGGCATTTTTGCCAGCAGGGGCTGAATCATGGGCTGGGAGCGTTGCAGCCGGTAGCGTGAATTCATGCGCCAGGGATTGGAGACATCGAGCGGAGACATATACACATTGTCGCCCAGCCAGAGCATGAAATCTGCTTTTTCTTGCTCCAAGACCTGAAAGATCTGCAGGGGGCCGCCGTATTCGATCCCCAGCAATTTCATCCAATCGTCGTTGATATAATAACAAGAGCCCATCACAATCTGAAAATCGGGGGCAGCCTGGCCCTTTTGCCAAAAGGCCGGGGTTTTGAAGTGTTGAACGTTTTTGCTTTCGATCCCCTGTCCGTCGAGGTAAACGCGGTATTCATAAGCCTGATCGGGTTTTAAACCAGGCAAATGCAGGAGAGCGGTAAACCAGCCTTTTTCACCTGTGCTGACCTCAGCGCTGCGCTTTTTTTCAGCTGAACCCCTTTCCCAATATTCGATTTGCACTTTGCCCGCTTCGTCGGTTTGCAGCCAAATACGGCTGGAATGGCTGTCGGTATGGCCCACCATCGGGCCCGCAATCAGGTCCGCTTCAGCTTGGGCTGGCATCTGCCAGAGCAGAGAGGCCGCGAGGCACAGCCCCAGACAAAAATGACGGCCCAGCACAGCCTGTTTTTGCCGCTGGGTATTTTGGGTTTTCAATCGGCTCAGATGGCTCATTTGGTGCGCCTCCAGGGTCTTTTTTTCGAAATAATATAAGTCTTAAAATGGAAGACTGGGATCAGTTTACTTCAACTTAACTTTTTTTGCCCAATCTGAAGGCCCAAGACTTCTCACTAAAATCGAACAAAACCATTTATTTACAAGCCTTTTACTTTTCAACAAAGACAATCAGAACAAAAAGAATTAACCTTAATTTTATCTTAATTTATTCTTATTTTAATCAAATAAAGAAAGGATTAACTTCTTAACCTCTATATAACCTTTAACTT
>JBIKWL010000096.1:0-21210 GCA_044356335.1 Candidatus Sericytochromatia bacterium
TTTTCGGCCGCCATGGTCACAAAGACAGCCCAAAATCCGACCGAAAAGCCCAAACAGCCACAGATCAGATAAAAGTGAAAGAGCGATTGGCCACCAAAGAGAAAATAGGCGACCACCGAAACGGCTGTCAACCCCAAGAAAAGCAACACAACCTTGCGGCGGCTGCGCAAGCGTTGACTGAGCAGACCACTGCAAAGATCCCCCAGAGAGAGACCAATATAGGAATATTTGACGGCATTGCCTGCCGTGGGCAATTCTTTCATACCCAAGGCTGCGCCAAATTCAGGCGCGAGGGTAATCAAAATACCGATCACGTACCAAATCGGCAGACCAATCAAAATACAATTCAGGTATTTAAACGTGCGTTCCCGGTGGGTAAACAGCATCCAAAAATTTCCGCGTGAGACAGTGCTCTCTTTGAGTTTGGCAAACATACCCGACTCAAACAGGCTCACGCGCAAAACCAAGAGGGCCAAACCGAGTCCACCAC
This sequence comes from Candidatus Sericytochromatia bacterium, assembly GCA_044356335.1. Taxonomy (GTDB): domain Bacteria; phylum Cyanobacteriota; class Sericytochromatia; order UBA7694; family UBA7694. Next base: position 491 of record JBIKWL010000096.1, read on the forward strand.
CAATAAAATACGAGGTACGCCAATCGAAGAGGTTGGCGACAAATGCCGCGACCACAGCGCCCAAGATGCCTACCGCAGCGATAATCGTGGTGCCGTATCCGCGGCTGTGGCGAGGCATGAGCTCGCTCACGAGGGTGATCCCAGCCCCAAGTTCACCGGCCAAGCCAATGCCTGCGATCAGCCGCAAAAGTGCGTATTGTTCGACATTTTGAACCAGGCCATTGAGCAAATTGGCGATTGAATAGAGGAAAATTGAGCCAAAAAGCACGGAGAGCCTTCCCCGTTTATCCCCCAAAATGCCCCAAAAGACGCCCCCCAACAACATACCAAACATCTGCATATTGAGCAGCATCAGACCTGTGGAAAGCACCGCTTCGCCTTGCAGACCCAGCGATTTAAGACTGCTGACCCTGACAATGCTGAACAAAAGCAGATCGTAAATATCGACAAAATAGCCCAAGGCGGCCACCAGAATTGACAAGACAACCAAGCGGCTATAGGTTTTGGTCGGAGCGGCTGAAGAATCAGAAGGCAATACGGGGGCGTCCATGAAATAGTCTACCTCGTCAAAATACAATCTCTTTCAGGATAGGCTGGAAACAAGTGAATGGCAACGGGGGAAAGGGAAAAGCCTATTTTTTGCGACCCAAAAATACTTAAAAAGAGACCTCTGTCAGACAAAAAAAACATGGTAGGATACCTTATCACATTGCGGCAAGGATCACACTCCCGTGTACGAAGAACCCCACCTGGAAATCTGTTATGGCCCCATGAAAAGCGGCAAATCCCGCTACCTCGTGCAAAAAGCCGAGGCCCTGTTTGCCGCTGGCATTCCCTTTCTGGCCTTTAAGCCCCGTCAAGATACCCGTGACGGCTGTTTTATTCGTTCAAGAGACAGCTTATGCCGGGATATCCAGGCCCTGGGCATCGATACCGCAGCCGAAATACTGCCCCTCTTACAGACACGGGATCTTGGTAAAGAATGTGCTTCAGAGCAAGATGCCCTGCATTTGAACCAGTATTTGCCTGCCGGAAGCCTGCCCCAGGCCTGCCTGATTGACGAAGTCTTCCTCTTGGATTCAGGTCTGCTGGCTGTGATCCGCCAATTGAGCGAAAGAGGGATTTCCGTTTATCTCTCGGGCCTTGACCGCGATTTTCGCCGAGAATACTTTCCCCTGCGTGATTATGCCCAAACAGGTGTGACCATGCAAGCCGTGATTGAGATTTGCAAAACCCATCAGCCTTTACACGCCAGTTGTGAGGCCTGTGGCGCGGACGCCCCGTTTACCCAACGTCTGGTCAATGGGCAACCTGCCCATTACACCAGCCCGACGGTCTTGATTGGCGACGAAGAGTATCAGCCGCGCTGCAAGGCCCACCATGAAGTGGTTGGGCATCCCCAACTCAGTCTGGCCTCTTAAACCCGCACCACCCGCTTGTGTTTAGACCTGCACCACCCGACCCAGGGTCGTACGCAAAATGAACGAAAGAGATAAAAGGATCAGAGCCGGCAAAGCCAGCCAGATCATCTGCTCCAGGTAGAGTGTGGTGCGTTTGGTTTCAAATTCACTTTTTTCCATCTGGCCAATGCGTTCATAAATGGCTGTCAGTTTTTCAGCGTTGTCGGCCTGAAAATACAGTCCCCCTGTCAGATTGGCCATTTCTGTCAGTTCTTTGGCATTGATCCGGGTGAGAAAGAGATTGCCTTGGCGATCACGCATATATGAAAGCTGACCTGTCTGGGGGTTGATCATGGGCACGGGGGCCCCTTCGGCTTTGCCCATCCCAATGGTGTAAATTTTGATGTTTTTCTGGCGGGCCACTTGGGCAGCCACCAAGGGCTGAATATTGCCCATGGTATTCTCACCATCGGTAAGCAACACAATGACCCGGCTTTTGGCGTTTTCCGACTTAAAGCGGTAGACCGAATTGGCAATGCCATCGCCAATGGCGGTGCCGTCAATTTTAACCGTGCCTTTGTGAATATCTTTGATCGCGTCCAGCACCAAGGCGTAATCGGTGGTCAAGGGCAAAAGTGTAAACGAGCGACCGGCAAAAACCACCACCCCAATCCGGTTGCTCTTTTGATTGGCCACAAATTCAGATATAACTTTTTTAGCAGCTTCCAGACGATTGGGCTGAAAATCTTGGGCCTGCATACTGCCCGAGGTGTCCAAAGCCAGGATGATGTCCACCCCTTTTTCTTTGCTGCTGGTGATTTCCCGTCCAAACTGTGGCCGGGCCAAAGCGCCGATCAAACACAGAACCCCCAGCAGATAGAAAAAACGGGGCAGCCAGAGTTTCCAATGGCCCGAACGCGGCAATTCCATCAGCCGAGAATAGGTAGGCAAGGGCAACGCCGCTTGCCGACCAGGCCTGTATTTGCGCCGCAAGAAGGCGAAAACAGGCAGGAGTAAGAGCAATAAAAAGGCTTCTGGGTTGGCAAAACGCATACTTAAGTATAAGTCAAAGCTCACTGCACTGGGACAATCAAAAACAATCAGAAAAAAAGGCGCATTTTGCCATGCCCCTTGATCTCTCTTGCCCACCCCCGATAGAATTCAGTGTATGAGATTATCTTCAAGCAGGCGTCAAAGTCGGCCTTTTCTGATGGCAGCCGCAGTCTGGACCAGTTTACAGGGCTGCGCGGTTTTTCAGCAGCCAAGCCCCCCCGAGGCAGTTGAAAAAGTCAGCCACGATCTGCGTGTCTTTCCCCTGCCTGGTGGCCTGAATGATACCTGGATGTTACACAGCAACAGCCCCGAAAGGGTTGAGCAAAGTGGGATTTTGGTCTCCAGCCTGCCGCCCAGCAAACTCGAAGACAAACGCAAATTGGGTGTCGCCCTGCAGGGCGAGTTTGGCCTGTTTTTGCACCATGTGGCCCGCACCCCCCCGCTCTCCTCATCACGGCTCTATCTGGCCGTGGTGGCCAGCAATTCTGCTGAAAGTGACGCTCTGCTGCAGCTCAAGCAGGGGGCATTTTTTCGCACCTGGCCCGAAGCCCCTTTTTATGCCCTCAGTGGCATTCAAAACAACGACAGTGGCCAGATCTTTGCGGGTGCGGGTGATCGTCTTTCACTGGCTTGGCTGCGCGGCGAGAACACGGTGCCTCCCAGTGAGGTCAAACTGCCCCCCCACACGCATCGTTTGCTCTTTTTAGAGGCGGTACCCACCAATCCACTTTGGGTTTTGCAACAGGACAATGCCCTTTCGGGTCTATTTAAATTTCAAAGTGAAGCGCCTGTCCATCTCTCCACCCTGGCCTGGGTCTCACAAACCGGCGAGCCACCCACAGAAAAAGAACTGATTCAAATGCTCGCCTCGGGTTTGGCGGCTGGTCCAGAAGAAGCGCCCGCAACGGCCTATCTGTCAGATCAACCCCCGCCCCGAGGCGTCTTCCGCTATGGCCGTGTGGCTGGCATTGGCCACGGGACAGAATGGCTCGGACAGCTCAATCCTCTGCCTGTCGAAGTGGGCGAGCGGGTCGGCTTTCCAATCGCCAGCCTCTTCCTCAAACGCCTGGGAACCAAACAAAACCAAAGCGCACCCCTGCACAAACGGGTCTCCGACACCGCTGTCGAGTCCCATGGCAATTACGGCTTAAAATACAGCTTAAGAGCCCAATTCCACAATCCCGATGATCGGCCCAGGCGCTATGCAATCTATCTGCATAACCCGTTGGAAGTAAGGCTCCAAAGCGATCTGCCCTACCAGGCTGAAGCCATTTTTCAGGTCTCCCGCTCTGCGGCTGTGCGTTTTCGCGGCTCTGTGCTGCTCAGCTGGAAAGTGGATTCTGCTGACAAAAGCGAAGAGAGCCTGATGCACCAGATCTTACACGAAGGCGAAGAGGCCGGCGCCTTAAAAATCTTTGAATTGCCCGCTCAAAGCAGCAGTGAGTTCAAAATCGAATTGGTCTATCCACCCGATTCTACGCCGCCGCAATTATTGGAATTACAACGGCTGTCGTAATTTCACTGAGATTTTGACAACAAATTGCTGCAGCGCTTTTGAAAAGCAAGATCTGGGCGTATTCAATGATCTGGGCGTATGATGATGTTAGGTAGAATTAAAATACCAAAGAAAGAGAATAGACCATGAAACTCACTCAACTCTTACTCCTGACCGGATTGACCCTGGCCCTGACAGGTTGTCCTTCAGGAGGTGAACAAGCCAGCACCGATAGCCACAGTTCCAGCGCACCAACAGAAGCCCCGGCCTCAGTCGCCAGTGAAGCCCCCGCCAAAACCGAAACAGCCAGTCTCAAAGGCAATGCCGAAGCGGGCAAAAAAGTCTTTGTGGCAAAAACCTGCACAGCCTGCCATGCGATTGCAAGCTTACCCGAAGCCAAGGGCGCAGTAGGCCCCAAACTTGATGGTTTGAGCAAAGTTGCAGCCACCCGCGTAGCGGGCCAAGACGCTGAAACGTATATCAAGACCTCGATTGAAAAACCCGAGTCGTTTTTAAGCCCTGGCTACCAGAATCTGATGACCCAAGGTCTGCGCCAGCAGATGAATGATCAGGAATATGCTGATTTGGTCAGCTATCTGTTGACCCTTTAAAAGCCGACACAGATCAGGGATTGGGTTTTAGTTCAACCGCCGTTTTGTCTAGAACCCAATCCCCAAAACGTTTCCCCTAACCCAGGGCCTCTAAAATAATCCCCTCCAAGTCTTGGGGAGAAAATGCCTGTTCATGGCTCAAACTGAATTTGAGCTTGTGCTCGTCGAGGTCCATCTCGTCGGCAATCCAGCCGCCCATGCCGTGGTTGCGGCGGTCTATTTCCATCACCACCTCGGCATGTTCAAAGTCAGCAGCAATCAACATTTCGAGTTCTTCTACCCGGCTTGCCAATTTGCCCCGGCCATGAAAGACAAATTCTTGGACATAAGGTGCGCCATAGGGATTGGGCATTTGGTAACAGCGACCACTGTCGTGGGCATGTTCAAAACCCAGGGCCTCAGCAGCAGCCAAAACCCGCTCCGAAGCAGGATCAGCCAGCACACATACCGCGTCATTGTCTTTGGGATCCCAGGCCCAGGAGACATCCAGCCCCGTTCTCAGCCACACATTGGGATAATCCATGGTAATGGGCGTATACGGAGGCACTTCGATTTCAAAGTCCCAGATCGCCTCTTCTCCAGCTTCAAGGGTAAAGGCCTCGGCAATATTCAGGCGATGCAAAACAAAGCTGGAATTGCTTTCGTGTTCATCACCGTAGTCGTTTTCATATTCAACTTTAAAATTGGTATAGAGCTCGAGATAGACCTGATTGATTTTTTGGGCTGTTTTACCGCCCACCATGCGAATTTCACCGGTTAAAAATTCCCCACGCATGACTTCGGGATTGCTCAGCACGGTATCCAGTTTGGCTGCACCAATGCCCACTTTGGAAAGAAATTTATCAAACATATTCTGATACCTCAGCCCTCTTGATTAAAAACGTGATTTCAGATTAACATACCCCTTGGTTTTGCCAAGGGGGCAGGCCTCGATAATGGGCCAAAGGGCAGGCGCTTTAATAGGCTTTCTTTTCAATAAAATCCTGCAAGATCACCCAAAAACTGCAAAAGATAATTTTAAAATCGAGGGCCAAAGACCAGTTTTCGATATAAAAAAGATCGTGTTCAACCCGTTTTTCAATCGAGGTGTCCCCGCGCAAACCTTTGATTTGAGCCAATCCCGTCATGCCTGCTTTAACTTGGTGACGGTCATCGTAATGGAGAATCTGCTGCTGAAATTGCGCCACAAAATAGGGGCGCTCCGGGCGGGGACCAATAAAACTCATGCTGCCCTCAAGCACATTCAGCAATTGGGGCAATTCATCCAAGCTCGAGCGCCGCAGAAAGCTTCCCAGCGGTGTTGAGCGCTGATCGTCAGAGGTGGCCCAAACAGGCCCTGTGTTTTTTTCAGTATCGACGGGCATGGTTCTGAATTTATACATTTTAAAGATCTTGCCATCTCGGCTGACCCGCTCCTGTTTGTAAAGAGCTGGTCCAGGGGAATTGATGCGAATGGCCAGGGCAATCAAGACAAACAGCGGCCAGAGCAAGAGCAGCCCTGTCGAAGCGATGACAAGATCCGAGAGGCGTTTGAGCACGCGATTTTCCCTGGATTGCAAGGGGCTGATTAATTTTAATGGTCGGATCAATGTGGGTGGGTACGAATTCATCACTGAAATTTGCCGAAACTGGGTATAAAATACGTATCAAGCATACCTGAGAAAAGGTATGTCTGTGAAGGAGCAGATGGACACTTAATTGCCATGGAAGAAATAAACCAAGACAATCTCGAAGCCCAGATCAATGCCTGTGAAGACCCGGAGATGCTCAAAGAGTTCATTGCCTATGCCATGCAATTCGAACGTGAAGATCTGGTCGAAATGATCGTGGAAAAGTCAATACGCCTCAATCGCCTCGTGGAAAAACTTCAAGACTTTCAAATCAACCCACCCCTGCTGCGTTTTGACCAGCCGGAATAGCTCTGCATAAGTGTCTTCTAAGCTTCGACTGCGTCTCAGCAAGAATGCACTTAGCTCTGCATAGCAATGCTGTCCTTGGTTGTAAAGCTTGTAAACGCGCTAACAACCAAGGCTAGTGCCTTCTAAGCTTCGACTGCGTCTCAGCAAGAATGCACTTAGCTCTGCATTAGTGCCTTCTAAGCTTCGACTGCGTCTCAGCAAGAATGCACTTAGCTCTGCATTAGTGCCTTCTAAGCTTCGACTGCGTCTCAGCAAGAATGCACTTAATTAAGGCTGGCGCAGACTCTTACATAGGCCTGCCAAGCGGGCAGATAAGCGGGGTCTGCCTCCATGGCCCGGCTATAACAATTGCGGGCCAAATGCTGATCGTATTTGAGTTCTGCCACCTTGCCCAAATTAAACCAAGCAAAAACCCGTGACTCATAGCGGGGGGCTTCGATCGCGCGCTGAAACCAAGCAATCGCCTCTTCGGGCTGATTGAGTTGGATCAGGTAAGAGCCAATATCGTTATAGGGATTGCCATAGTCAGGGTCAAGCACAATTGCACGCAAACATTCATCAATGGCCTCTTGATAACGCTCCTGGTAGCTGTAGGTCCAGCCCAAAAAAGTATGGGCCTCTGCGGTGGGAAAGAGATCAATGGAACGCTGATAGAAGCGAATGGCCTTCTCCAACTCGCCTTTCATTTGGCAGGCATAGGCTTTTTGGAACAGGGTGTGACTCTGCTCCTGATGGGACTCCTGACTAAACAAGGGCATAAGACAAACACCCCTCCAAAATACGCTTTCGAGGCCTATTATACCCAATTAATGTGACTTAGGTCGTTATCTTTTTTTGAGCAAGCGCTTAAAAATAGTTTAAATTCTAAAGCTATCAAGTCAGCTTACTTGCGCTGTACATTGCGCCTCTTGGGCCCGCTTCACAGGTCTGATAAGATAGACTTATTAAACTTCTGCATTGAGGAAGTACATCTTGCCAGTCATGATCGAGCGACTCATTGCCCTGCTGACAGGAGCGAAAAGCGGCGAACGGGCCAAAACCCTGTTCAGTTTCGCCTCAGTTTTTCTCTTATTGACCTCTTATTACTTGGTCAAGCCCCTACGCTCATCCCAATTTCTCAAAGAATTTGATGCAAATTTGATGCCGCTTTTCTTTCTTTTAATTGCCCTGCTCTCATTTGCCCTGACCAAAACCTTTACCTATTTCTATGAACGCATCAATGTCTACCGTCTGATTGGCTATACCTTTGCACTGATGATGGGGGCTAAAATTCTGTTTTTGCTAACTCTACCGCTGGGTGGGAAATGGGCAACCATCTTCTTTTATCTCTGGGCCTCTGTTTATTTTTTGCTCTGCAATGCCGTTTTATGGGGTTGTGTCAACTCACTTTATCAATCAGAAGCAGCCGAACGCTGTTTTGGCTTTGTTTCAATTGGTGCTACAGGCGGCGGGATTATGGGAGCCACCCTTTCAGAATACCTCGCAGACAGCCCCTTCCGAGCATGGACCCTGCTGATCTCTGCAGCGTTAATGGGTTTTGCACTGGTCTTTATGTTTTGGGCAATCCGTACATCGGACACCCAAAAAACCGCGCGTCCCGCGGGTATATCAGCTCAATCAGCCCCTCCCTTTTGGGCTGATTTGCAACATCTTTGGCAGCACCGCTATGTGCGCGGCATTGCAACCATGGTCTTTTCCCTGGCAGTCCTTAATACAGTAATGGAATTTCAATGGTCCAAAACCATCGACTTACAGGCCGCTCAGAAACAATATCTGCAAGACATGCAGCCCCTCAATTTGGCACTCAATCAGCGGCAAAACAAACCAGCCCAAAGCATAAATCCCGATGGCTTTGCTCTGGTTCGCGAACTCAAACAAGTCGAAAAAGAGACCCACGCTGAAAAAATGACAGCCTTTCTCACAACCCACCAGATTGAACTTGCCACACCTGAGCTGATCTCCTCCTATACCCGCTACCGCGACAATCTCGAAGCGGAGACCCGCCGTTTGATCTCCAGCATCAATAAATACCAGGGAATTGTTGGGGTGCTCTTGCTGATCTTTGCCGCGCGCCCCCTTTACCGTTGGGTGGGGGTGCGTTGGGTGTTGGTCTCCTTGCCTGTGCTCTTTGCCTTGGTCACACTTGGGATGTTTTTCCCCGTTGAGTTGATGACTGTCGTTTGGATGCAAACAGGCACCTATGCCCTGAATTATTCGCTTTACCGCACCTCAAAAGAATTATTGTATACCCAGGCAGACAACGAAACCCGTTTTAAACTCAAACCCCTGATCGAAGGGCCGATCATGCGCCTCGGAGATGTCACCGCCTCGATCCTCAAATTGGGCTTAATAGGCGTGATGGTCCTCTTGCTGGGGATGGCCGAAAGCCAATTGGATCGGGTCTATCTGGTCTTTGCTTTGGTGATTATTGGTTTCTGGCTCTACGAGGCCTGGGGCGTGGGCAGCCGCTATGAAGTCCTCAGGCGCAATCCTGAGGAAGGCAAAACCTCAAAATAACAGCCCCCTGAGGGGATTCAGGGGGGTGGATTAGAACGAGGGAATCAACAAAATGGGTTCAAAACACTACCATTTGCGCACGAGCAGGCGAATGCTCTGATCGGAGTCCTGTTTTTCTTCAGCGATCATGAAGCCGCGCTGCTTGACCTCTTTGAGGACTTTGTTATAGGCGTAGCGCTGGTTGATCTGGTTGATCAAAAAATCGTCTTCGAGGCCGAGGTGTTCATGAATGGCCCACCAATCAGCTTCCATGGCAAAGGCCCCTGTTTGGGTATCTTGAATAAAACCAATATCATAGGGGCAAGAATTTTTAAATTGGGCCAGTAAAGTCACTTCTTTGCGCTGGTTTTGCCAGCCCCGCATCCGGGCTTTGTGAATGACCTTATAATCGAGCTGATTGAGAGAGAGTTCCAGGCACTCTAGATCGAGGATCCGGGTCTGAACAGAAGTGAAATGGGACATATTTTTCCCCACCTTTGCGGCATTGTTGTTATTGTAAACCACAGCCCAAAGAGATTTCAATCAAACCCAAATCTATTTGATCAGGCTATTTGATCGACGAGGCAAAATCCATATACCATTTGCCATCGGGCAATTTTTTAAAATAGAGAATCACTTCTGGCTTGCGCAACTCGCTGCTGTTTAAAAACTTGACATCGGCCTGCATGCGCAGCCGGGCCCGATCACCAGAGGAATCAAAATCGTGGGAGAGCACCTGAATATTGTTCATATCCATCATTTCGGGCTTGACCTGAAAGAGCCGCTCAATCAGGACAGGGATATCCAAAGTCGCCTTTTGATCGGGCAAGCTGAACTGGGCTGCCGATTTAAAGTCTTTGTACTGGATGCTCTCCATAAAGGTTTGGCCCATTTTGACAATGGCCTGGGCATCATTACTGAGCAAGGCGCCCAAGGGAGCTTGCCCCACGGGCGAAGACTGCAAATAAAAGACCACCCCACCCGCCAAGGCCAATAAAAGCGCCAAAACAACAAAAATACGCATCAGAAACTTTCTTTCATTTTTAAAATCATCGCGCTGAGTAAAATCAAGACCGCACTCATCGCCAGTAAGACACTCCACCCCTGTAGCACCGTGCCCCATTGCACCGAACTGGCCACCAATTGCTCCATGCTGAGATAACTCCATTTTACCAGAGTGAGCTTTTCCAACCAGGCCGCAGCCCCGGTCAGGCTTTTGTTGGGCATGACCACTTTCGAAAACAAAAGCTGGGGAATCAGAGCCACAGGCACCAGGGTCATGGCCATGACGTCGGCGCTGACAAAAGCAGAAATACAGAGCCCCAAAGCTGTGCCCGCCAAGGTCGAGAAATAGAGTGTGAGCAGCACCAAAACAGGATTGCCTTCGAGCACCAAAAAATAGCGCACCCCCAGATAAAAGAGCAGGGCTTGGCCCAGGCCCAAAATGCCCAAGACCCAAAACTTCGAAGCAATATAAGCTGGAATTTGTAATCCCACCAAGCGCTCGCGGCCAAAGATCACTTTCTCTTTGACAATCTCGCGGCAGGCATTGACACAGCCGAAAAACACCGCAGAAAAAACCAAAACAAAATAGAGCGTGGCAGAGCCAGAAGTGCCTTTCCAGACCAAACCCGTACAGATCGCCACAGCCAAAGGCTGAAAGACCAGCAAAAACAGGCTGGGAAAATCGCTGAGAAAGACATCCAAATAGCGCTCAGACAGCACCCCTGCCTGGTGCATAAATCCCGGGGTGGCAGATTTTGCAACGGTGCTTGAATTGGAAGCCATCTTAAAAGCCCCTCAAATGGGAAGCATATTTGCTGCTGCGAAAGCGCTGGGCCCACTGGGCAGGATTGTCTTTGGCCAAGATTCTGAAAATGCCCTCATAAGAGCGGGAGTCAAAAAATTCCAACAGTTCCTGCGGCGGCCCCATATAAACCAACCAGCCGCCCTGTAAAAGCAGGACGGTGTCCAAGAGCTCAATGCTGGCCATGGCATGGGTGGTCACCACCACCGTCGCCCCCTCGCGGCTGAGCCCCCGAAAGAGGCGCATCATGTCTTCTTCGAGTTTGGGATCTTGGCCCGAGGTCGGTTCGTCAAGAAAGAGCAGGCCGGGTCGGCTGAGCAATTCCACCGCCACACTGGCGCGCTTGCGCTGGCCCCCGGACAATTTGCGAATGCGAACCTTGAGACGCTCCTGCAAACCCACCTCGGCAATCACACGCGAAACCAGGGCCTTGCGCCGCTCAGGACTGAGGTCCACAGGCAAACGCAGCCGAGCCGCATAGTCCACGGCTTTTTCTACGGTTAATTCCTGGTGGATGATGTCGTCCTGGGGCACATACCCCAATTGGCTGCGCCAGGGTGCTGGGTTCTTATAAAAATCCTCGCCATTGAGCAAAATCTTGCCTTTGGTCGGCTTTTGCAGACCACAACAGGCCTTGAGCAGGGTCGATTTGCCCGAGCCAGAAGGGCCCAGCAGGCCCACAAAGGCCCCAGCGGGGATCGAAAAGCCCATGCCTCCTGCCAAGAGCACACGGCTGCCCACCTTTTGCTCCAGGCCCTGCACATCCAAACGCAAAGCACTCTGTTTGAGGGGGGCTGGCGACATCATGGCAATTGCTCCAAACGCACAGGCAAGACAGCCACACCTTCGACCTCCACAATCGCAGAAAGATCTTCGACCACCTGCTCAGGCGACTCTGCTGTCAGCAGTGCAAAAACCACCTCGTGGCCAATTTTTTCCGCGAGGATGTCTTCGGGGCTGGGTGCCGTTTTGATCAGCGTGCCCAATTTATCCAAAACATGGGCAATCAGAGCCACTCGGGCCGCTTTCATGCGGGTCGTGCGGCTGAGCGTGACAATTAATTCAAGGCAGGCCAGTTTTTCACTTTCGGCCAAAGCAATCAAACGGGTTTCAATCTCGGTGTATTGCAGACGATGGGCCAGTTTCTCTCCTTTGGCCATATTGCGCTGGGGCCCACTTGAGGCATGTAAATTGGCCTGGGCCCGCTGCTTGTGCTCGGCAATCAGGCTTTGCAAGCGCGACGCCGCCCCTGCGCTGGAAGGTGTTTTCTTGAGTTTGGCCACCACAAGGCGCTCCTGGGCCAGCGACTGCCGATGTTTGGCCAGGTCAGGATAGTGGTCGAGCAAAACGTCCAAATCTTTTTTCTCAAGCTCACAGACCGTACAGGCCGTGCGGGCCCGCACAGTGGATTTACGGGGTTCGGTAAAAATAATCCCCATATAGCCAAAGCTATCACCCGCTTCCAACATCATGGTCGGGCCCGCTTCGGTACTGCTGATCAGCTCAACCTGTCCATTGAGAATAAAAAACATTGAACGGCCCAATTTACCCTCTTGCAGAATTAGCTCTCCGGGCCGGAAATGGTGCATGTGCAAGATTTTTTCAAGTTTGTCGTAAAACTCCCAGGGGGCATTGGCAAAGAGCGGCACGGCTTTGAGCATCGCCTGCAGGGTGATCACCTCAGCACTGGTCTGCTCTTGATATTGTTCAAAGGCCTTGGCCGTATCCATATGATAAGGGGCCTCTGTCGGCATTTCTGAAGCAGCGATATCCAAATGCAATTGGTGTAAAAAGCTGAACCAGACAATCTTTTTGGCAATCGGATTGATCTCCATCACGCGGTTGCGATCAATCAAGACCACATTCTGGTTTTCTCGGCGCACCATGTGCAAGGGTTCATCCATGCGAAAGCGTTCATCCAGACCGGGGCGAAAATAGGTGCATTCGTGGCGAATATCCCCTTCGTCATTCACAATCAACAGGCGGTAATGGCCAGCATCGGCAATCAGGGTATCGCCATTAAACAGACGCTGGGCTGCGACAGGTCGGCTCAATTCGAGATTGTCGCCAAAGGTGCGAAAAACTTTGTCTGCGCGAATTTCCAAGATGCGGTCATTGCCTGTATCTGTCAACAAATAGGTCATTTCATGGGTGTATTGAATATCCGAAGGCTGGTTCAAGCGCAGGGGGTGGTTGCCTTTTTTGCCCTTTTCCCCCCATTGCCAGCTGATTTTTTGCTCGCTGTCGACTTCGAAAACCCGGTGATGGCCTTTATCGACAATCAAATAGCGATTTCCGCCGATCTCGCGACTGTAACGTGTGGCTTTGACGGGCTCAAACAGGTGAAGCTGCGGATCGCTGTCACTGGCCAAACGCCAAACCTCACGCCCACCGGGGTCACATTCAAACACGGCATTGGCCTGCCGATCAGTCACCAGAACATGAAAATCCGAGAGCCAGAGCATATCCCAGGGCTGCCGCACACCGGGCAAGACCTTGAGATTCATCTGCCAGGTGACATAATTGAAACGGTGGGTATTGACCAGCAAAAGGCGGCCTTCGTTGACATCGGGCACGGCAAAATAGCCCGAAGGCAGCCAAGTTTGGGGATGAGCCGAAGCAATCTTGCGTTTTAATGCGCGCTCGGGATCGAGCAATTCCAGGCCGCAGGTATGACAATCCCAAGACCCCAAGAGCGGGGTATGACAATCCGGGCAATGGGTGGGCGGAGTGTTGTAAGGTTGGCGGGCCGGAGCCGCTTGCAATTCTAACATGGTCAGAATAGATTCCCGCAAAACCACCGTTTGCAGAGCCTTCCCACGTAAAAGGTCGGGCACAAAGACCCGCGCAGCATCGTAATCCTGCAGACGAACACGGACATAGTTCGCCTGTTCACGCAATTTTTCCAGGGCATCGACTTGGCCATCAATGTCTTGGCCGGTTTGGGCATAAAAAGAAGCGGTTAAAATTTGCAGAATAACTGCTTCTGCAGATTCTGGCAGGGGCAGATTATCCATGCGATGGGGCTTGGCCAAATGGCTGACCGACTCAATCGGCGAGAGCTGTAAGAGTGCTGTGCTCGGCAGGACAACAGATTTGGGCAAAGGCTGCAGATGTGGGGGAGAGGGTGAATCTTGGGGCTGTGGCAGGGTTTCTTCGCTGTGTGAAAGCAACGCTCCGCCATCATCAAAAGCTTCAACGGTCAAGGTTTCGGCTGAAACAATCTCCAAGACGGTCTGTTTTTCGGGTGGCAATGGCGGCGGGAAGAGTTCCAAGAGCTTTTCCGCATCCACCAACCCCTGTTCGAGCAGAAGATCGGTTAATTTGCGCACCTGCTGACGCAGCGGATTGGGACCGGCCATGGCCAACTGGCTGGGCGGCAAGCTGGTATTGAGAATTTCGGCCCCCATCAAAGACAAATCCTGGGGATTTAAAAAAACCAGACGGGGCAAACCAATCACAGGCTGGCGCAAAAGCACAGCCAGGTAATGGGGGGTGAGATAGAGCAAATCGGTCGGGGCCAGGCCCACCTGGCTCCAAAGCTCGCCATCCAAAGGGACCTCTTGGAGGGTGGCGAGGGTATTGAGATCCAAAAGACGCAAAAGCGGCTTGGGAGACAGAATCAACAAGTAAAGCTTTTGTTTGGCAACGTTTAACAGCAAATTGCCGGGAATTTCGGGGTCGAGGGTGTATTGTTCCAAAGAACCTGCCTGGATATCCAAGACAGACAAGTAAGGAGCTTCGTTGTCGGTAAAATAGATCAGGCCTTTGTTGTCATCAAAGGCCAAATTAAGGCAAAGCCGCGAGCCCGGCTCGCGCAGAGAGTAAACTTCGCTGGGCGTGTGATTGAGATTCGAAAGCAAGGTCAGATCGCCCGCTGCGCGATCGACCACACAGACCCGTTTGCCTTGAGGAGAAATATACAGATCATAGGGGCCAGCACTCGGCGTGATTTCGCGTGATAAAAAAGGGTCGATGAGTTCCTGGCTCAGGCCCAGATAGGGTTGATGCACCAATTCGGGCGTATAAATATAACTGGTGGATGGGCTTAGAACCAACCCACGTACAGGCAGTTCATGTTCTTGAATCGCCCCCGCCAAAACAGGTTTTTGCGGATCCAAGAGCAAAATGCCCTCTCCCCAATTTCGCCAATGTTCAGGATCAAAAGCGGTTTTTTCATTGGGAGATAACTCGACCTCCGCCAGCGAAGACAGACTGATAGATTCTTTGACCCTCAAACAGCGTTCGCGCAGCAACAGCTCGTAGAGCAAACCTTTGAGTTCATTGGTGGCTGCCTGAAAGCCCCGATTTTGTTCGCTTAAAACCCCTTGAAGCACTTCCCGCGAAAGCAGACCACGGTCAATCAAGGCCGTCATGAGGGCCTGATCTTTGATATGGGCAAATGAAGTATTTGGCATGCAGTCTTAACTCCCTTTGATACAGAATACATCAAATCCGGGAGGCAGGCTTTGGCTTTTCGCGCTTAGGCTTCGGGATCGTCTTCATCGGGATGATAGTCGATCTCCAAAAGGCGCTCCAAGCGCTCAGCTTGGGTTTGGTGATCTTCTTCAGACGTCAAAAAAATCTTGCCCAAAGCGGCCTCACAAAATTCCTGCAATTCGTTAAAAAAGCGCAAAAACAATCGCTGGCGATAAAAATCGCCAAACCAGACCGTTTCAATGGCAATTTCTTCACGGTCAGCATCGTAAAAGATTTTGGGGGCCCCGCGAAAGGAATCATTGAGCAAATTAAAGGTCTCAAACAAACGCTCATCGTCGAGCGGGCTTTTGTCGCGGTCCATATTCACGCGGAAGACAATTTTTTGGGTTTTTTTGAAGACCAAAATCATGATCTCAGACGGCGTGCCTTCGGCCTGTTCGGCCAAATACACCTCTTGTTCTTCGGCCACCCCCTCGTCTTCGAGCAGCTCAATCTCAACGTCTTCACCCAATTCGGCTGCCTGAGCCTCAATCTCTTCGCGCAACAAGGCCAAATAATCATGGGTTTCATAGCCCAGATATTCGAGATGGGTAAAGATCTTATTCAGGCATTGCACGACAGATACCTCATTGGCAAGAATAAACCGCGGGTTTCGCTCAGGTTAATCATAACCGAGGTGTGCCACCCAGAGATACGAAGTCTGTCACAGAGCGCAAGCAGCTGGCAGATTAAGCCAAGAGAAGTCCTTCCAAAGAGGCCGTATACTGCTCCAGCAGTCCAATATCCAGATATTCGTGGGCCTGATGGGCCTGGGCTGTCAGACCTGGGCCATAATTAAATGCCGGAATCCCCAGTGCTGAAAGTTGGGCCACGTCCGTCCAGGCCTGTTTGGCTTGCACAGGCTGAGCCAGGGTTTGAACGACCTCTGCAAAAAGCGGCGATTCAATCACAATGCCAGCGTCCACACTGTCCAGCAATTGAATGCCGGATTCGGGCACGCCCGCCAACTTTAAGTGCTGAAGCAACGCCATTTCAGCTTCGGCCAAACTGCGAACAGGGGCAAAGCGGTAATTGACATTGGCCTTCCACCAGCCTGGCAAGGAGGTGCGACCGGGTTCACTCTGACTTTCGGTAATTTGCAAGACATCGAAAAAATCCACGCCGAACACGCGCTGGGGAACAGGCTTGAGCTGAGCCAAAGCTTGAATCACAGGCAAGGCATTGTAAAGCGCGTTGCTGCCATTCCAGGGCCGGGCCGAATGGCAGGCCTGTCCAGGAATCGTGATTTGGGCGTGAATACTGCCCACACAACCAATTTGCAGGGTATTGTCGGTGGGCTCACCGACCAAAGCCAAATCGAGGGATTCAAAATAGTCAGGAAATGCCTGAATCAGATGATAGAGGCCATTTTCGACCAAAGGCGTCATCTCTTCGCGGGCATAAACCAGCAACGAGAGATTAAACCGGGAGGTCAAAGCATTGCCCCAGCGCTCACAGAGATAAAAAAAACTGGCCAACGCCCCTTTCATATCCGAAGCCCCGGCGCCATAAAAGCGCCCGTTTTCTCGATAAGGCTCAAACCAAGCAGGCACAACATCGGAATGGCCAACCAGGGCCAAATGGGGTTTGTTTTCCACGTGGGGCCATTGCAGGATCAGCGAGTCTTTGACTTCGCGAATCTGTATTTCGGGCATTATACGGGCAAGCTCTTGGCGCAGAAAGCGATTGAACTCAGCCTCTTGATAGGTGGGCGAAGGGCACTTGAGCAGAGCCTCCAGCCATTCGAGCAAATTCATAATTTGACTTGGGCCGCACGCCGGGCGACTTCTTCCGCAATCTCTTGGGTCACACAATAGGTCAGGCGGGCATAGCCCTCCCCATCGGAACCAAAGGCTGTGCCAGGGGTAATCAGAAGACCCGCTTCAATAAAACCCTGTAAAAGTGGCTCCGATGTGCTGCAATGGGGGTGGCTAAACCAGAGATAAAATCCGGCCTGGGCCCCAAAGACTTCACAGCCAGCTGCTTTTAAGGCTGTGCTGATCAGATCCCGTTTGTGGCGGTAACCGGCGGCAAAATCACGCGGGTGTTGGTCGTCATTCCAGGCCGTGACAGCCCCCTGTTGAATAAAGCTGGGGGTTCCTACACCAATCGGCTCACGCAATTTACCCAAAAGGCGAATCACTTCATGGTTGCGGCTGATCAGCGCCCCCATGCGGTAACCGGTCATGTGGCTGCGTTTGGAGAGCGAGCGGAAGACCAGCCAACGCGGGCTGTCGATCTCCAGGCAGGAGGCCGGGCGCTGCTCGGTATAATACAACTCGTTGTAACACTCATCCGAGCAGACGAGAAAATCATAGCGCTCAGCCAAAGCCAATAATTTTTCAAAATAGGCACGATCGGCCAAGGCGGTGGTGGGATTGTGGGGAGAGTTGATCCAAAACAGCTGACAGCGCTGCCACTCTTCGGCTGAAAAACTGTCCAGATCGGGCAAAAATCCGGTTTCAGCGCTGAGTGGTAAATATTTAACGGGAATGCCCAAGGTGCGAGCCGAAGCTTCGTAGACAGGATAAGAGAGAGAGGGTATCCAGATCTCCTGGCCTTGCGACCAGTCAAACAAAAGCGGGACATGAAAAATGGCCTCTTTGGTGCCATTGCAAGAGAGAATCTCTTTGGCAGGGTCAAAGGTCTGGTCATAATAGCGCAAAGCCCAGTTGGCAACCGCTTCGAGATAAAATCCTTCGCCGCGATTTTTGGGGTATTGAGAGATCTCTGTGGCCTGCAAGGCTGCCACGACCGCATCTCTGACGGGGGGATAAGTGGGTTCAATCGGATCCCCCATGATCAAGCTGATCATATCTCGCCCCTCAGCCCGCAGCGCGCTCAGCCGCTCGTTGAGGGCGGCAATAAAATAAGTTTGACCTTCAAGCAGGTAATGATTGAAGTGCATAATAGAGCTTCCTTAAAATCACAGGCTGCCCTCAGTGTGACACGAGCCCGGCTCCAAGATAAAGGAGATAGGCCCCCAGAGATTTAAAGGTGGCGCTGCAAAAGGCCGGGGGGGGCCGTTGTCAAAGAACCACTTACCACAAACAGATCTTCGGCCAGGGTTTGGACCACATCCGCCATTTTGAGGCGTTTGAGCCAATCTTCGGGCAGAGCCTGCAACCCATTGATCAGACCGACGATTTGGCCCGTAATTGTGCCCGTACTGTCGGAGTCTCCGGAATGATTGACCGCCACACGTACGCTCCTGCGAAAATCATCGGGGTAAGACAGGGCACAAAACAAGGACATCGCCAGGGCCTCTTCACCCACTTCACCGGGCCAGCCCACCCCCATTTTGGCCAAACGCTCAGGGGTAGGTTCCAAACCAGCAGCTTGCATTTCCAAAGCCCGATCGACATGAAAAAGGGTTTCATCGTGACCGGGGTAGGTTTTGAGAATATCCAACACTTTGATTGCCGCTGGTTCCAAGGGCTCACCATCGACCAGCAGGGCGATTAAAGCAGCATAATAACCCGCAGAGAGATACCCACTGACATGGCTATGGGTAATCGCCGCGGAATCCGCCCCAATTCGAAAAGCCTTTTCGGGATCTTGCCAAAAATAGAGGCCCACAGGGGCCACGCGCATCACGCCGCCACAGCCTTTGCTCTCGTTGAGGGCATAATCACGGCTGCCCATTTTACCGCTTTGCAAGGCCTTGAGGCAGGTTTGACCAGGTGCTTTCTGCTGGTAGAGCCCCTTTTGCTGCAATAAAAAACCGCTGCGCAAAGAGGGCGGAATGGGATAGTCTTGGGTGTGGAGCCAGCGCAAATAGGCCTGATAGATCAGGGTCTGCAGATGAAGATCGCGCAAATCTGTTTGCAGAGAAAAGCGGATCAGGGCCTCAGCGGTAAACAGAGTCATCTGGGTATCGTCGGTAAAATCGGGATCAACCAAGGCATCAATGCCGCCTTTGCCATATTGCTGGCGTATGGCTCGGATATCCTGAAATTCAACCGGGTTGCCCAAGGCATCTCCCAAAGCACCGCCCAACAGACAGGCTGCATAACTTTCAAGGCTGTGGTAGTTTTTCATCTTTGCTCCCTTTGCTGCGACTCGCGCATCTGATCAACAGTATAGCTTGAAGAAAAAAACACAGTCACACACCAAACACAGCAACTCCAGAATCAAGGCTCCTGGAGTTGCTGCTTTGAAGCGTTTCCGTCTGGCGTTAAGCTGTTGTAGGATTAAACAGCTTGAGCCAACGTGGGGGCAAGCCGATCCAACTCAGGCAAACTGCTCACGGGCACAATCTGGGCCCGTGAAAAACCATTAAATTGAGAGGCCGCAACCATGCTATATGCGCCAATATCCGGCGTAAAGAGCGAGTCACCCAACTCCAAATTGTCAGGCAAGGGCGTACCCTGGCTCATAATATCCACACCATCACAGGTTGGTCCACAGACCACGGCATCAGGCCATTCGGATTGTGCTTCCAGCGATTGATCCAAGGGCAAAAACAGATAGGGCTGATGATCATAGAGGATACCGTTATAAGCCCCATAGACCCCATCACTGAGATAATACCAGACCCGCTGATTGCGGTGGGTTTTACCAATCACAGTGCTGACCAGGGTAAAAGCCCCCGCACAGATCACCCGGCCTGGCTGGGCCTGCAGGGTATAGCCTTCGGCCTGGGCCGCATCCGTAAGTTGCCCAATCTGGCCCAAAAGCGGCTCAACTGCCAGTGAACCACTGCCATCGGCTGAGCCCCAGGGAAAACCGCCCCCAATATCTATCAAGCGAAGATCGATACCTGTTTCACGCTTAAATTCTTTTAAGACCCAGACAGAGGCCTCCAGGCAACGCTCATAATTGCCCAAATTCCAAGACTGGGTGCCAACATGAAAGCTAATGCCTCCAGGTTTAAGCCCGAGTTTGAGACAGTTTTTAAGCAATTGCAAAGCTTGCAGCGGCGGGCAGCCAAATTTGACGCCCAAATCGGTCTGAACACCTTCGGCAGGTAAACTGATGCGGATCAAGACCAAAGGTTGATCTTCTGGGTCTACCGCCTGATAGGCCTGCTCCAATTTGACCAATTCTTCGGGCGAATCGGCAGTGGTCATGGCCACACGGTGTTCGACCATGGTTTCGAGCGTGCGCCGATCTTTAAAGGGATTGGCCAGAATGATCCGGTCGCCCGAAACGCCTAAAGCGATCAATTTTTCAACCTCCGCCGCAGAAGCGGCATCAAACGACCAGCCAGCCTGGGCCAAAGGCCTGAGAATTTCATCCCGGTCATTGGCTTTCATGGCATAAAAGGGTGTTACGCCTTTCAGATTCTTTTCAAAGAGGGCAACAGCGTCAGCCAAGGCGGCTTCGTCAAAAAGATAAAAGCTATTGCCAAAATAGTGGGAGGGAATCAGGCGGAGTCGTTTTTGTAATTCTTGGAGACGTTGAGAAATCAAAAGCGGTGTGTTTTTTTGGGGGGGCATTCAGTCATCCTTGTAGTAG